>NZ_JAQYWW010001017.1:0-151604 GCF_036322525.1 Streptomyces sp. BE20 | reverse complement strand
GCGGACCAGCAGACCGCCGCGCACCTCGAAGCTGATGTCGACCGTCGACGCGTACGCCTCGGACATCGGGATGCCCTTGAGCGGGATGTACACGCCGTCGTAGATCACCTCGCCCATGGAGGGCTTGAAGAACAGCGTCAGGTAGACGCCGGTCAGGATGATGATCACGAAGGTGTAGAGGCAGATCTCGCCCAGCATGAAGGACCAGTGGTCCGGGAAGATCTTGCGCAGGTTGGCCCGGGCGAGGGAGTAGATCCCCAGCCGGCCGTCCGTCCAGTCCGCCGCCTGCTCCCACTTGTTGGCGGGCTTGGCGCGCGTGCTGGCGGGCTTGGTGGCACCGGAAGTGGTGCGGCTCGCGCTACTCATCGAGCACGCTCCCAGTAGCTCGGGCCGACGGGCTCGTCGAAGTCGCCGGTGGCGACCAGGAAGCCCTTCTCGTCAGTGGTGATCTTCAGCTGCGGCAGCGGGTGGCCGGCCGGGCCGAAGATGACGCGTGCGCCGTCCGCCAGGTCGAAGGTCGACTGGTGGCAGGGGCAGAGCGCGTGGTGGGTCTGCTGCTCGTAGAGGCTGATCGGGCAGCCGACGTGGGTGCAGATCTTGGAGTAGGCGAGGATCCCCTCGAAACCCAGCTCCTTCGACTGCTCGTCCTTGATGTCCGCCGGCGCGATGCGCACCAGCATCAGGGCGTCCTTGGCGATGCGCTGCTGGAAGTCCTCGTCGTGGGTGTGCAGACCCTCGGGCATCGCGAAGGTCAGCGACCCGACCACGATGTCCTCCGCCGTCATCGGCAGGTTGGTGTTCATGTTGATGAGCGCCAGGGGCTTGGCCGGGGTGGCCTCCAGCCAGCCGGTGTGCTCCAGCTTGTCCTCGGGCAGCGGGCCCAGGTCGCGCAGCAGCACCACACCGGAGAGCGGCACCAGGGCCATCGAACCGATGAGGGTGTTGCGGATCATCTTGCGGCGGCCGAAGCCGGACTCCGCGGCGCCCGTCCGGAACTGCTCGATGACGTCGTTGCGGACCTCGTCGTCGGCCTCGATCGGGTGACGCTCGGCCGGCAGCTCGACGTCCGACATCAGGGTGCGGGCCCAGTGGACCGCGCCCGCGCCGATCAGGAACAGAGCCACGCCCAGGGTCATGCCCAGGGCGAAGTTCAGCGCGCTGATGTGTCCGAGCGGCCAGACGTAGACGATCTTGTCCTTGTCGATGGCCACGTAGGAGGCGATGAAGGCGACGGTGGCGATCATCGAGACCACGAACATCAGCGACACCTGGCGCTCGGCCCGCTTGGCGGCCCGCTCGTCGATGTCGGTGCGACGCGGTTGGTGCTCCGGCAGACCCGGGTCGGCGAACGGATCGCCGTGGGTGGCCACCTCGTGGTGCCCGGCGGAGCCGTGGGACTCCGGGAGCTTCTCTTCTGACATGTCGTGGCTCATGACTTCTTGGCCTTGGTGGTGTGGGCGGCGACCCAGATCGCGACCGCGATGAGCGCTCCGAGCCCGAAGATCCAGCCGAACAGACCCTCGGTCACCGGACCGAGGCTGCCGAGCGTGAGACCGCCGGGGTTGGGCTCATCGTTGGTGGTGTGGCGGACGAAGGCCACGATCTGCTTCTTCTGCTCCTCGGGCATGGTGCCGTCCGGGAACGACGGCATGTTCTGCGGGCCGGTCTGCATGGCCTCGTAGATGTGCTTCGCGTCCACGCCCTCCAGCGACGGGGCGTACTTGCCCTGGGTCAGGGCACCGCCCTGACCGGCGAAGTTGTGGCACTGGGCGCAGTTGGTGCGGAACAGCTCGCCGCCCTTGGAGAGGTCCTCGGGGTTGGTCGAGGTGTACTGCTCCTCGGTCGGCGTCACCGGGCCGGGGCCGAGCGAGGCCACGAAGGCGGCCATCTGGTCGATCTCGGCCTGTGAGTAGATGTTCTTCTTGGCCGGCACCTGGGCGCCGGGCTGCTGGGCCGGCATGCGGCCGGTACCGACCTGGAAGTCGACCGCGGCGGAGCCGACGCCGACCAGGCTGGGACCGTCGCTCGAACCCTGGCCGTTCAGGCCGTGGCAGGAGGAGCAGCCCACGGCGAAGAGCTTCTTGCCCTCATCGATCGCGAGCGACTGCGCGGCGACGTCGGCCTGCGCCTTGTCGGCGGGCGCGAACGCGGCGTACAGCCCCCCGGTTGCCGCCAGGGCGAGAAGTAGGACGACCAGCGCCGCCAGTGGGTGGCGCCGTCGTGCGGAGAGCTTTTTCACGGAATAACCCCGGTGTCAGGATCTGGTCGACTGGTGGGTGCACCCGGCGGCCGGTCTGGCCGGCACGAGGCTGCCTGTCTAGGGCTGCGCGCGCGGTCGGTCGGTGGGAGCGTCGCCCACCGGCGAAATCGGGCCGTCACCCAGAAGGGCGGGACCCGGAGCCGGTGGCCAGCGACCTGATCAGCTGGTTACTTGATCAGGTAGATGGTCGCGAACAGGGCGATCCACACGACATCGACGAAGTGCCAGTAGTACGACACCACGATCGCGGCGGTGGCCTGCTCGTGCGTGAAGCGCTTGGCTGCGTACGTCCGTCCCAGGACCAGCAGGAAGGCGATCAGACCACCCGTCACATGCAGACCGTGGAAGCCGGTGGTCAGGTAGAACACCGTGCCGTACGGGTCGGAGGACAGCGAGAGACCGTCCTTCTTGACCAGCTCGGTGTACTCGAAGATCTGGCCGCCGATGAAGATCGCGCCCATCACGAAGGTGATGATGAACCACGAGCGGAGCTTCTTCACGTCCCCGCGCTCGGCGGCGAAGACGCCGAGCTGGCAGGTGAGCGAGGAGAGCACCAGGATCGTGGTGTTGACCGAGGAGAAAGGCACGTTGAGGGCGTGCGCCTTCTCGGTCCAGTACTCGGCTCCCTTCACGGAGCGGAGCGTGAAGTACATCGCGAAGAGGGCCGCGAAGAACATCAACTCGGAACTGAGCCAGACGATCGTTCCGACGCTGACCATGTTCGGCCGGTTGACCGATCCGTGCGCGTGCCCGGTTTCTACTGCTGTTGCTGTCGCCACGACGGACATTATGTCGGTCCCTTATTCCGTCTTCACGTCGGGGGGTGTCCCTCGGAGTGTCCGGTGCGTGCGGTATGCCCCCCTGGTGGCCGACGGGCCGTCCGGACCGCCGCTGAGCAGCGGCGTGTCCCTTTTCTGACGGTTCTTCGAAGGCCCCTTCGACCCTGTTGCCCGCGTGTCGCACCACCCTTTCGGGGCCCTCCGGTAGTAAGGGGAGAAGCTCCCCGTCCGCCGTACGGGTGGACTGAGGGGGTGAGGGTGACGCGCTGTCCTCCGGCCGGACCAGTCGTGGGCGCGGCGGCTTGAGAAGGATCGCGCGGGAGTGGCTCGGCGGCCGGTGATCGGGAGTAGCATCCGGGGAGAGGCGAACGTGGTCCGGATCACACGTGAGGGAGCAGGGCCCATGGCGTACACGACCGACGAGACGCTGACCGTTCTCGTCTACAGCCACGACCGCACCACCCGCGAGCAGGTGCGCACGGCACTCGGCAGCCGGGTGGCCGAGGATCTGCCGGAGCTGTCCTACCTGGAGTGCGCGACCACCCCCGCGGTGCTCAAGGCGCTGGAGAAGGGCGGCGTGGACCTCTGTGTGCTGGACGGGGAGGCGGTTCCGGCCGGCGGGCTCGGACTCGCCCGGCAGCTGAAGGACGAGATCTACGGGTGCCCGCCGCTGCTGGTGCTGATCGGCCGGCCGCAGGACTCCTGGCTCGCCGCCTGGAGCCGGGCCGACGCGGCGATCTCCCAGCCGGTGGACCCGGTGGCGCTGGCCGGGGCCGCGGGCACGCTGCTCCGGGCGCGGCTGGCCAAGCGGACGCCGGCCGCCCGCTAGCGGGCGCGCGGAGGTCCGGAGGCCCCCCGGGACCGGGGGCGGCCGGGCCGCGCCTCCCGGGAGGGGCGTTCCGGACGAGGTGTCCGGGGCCTCGCGTCTCACTACGGGAGAAGAAGGGTGAACGGCGGAGCCCCGGTGCCCCGCCGCTCGATAGGCTGACTCCGTCCCTACGGTCCATCCCCGTACACCGGGGAGCGAGAGCTGGAGTCAGCCATGGTGAACGCGCACCCTGCGAACGGCGGTAGCGACCCCGCGCAGGTGGTCCGCACCTGGCCGGACATCCTGACGGTGCTGCTGCGCGGGGAGGACCTCGACCGCTCGGCCACCGCCTGGGCGATGGACCGGATCATGAGCGGCGAGGCGTCCCCGGTCCAGGTCGCCGGGTTCATGGTGGCGCTGCGGGCCAAGGGCGAGACGGTCGACGAGATCTCCGGACTGGTCGACTCGATGTACGCGCACGCCGAGCCGCTGTCCGTCCCCGGCCCGGCGGTGGACATCGTCGGTACCGGCGGCGACCGGGCGAAGACCGTCAACATCTCCACCATGTCGGCGATCGTCGCGGCGGCGGCGGGCGCCAAGGTGGTCAAGCACGGCAACCGGGCCGCCTCCTCGTCCAGCGGGTCCTCGGACGTGCTGGAGAAGCTCGGGATCCGGCTGGACCTGGCGCCGAGCCGGGTCGCCGAGGTGGCCGAGGAGGTCGGGCTGACGTTCTGCTTCGCGGCCACCTTCCACCCGTCGATGCGGCACGCCGCCCCGGCCCGCCGCGACCTCGGGGTGCCCACCGCGTTCAACATCCTCGGGCCGCTCACCAACCCGGCGCGGGTGACCGCGCACGCGATCGGCTGCTTCGACACCCGGCTCGCCGGGCTGATCGCCGGCGTGCTGGCGCGGCGCGGCTCCACCGCACTGGTCTTCCGCGGCGACGACGGCCTCGACGAGCTGACCATCACCACCACCTCGCGGGTCTGGATCGTCCGCGACGGCGCCGTGACCGAGACCGTCCTCGACCCGCGCGACGTCGGGATCGAGCCGGTCGGCATCGAGGCGCTGCGCGGGGCGGACCCGGCGTACAACGCGGACGTCGCGCGCCGGCTCCTGGCCGGGGAGCACGGGCCGGTCCGGGACGCCGTCGTGCTGAACTCGGCGGCGGCACTGGTGGCACTCGACCTCACCGACGCGCCGCTGTCGGAGCAGCTGGCGGCCGGTATGGAGCGGACCGCGGCGGCGATCGACTCGGGCGCCGCCCGGGACCTGCTGAAGCACTGGTCGGAGGCCACCGCGCGGGTCTGATGCGGTGACAGGGGCCGGCGGGGCGTCTCCCGCCGGCCTCTGCCGTTCCCGGCCGCGACCCGGCCGCGACCCGGTCCGGACGGGCCGCAGCCCGGCCCGCCGACCGCTGCCCGGACGGCCGTCCGGGATGTGGACCCGTGTTTGACCACGGGACGGACGCGACCTAGAGTCTTCGCCAGGTCATGAGTGACAGCATCAAGCCCCAGCTGGCTGTCCGGCAACCCTCCGTCCGTGGCGGGGTGCCCTGGGTGAGGACCGGGTCATGCGGCAATCCGTCCGCGTGACAAGCGCGGACGCCGGACGAGGTGTACTCCCGGGGTCCAGGCCCGTAGAAGGAGTGCATCCCCATGTCCCTTTCCTCCCAGTTCCCGGCCGCCGTCCTCGACCAGACCGACGCCGCGCAGCCGCTCCTCGCCGTGCTCGGCCACGACGTCCAGGTCCCGCTCGCCACCGGTGAGAAGGTCGGCTACGCGGCGCTCGACTACGCCGCCAGCTCCCCGGCGCTCCAGCGGGTCTGGGACGACGTCGCCGCCTACGCCCCGTACTACGGCAGCGTGCACCGCGGCGCCGGGTACCTCTCGCAGCTCTCCACCGACCTGTTCGAGCAGAGCCGCCGCACCGTCACCGAGTTCCTGGACCTGCGCGAGGGCGACCAGGTGGTCTTCACCCGCGCCACCACCGACTCGCTGAACCTGCTGGCCGCCGCCGTCCCGGCCGGCACCCGGGTGTTCGCGTTCGAGACCGAGCACCACGCCTCGCTGCTGCCCTGGGCGCACGCCGGCCTGGCCGTCACCTACCTGCGCGCCCCGCGCTCGCACGCCGAGGCGGTCGCCGCCTTCGACGCCGCGCTGGCCGAGTCGCCCGAGGGCCCCAAGCTGCTCTGTGTCACCGGCGCCTCGAACGTCACCGGCGAGCTGTGGCCGGTCGCCGAGCTGACCCGGACCGCCCACCGCCACGGCGCCCGGGTGGTGCTGGACGCCGCACAGCTGGCCCCGCACCACCGCGTCTCGGTGCGCGAGCTGGACGTGGACTGGATCGCCTTCTCCGGGCACAAGCTGTACGCGCCGTTCGGTGCCGGTGTGCTGGCCGGCCGCTCCGACTGGCTGGACGCGGCCGAGCCGTACCTGGCCGGCGGCGGCGCCACCCGGACGGTGGCCCGCGAGGAGGACGGCTCGGTCGCCGTGCAGTGGCACACCGGCCCGGCCCGGCACGAGGCCGGCTCCCCGAACGTGATCGGCGCGTACGCGATCGCCTCCGCCTGCCGGGCCCTGACCGAGGCCGGCTTCGACGCGCTGGAGGCCCGCGAGCGCGTGCTGGTCGAGCGGCTGAAGGCCGGACTGGCGGAGATCCCGCAGGTCAAGGTGCTCAACCTGTTCGGCCCGGAGTCGGCCCGGGTGGGCGTGCTCTCCTTCGTCGTCCAGGACTGGAACAGCTCGCACTTCTCGGCCGCGCTCTCCGCGGAGTACGGCATCGGCGTGCGCGACGGCCTGTTCTGTGCGCACCCGCTGCTCCGCACCCTGCTCGGCGACGAGGACGTCGCGCCGTCCGAATGCGGTGCGCCCGAGCCCTCGCTGCCGGGCGAGCGCAGCCTGAACGCGATCCGCGTGAGCTTCGGCGCGGGCACCCCGGACGAGCACATCGACCGGTTCCTGACCGCCGTCCGCGATCTGGTCACGGACGGGGCGGCCTGGAACTACCGCAACGAGGGCGGCCGTTGCGTCGCGGACACCCGTCGGGGAGCCTGACGGAGCGCCGGCCGGGCGCCCGACGGGGTCAGGCGTCGAGGCCGATCGCGAAGGCGGCCTCCAGGTCGTGCTGGGAGTAGGTGCGGAAGGCGATCTGGGTCTCGGTGTGGGCCACGCCCGGGACCTTGTTGAGCCGGCCGGGGATCACCTCGGCGAGGTCGTCGTGCCGCCGCACCCGCACCATCGCGACCAGGTCGTACCCGCCGGTCACCGAGTAGACCTCGCTGACGCCCTCGATGGCGGCGATCGCCTCGGCGATCTCCGGGATGCGGTCGACGCTGGTCTTGATCAGGACGATGGCGGTGATCACGGTGCGAGCTCCTTTGTGAGGTGCCGCCAGCGTATCGGGCGTCAGCCGGACGGTCGCGGGCGGCGGGCGGCCCGGGGGCGGCGCTCGGCCAGGGTGCAGGCGTAGAGGAAGCCGGCCGCGAAGCCGATCACGTGCACCAGGTAGGCGACCCCCGGCCCCGCCGAATGGACCGACCACCACTGCAGGGCGAACCAGAGCCCGAGCACCAGCCAGGCCGGGAACCGCAGCGGGAGGAAGAGCAGCAGCGGGACGAGCGTGGTGACCCGGGCCCGCGGGTGCAGGCGGAGGTAGGTGCCGAGAACGGCCGAGATCGCCCCGGAGGCGCCGATCAGCACCCGGGTCGAGTCCGCCGTGTGCGCCTCGGCGAGCGCGAAGCCGTAGGTGGCCACCGCCCCGGCCGCCAGATAGAAGAGGACGAACCGGGGGCGGCCGAGCCGCCGTTCGACGGTCGGGCCGAAGACGTGGAGGAAGAGCAGGTTGCCCAGCAGGTGCAGCCAGCCGCCGTGCAGGAAGAGCGCGCTGAGCACCGAGAGCGCCGGGTGCTTCCCCGGGGTCGGCGCGGCCGGGCAGCCGGGCACCGGGTCGGGGGCCTCGGCCAGCTGTTCGGCGGTGAGCGGATGCCCGGCCAGCAGTTCGGCCGGCACGGCCCCCCAGCGCTGTTCGTAGCGCTGCTCGGCACAGACCCGGGCCTGGTCGCGCCCGTACAGCGGATTGAGTCCGGCGGCCGGCCCGAACAGGAAGACCACGGTGTTGAGCGCGATCAGCGCGTAGCAGACGGCCGGAGCGGCGGCGGCCGGTCGGCCGTCCCGTGCACCGGCGTGGTCGAGGACCGGGATCGCCATGCCGCCAAGCATCCCTCCGGCGGACCGGGCGGGACCGCATCGTTACGGCAGGTGGCCCAAGGCGGTGATCGCCGTGACCGGTGGTCACGAAGGTTGCCCCAGGCAATAGGCTTGGGGCGGGCATTCCCGCCTCCCGCCGCCGACGCCGGGGCTCCGGGGGGAGCGCCTGAGCCCATCCAGGGACCACCCGAGAGGACCCCCGATGACTGTCCCCGCTCTGACCGCCGAGACGCGCTGGCGCTGCACGCTCTGCGGAAACCTGACCCGTTTCGACGTCACCCGCACCGCCCGGGTGACCGAGTTCCTCCACTTCGACCTGGCCGGCGATTCCAAGGTCGAGGAGACCCAGGTCCTCAGCGAGACCGTCGAGTCGGTGCGCTGCCGCTGGTGCAACGCGGTGGACCAGGTCGAGCTGGTCGCCCGCCCGGGTGCGGCGGACGCCGGGCCCGAGGCCGCCGGCGAGCAGGGCTGATGCCCTGCCCGTGCGGTGGACGGCACACGGCGTGGCGGTCCACCGCACGGGACAATACAGAGAGAACGCACGGGGTGTGACGCGGGTGCCGGCCGCCGGCCGTCGCCCGCTGGACCAGGATCGGAGCCGAGGACGTGGTGGACGCAGCGAAGGAGCCCGCCGGGCCGCAGGGGCAGCAGCCCGCTGTGGACGCGCAGGCGCCGGACGCGGCCGTGGCCGCTCCCTTCGGTTCCGGCGCCGCGGCCGAGGTGGCCGGCGGTGAGGAGCCCGGTGGCGGTGACGAACCGGCGGCAGCCGTCGACGGGCCGGGCGGGCAGGGCGAGCAGGGTGGGCACGACGGGCCCTCCGGTGCCGGTGGGGCGGGCGACCGTGACGGGCTGACGCCGTCGACGGCGGAGGAGCCGTCCGACGAACGGCCCACCGAGACGCCTGCCGATGCGCCCGCTGAGACGCCTGCCGAGAAGCTGGACCGGCCGCTGCCCGAGGGGGTGCGCCGACGGGTGGTCGGCCTGGCCGCCGACGCGCTCGGCGGGCTGCCGCTCGGCGAGCTGCCCCAGTCGCTGCGCCAGTACGCCAAGTTCACCCCGGCCCGTCGGGCCAAGTACGCGGCCACCGCGCTGGCCGCCGCGCTGGAGTCCGAGCCGGCCTTCCGCGTGCGGATAGCGGAGCGGCTGCGGCTGGGCCAGCCCGATCTGGTCCGGGCGCTGGAGTCGGGCACCGTTCCGGGTGCCGCCGATCCGATGGACGTGGCCGCGGCCGCGTACCTGGTCCGGTCGGCGGGCTGGAGCCGCCTGGTCGCGGAGGCGGGCGAGGAGGCCGAGCGGGCCGGCGCCGAAGGCGCGGCGGCCGAGGCGGCCCGGCTGGTGGAGAAGCTGCAGGCCGAGCTGGCCGAGGTGCGGGCCGCCGCCCGTGCCGACCTGGACCGGCAGCGGAGCGAGTCGGAGGACGTCCGCAAGGAGGCCGAGTCGCTGCGCCGGAAGGTCCGTTCGCTGGAGAGCGACACCCGCCGGGCGCAGGCCGAGACCCGCAAGCTGGCTGTCGAGTTCGAGGCGGTCAAGGCGCAGGCGGCGGCCGAGCGGAGTGCCGGCGAGAGCGAGACGCGGCGGCTGCGGCACCGGGTGTCGGAGCTGGAGACCGCCGTCGAGCAGGGCCGCCGGTCGGCCCGCGAGGGGCGCAGCGTCGAGGACATGCGGCTGCGGCTGCTGCTGGACGCCGTCCTCCAGTCGGCCCAGGGACTGCAGCGGGAGCTGGCGCTCCCGGTGTCCCAGATCCGTCCGGCGGACCTGGTGGAGGCGGTGGTGCCGGGTTCGGCCTCGCCGCACGACGTGGCGCGGCGCGGTCTGGCGGAGGACGACCCGGCGCTGCTGGACCAGCTGCTGGCGATCCCGCAGGTCCATCTGGTGGTGGACGGCTACAACGTGACCAAGACGGGCTACCCGACGCTGCCGTTGGAGCAGCAGCGGATCCGGCTGCTGGGCGGGCTGGCGATGCTGGCGCAGCGCACCCAGGCGGAGGTCACCTGCGTGTTCGACGGGCAGGACCTGGACGTGCCGGTGATCATGGCGCCGCCGCGCGGCGTGCGGGTGCGGTTCAGCCGAACGGGGGAGACGGCGGACGAGTTGATCCGCCGGTTGGTGCGGGCCGAGCCGCAGGGGCGCCCGGTGGTGGTGGTCTCCACCGACCGGGAGGTCGCGGAGGGCGTACGGAAGGCGGGCGCGCGCCCTGTAGCCTCCGTTCTGCTGCTCAATCGGCTGGCCCGGCCGTAGCCGTGCGCCGGTCCCGAGCGGGCGGGAATGACGCCTGG
This sequence comes from Streptomyces sp. BE20, assembly GCF_036322525.1. Classification (NCBI taxonomy): domain Bacteria; kingdom Bacillati; phylum Actinomycetota; class Actinomycetes; order Kitasatosporales; family Streptomycetaceae; genus Streptomyces; species Streptomyces sp. BE20. The sequence continues at coordinate 141,273 of NZ_JAQYWW010001017.1, read as the reverse complement.
TCAGCGCCGGGATTGCGGCGATGTGAGGGTCTCGTGAAGTCAGGGAGTGGGGGACGGGTTCACGCCAACGGGGGAGTGGCGCAAAGCGTGGATCTTCACTAGTGTCTGGCGTCAAACCTATTTTCCGGATTCTCACCCGTTCAGGTGAGTCCATTGGAAGAAGGAGCCGGTCTTTTGGCCTCCCACCGCCGTCCCAAGCAGCCGAGCCGCGCGCGAGTCACCGTGCTCACCGCGGCCGCTGCGACCGCGGTCGCTCTCTCCGCCCAGGTCGCCGCTCACGCCGCGCCGAGCCCGTCGCCCAAGAAGGACGACGTCAAGGCGCAGATCGACCAGCTGCAGGAGGAGGCCGAACAGGCCACCGAGCGATTCAACGGCGCCAAGGAGCGGGCCGACCAGCTGCGCAAGCAGGCTGACCAGCTCCAGGACCAGGTGGCCCGAGGTCAGGAGCAGATGACCCAGCTTCAGGCCGGGCTGGCCGAGGTCGCGGGTGCGCAGTACCGCACCGGCGGCATCGACCCGTCGGTCCAGCTGATGCTCTCCTCCGACCCGTCCGGCTACCTGGACAAGGCCAGCAGCGTGCAGCAGGCCAGCTCCAGCCAGGCGGAGGCGCTCAAGGGGCTCCAGGACCAGCAGCGCCGGCTGGATCAGCAGAAGGTCGAGGCGGCCGCCGTCCTGGCCTCGCTGGACACCACCACCAAGGACCTGAACCAGTCCAAGGCGGAGGTGAACAAGAAGCTCAAGGAGGCCCAGGACCTGCTGAACTCGCTCAGCGCCGCCGACCGTGCGGCCCTGAAGGCGGCCCAGCAGCAGGCCGACCGCGCCTCGCGCGGGACCGAGCGTCCAGACCTGGGTGAGCTCCCGAAGGCCTCCGGCATGGCCGGCTCCGCGGTGGCCCTCGCGATGGCCCAGCAGGGCAAGCCGTACGGCTGGGGTTCCACCGGCCCGAACAGCTTCGACTGCTCGGGGCTCATGGTCTGGGCGTACGGCAAGGCCGGGGTCTCGCTGCCGCGTACCTCGCAGGCCCAGGGCAACTACGGCACCCGGGTGCCGTCGCTCGCCGAGGCGCAGCCGGGTGACCTGATCATCTACCGCGACGACCGCAGCCACGTCGCGATGTACATCGGCAACGGCATGGTGGTGCACGCGCCCCGCACCGGTGACGTGATCAAGGTGATGAAGGCCGACGGGATGAAGATCAACACGATCCGCCGCGTCTGACGCGCCGGGGTGTCCGGCCGTTTGACGGTCCGCCACGACACGCCCGCGGGCCCGCCGAAGGCCCTGTGATCCGCGCCACCTCCGAACGGGGGTGGCGCGGGTGTTTCGGCCGCCGGTTCGACCGCGAGGTGAGGAACGATCAGCTCCGTGTACGGCGCTGGTCACACCCGGTCATATTCGCAAATGAACTTCGGTATTCTTCTAGCTTTTTTCCGACAAGGATTTGAACGGATCACGGATCTGTTACTAGGGTCGTACCTCGAACCACCGCACAGTCGATCACCCAGCCCGGGTGGCGGCGGTGGTTCCCGCCGAGTTCGTGAAACAGCGGGACGGGCAGTCGCCCGTCCGAGTGAGAGCCCAGCAGTCGGGGGCGCTGTGGAGTGGAGCCGGGGAACCACGTTCCTCCGGGGTGAATCGGCGCCAGGTCGGTCGCGTGAGCGGCCGGTGAGGCGTCGTAGGGCACGCTTCCGCCCGAACCCGTCAGCTCACCCGGTAGGCGGATGAGGAAGAAGGAGTCCGCCTTCGTGGCGTCCCATCGTCGTCCCAAGCCCGCCGGCCGCACCCGGGTCTCGATCATGACCGGCCTCGCCGCCGCGGCCGTCGCCCTTTCCGCGCAGTCCGGCGCCCACGCCGACCCGACGCCGACCAAGGACCAGGTCAAGGAGCAGGTCGACCAGCTCAACGAGCAGGCCGAGATCGCCACCGAGAAGCTCAACGGCGCCCAGGCCAAGCAGCAGGAGCTGCAGAAGCAGGTCGGCGACCTCCAGGACAAGGTGGCCCGTCAGCAGGCTGTGGTGACCGAGGCGCAGGGCGGCCTCGCCGAGATCGCCGGCGAGCAGTACCGCACCGGCGGCATATCGCAGACCGTCCAGCTGGTGCTCTCCTCCAGCCCGGACAACTTCCTCAACCAGGCCGACGCCCTGAACCAGGCCGGTTCGACCCAGTCCGGCGCGCTGAAGGAGCTCCAGGAGCAGCAGCGCAGGCTCGACCAGGACCGCACCGAGACCCAGAACAAGCTCGGCGAGCTGGAGGCCACCACCCAGCAGCTGAAGACCTCCAAGGAGGAGGTCCAGGCCAAGCTGACGAAGGCCCAGGACCTGTTCAACACGCTCAGCGAGCAGGAGCGCCTGGCGATCCGCGCGGCCGAGGAGAAGGCCGCCGCCGAGGCCAAGGCGAAGGCGGACGCCGCCAAGGCCGAGGCCGCCAAGGTCGCCAAGGCGAAGGCCGACGCCGAGCGCGCCTCCCGCGAGAACGACCGCACCAACCTCAGCGCGCCGTCCACCCAGGCTCCGTCCACCCAGGCGCCCGCCGCGCCGGCCTCCTCCGCTCCGGCGGCGCCGAAGCCGGCCGCGCCCGCCGCCAACAGCTCGCGCGCCGCCGCCGCGATCGCCGCGGCCGAGAGCAAGCTCGGTGCCCCGTACGTCTACGGCGCCACCGGCCCGAGCAGCTTCGACTGCTCCGGCCTCACCGGCTGGGCCTACGCCCAGGCGGGCGTGTCGCTGCCGCGCACCTCGCAGGCGCAGGCCGGCGCCGGTACCCGGATCGGCTCGGACATCTCCCAGGCCCAGCCCGGCGACCTGGTCATCTTCTACGGCGACCGGCACCACGTCGGCATCTACGTGGGCGGCGGTCAGGTCATCCACGCCCCCAAGCCGGGCGCGTCGGTGCGTTACGAGGCGGCCTCCAACATGCCGGTCAACTCCATCGTGCGCCTCTGATCCCCGATCACGCGGTCCGTACGGGCCCGGTCTCCCCGCGAGGGGAGGCCGGGCCTGCGGCTTTTCCCCCGCTCGGGCTGATGTCCGATTGAGGGTCAAATATTCGGGTTGGGAGGGGTTTGGACTCGGTTGCCCGGACTCGCTAACGTCTGCCACCGGACTCCCGCTTCCAGCCGTCCTCCCCGGGGCGGCGGCGGGCCGTTGCCGCAGGATCGGAGCCGACGCCGCATGCCCGTGCACCGCCGTTCCCCGCTGTCAGGTGCGCACGCCCTCGCCCGGGCGCTGGTGCTCACCGCGGCGGCCACCACCGCGCTGGGTGTGGCGACCGGAGGCACCGCCCAGGCGGCGCCCGGCTCCCCGGACGGGCCCGCCAACCGCAAGGACGTCAAGGCCCAGGTGGAGCAGCTGTACGAGGAGGCCGAGCAGGCCTCCGAGCGGCACAACGCCGCCCAGGAGGCCCAGCAGAAGCTCCAGCACGAGACCGGCACGCTCCAGCAGCAGACCGCCGTCGCCCAGGACGAGCTCAACCAGCTCCGCGGCGACCTCGCGGCGGTGGCCGGCGCCGAGTACCGGGGCGGCGGCATGGCGCAGACCGTGCAGCTGATGCTCTCCGCCGACCCGGCGGGCTACCTCTCCCGGGCCCGCAGCCTCGACCAGGCCGCCGAGCGGCAGAACGAGACGCTCCGCGAGGTGGTCGCCCGGCAGCGCGGACTCGACCAGCGCCGCGCCGAGACGTCCGCCAAGCTCGCCGAGCTGGACCAGACCCGCAAGGCGCTCGCCGAGAGCAAGCAGCAGATCCAGCAGCGGCTGGCCAAGGCGCAGCGGCTCCTCAACAGCCTCGGCGTCGTCGAGCGGGCCCGGCTGGCGGCGCAGGACGCCCGGGAGGCGGAGCAGCGGGCCACGCGCGGCACCGACCGGCTGGACCTCGGGACCGCCCCGCCCGCCTCCGAGCGGGGCGCCGCCGCGCTGGCCGCCGCCGTCAAGATGATCGGCTCGCCCTACGTGTACGGATCCACCGGGCCCAAGGCGTTCGACTGTTCCGGTCTGATGTACTGGAGTTGGCGGCAGGCCGGAGTGACCCTGCCGCGCACCTCGCAGGCCCAGGCGTACGCCGGCCGGCGGGTGGGACTCTCCGAAGCGCGGCCGGGAGACCTGGTGATCTTCTACCGGGACATGCACCACGTCGGGATGTACGCCGGCGGCGGCGTGATCGTGCACGCCCCGTACCCGGGGGCCAAGGTCCGCTACGAGAGCGTCGGCGCGATGCCGGTCGCGGGGGTGATCCGGCTCTGAGCCGCCCCGGCCCCTCCCCGGTCGGCGCCACGGGCGGCGGCCGGACGCTGTCCCGGCGCGGCGCCCTGTTGCTCGCGGCCGCCGGTCTGGCCCAGCTCTCGATGCCCGGGGCCGGCCGGGCCGCTCCGGCGTCGGCCGCGGCCGACGAGCACGCCGAGGTCCTCGCGGCGCTGGACGAGCGGGCCCGGGCACTGACCGCGGGGCCGCCCGCGCTGCCGGTCCGGGCGGTCTACCGCAACCTGCTGCTCGGCCCGGTGGACCCGGCCGGTCGGTGCTCCGCCACCGCCGAGCTGGCGGTCACGGTGACCGGGTACGACGAGCAGCCGGTGGTGTACCCGCGCCGGCTGACGCTGGCCGGGAGTGCCGGGGACCGACGGGTGGAGCGGGAGGAGGGACTCGACGGCCCGCCCCCGCTGTGGGACCTCGGTGCGGTCCGGGCCGCCGCCGGTGAGCACTGCCTGGTGCTCGGCCCTGCGGATCCGCCCGCGCTGGCCGAGCTGGCCGCCGCCGGCGACCGCGCCGTCCCGGCGGTCGAGGCGCTCTGGGGCAGCGACTGGGCGGGCCGGCTGCTGTTCCACCTGCCGGCCACCGAGGAGCAGTTCGCCCGGCTGGTGGCGGGCGGCTCGCCCGGCTGGTCCGGGATGGCGGCGGTCACCGTCGCGGCCCCCGGGGCGCCGCGGCGCGCCCCGGCCGACCGGATCGTGGTCAACCCCGGGGCGTACGGGCGGCTGAGCGACTTCGGCCGGCAGGTGGTGACGACGCACGAGGCGGTGCACGTGGCCACCCGCGCCGACACCCGGGCCTGGACGCCGCTCTGGCTCTCCGAGGGGGTCGCCGACTGGACCGGGTACCGCGACTCGGGCCGCCCGGCCCGGCGGATAGCCCCCGAGCTGGCCCGGGACGTCGCCGCCGGGAGGGTGCCCGTCGCGCTGCCCGGGGACGGGGACTTCACGGCCGGCGCCGGCGGCATCGCCCAGGCCTACGAGCAGGCCTGGCTGGCCTGTGACCTGATCGCGCGCCGGTACGGGCCGCAGCGGCTGGTGGCGCTCTACCGGGCGGTCGGCGAGGCCGGCCCGGGGGCCGACCGGGAGGCGTGGCTGGACGGGCTCCTCCGCGACGGGCTGGGCCTCGGGCTGGCCGAGTTCACCCGGCTCTGGCTCACCGAGGTGCGGGGCCTGGCGGGGTAGTCACGGGCCGTCCGGCGACAGCTGACCGGAGCCGCCGGCCGTCCGCCCCGGTCAGCGTTCGCTGCGGGCGGTGGGCCGGTCGATGCCGTCCAGCAGGTCCTGCTCGTACGCGATGCCCGGGCGGACCGAGTAGGCGGAGGCGACGGCCGGGACCTGCTCCGGGCGGGGCAGCACCACGGTGGCCGGGAGCCGCTCGGCGCGCCGGGTGGAGCGCCAGAGCCGGACGCAGGAGACCCAGGTGGCGGCCAGCAGCAGCAGGTTGCGCAGGGTCAGTACGGCGATCGCGGTCGGCTTGCTGTCGACCACGTCGCCGAAGATCAGCGGGAACTCCACCAGGGTCAGCGGCGTCGCGGCCAGGACGAGCAGGGCGACCGGCCGCTGACTGGTGCCGCGCACCGTCAGGCAGACCGCGGCCGCGCCGACCAGCCAGACCAGGTACTGCGGGCTGATCACCCGGCTGGTGACGGTGAAGATCAGCAGGGCGGCCAGCGCCGCGTCGTACATGGTGGCCGCGTTCCGCCGGCGGGCGGTGAACCGCCACAGCAGCAGCCAGCCGAAGCCCAGGACCGAGCCGGCCAGCATGACCTTGGAGACCACCGGCACCCACGGTCCGAGCATCTCGACGGAGCCGTAGTTCATCAGCACCTTGCCGTCCCAGGCACCGGCGATCCGGGCGAAGTGGATCGGCAGTGCGCCGACCGACTCCACCTCGATGCCGCGGTCCTTCTGGAACGTCAGGAACCTGAACGCGCCGTTCATCCCGGCGGCCAGCAGGAAGCCGATCGCCGCGGTCGTGGCGGCGGCGGCCGTCCAGGAACGGCGGGTTCGCCGGCCGGACGGGGTGCCGATCAGGCCGAACAGCGGCCAGATCTTGATGATCCCGCCGAGGCCCAGCAGCAGCCCGCCGACGGCCGGACGGCGGATCAGCGCGAGCAGGCCGGCCACCGCGATCGCGGTGACGATCACGTCGTAGCGGTTGTAGATCATCGGGCCGAGCAGCGGTACGCCCGCCACCCAGACCCAGGCGCCGGTCAGCGCCCGGCCCCTGCGCAGGCCGGTGCGGACCAGCAGGGCCATCGCGGCCGCGTCGGCGATCCCGCAGATCACCCAGAACGACACCAGGTACGACCAGGGCAGCAGCCCCGGCAGCATGATCACCAGGGCGGCGCCGGGCGGGTACTGCCAGGTGACGTCGTCGAGCGGGAAGGTGCCGGTCTGCAGGACGCCGTACCAGGCGTGGTAGATGATCCAGACGTCGGCGGTGATGTCCCCGCCGGGCATCCGCAGCACGCCGGTCACCAGGAGCAGCAGCAGCGCCCGGGAGGCCACCCAGCTCCCGCCGAGCGCGAGCAGTGCCCCGGCCCGCCCGGAGGGGCGCGCAGGGCCCTGGACGGGCCCCTGCCGGACCGCCAGCGCCGTGCCGGAGCCGGCGACGCCGATGGGTGAACCGGACTCGGTGGCCGGGGCCAACTCCACTGCGCTCCCTCGTTCGTCTCGGACGTCCCACCGGAGGCGCCGTGCGACGGACGCCCGGGCCGCCGGTGCCGGGCCGGCGCCGTCCGCCGGCCCGGCCGCACCGGCCGCCTAGGTTCTAGGACAGACCCGGGGATGGAACGGTTGCCGTGCGCGGTTCCGTTCCCGGCGGGTCATGGTGTTGACCTATCGTACGGATCACCCAGCGGTACACCGAGCACCCCCCGACCGAGCGAGCCGTCGCCTGATGCACAAGACCTTGATCGTCACCAACGACTTCCCGCCCAGGCCCGGCGGCATCCAGGCCTTCGTCCACAACATGGCCGTCCGTCAGCCCGCAGGGAGCGTCGTCGTGTACGCCTCCAGCTGGCGCGACGGCGGCGAGGTGGCGCGGTTCGACGCCGAGCAGCCGTTCCCGGTGATCCGGGACCGGACGAAGGTGATGGTTCCCACACCCCGGGTCACCCGGCGGGCCGCCGAGATCCTCCGGGCCGAGCGGTGCGACTCGGTCTGGTTCGGCGCCGCCGCCCCGCTCGGCCTGATGGCCCCCGCGCTGCGCCGGGCCGGGGCCGGCCGGCTGCTCGGGATGACCCACGGCCACGAGGCCGCCTGGGCCCAACTGCCGGTCGCCCGGCAGCTGCTGCGCCGGATCGGCGAAGGCACCGACACCCTCACCTACCTCGGCGAGTACACCCGCTCCCGGATCGCCGGCGCGGTCGGGCCGACGGCCGCCGCGCGGATGGTGCAGCTGCCGCCCGGCGTGGACGAGCGGACCTTCCACCCGGACTCCGGCGGCGCCGCGGTCCGTGAGCGGCTCGGCCTGGCGGGCCGTCCGGTGGTGGTCTGCGTCTCCCGGCTGGTGCCGCGCAAGGGCCAGGACACCCTGATCGAGGCGATGCCGCAGATCCTCGCCGACGTGCCGGACGCCGTCCTGCTGATCGTCGGCGGGGGCCCGTACCGGGCGGAGCTGGAGAAGCTGGTGGACGCCCGGGGCGTGCGCCCCTCGGTGCGGTTCACCGGCTCGGTGCCCTGGGAGGAGCTGCCCGCCCACTACGGCGCCGGGGACGTCTTCGCCATGCCCTGCCGCACCCGCCGCGGCGGGCTGGACGTCGAGGGCCTCGGCATCGTCTACCTGGAGGCCTCGGCGACCGGGCTGCCGGTGGTGGCCGGGGACTCCGGAGGCGCGCCGGACGCGGTGCTGGAGGGCGAGACCGGCTACGTCGTACCGGGCGGCTCGCCCGCGGCGGCGGCCGAGCGGATCGTCCGGCTGCTGAAGGACGAGGAGCTGCGCCGGAGGATGGGCGAGGCCGGGCGGCGCTGGGTCGACCGCTCCTGGCGCTGGGACCTCCTGGCCGGGCGGCTGACCTCGCTGCTGGCCGGCTGACGCCGCCGGACGGCCCGCCCCGTCGTTCCGAGGGGCGGGCCGTACCGGTGACCGGGCCGGACGGGGGCGGGCGAGTCCTAGCGCTGGTAGATCGACTCGACGTCGGCCGCGAAGTCCTTCAGCACGACGTTCCGCTTGAGCTTGAGCGAGGGCGTCAGGTGGCCGCTCTCCTCGGAGAGGACGGTGTCCAGCAGGCGGAACTTCTTGACGGCCTCGGCGTGCGAGACGGCCGCGTTGCCGTCGTCCACCGCGGACTGCAGGGCGGCCAGCAGGTCCGCGTCCTCGCGCAGCTCGGCCACGGTGGCGGTGGCCGGCTTGCCGTTCAGCTCCTTCCACTTCGGGAAGAAGTCCTCGTCCACGGTGAGCAGGCAGGCGACGAACGGCTTGCGGTCGCCGACCACCATGACCTCGCCGACCAGTGCGTGCGCCCGGATGCGGTCCTCGATCACCGCCGGGGCGACGTTCTTGCCGCCCGCGGTGACGATGATCTCCTTCTTGCGGCCGGTGATGGTGAGGTAGCCCTCGTCGTCCAGCGACCCGAGGTCGCCGGTCGAGATCCAGCCGTCCTTCAGGGTGTCGGCGGTCGCCTGCGGGTTGTTCCAGTAGCCGGTGAACACCTGCGGACCCTTGAACAGCACCTCGCCGTCCTCGGCGATCCGCACGGCGGAGCCGGGCAGCGGCTGGCCGACCGTGCCGATCTTCGGTTTGTCCCACGGGTTGAAGGCGGTGGCCGCGCAGGTCTCGGTCAGGCCGTAGCCCTCCAGCACGGTGAAGCCGATGCCCCGGTAGAAGTGGCCGAGCCGCTCGCCGAGCGGGGCGCCGCCGGAGATCGCGTGGGTCGCACGGCCGCCGAGCGCGGCCCGCAGCTTGCTGTAGACCAGCTTGTCGAAGACCGCGTGCTTCAGCTTGAGCAGCAGCCCGGCGCCGCCGGCGTCCAGCGCCCGGCTGTACGCGATCGCGGTGTCGGCGGCCTTGTCGAAGATCTTGCCCTTGCCGTCGGCCTGGGCCTTGGCGCGCGCCGTGTTGTACACCTTCTCGAAGACCCGCGGCACACCCAGGATCAGGGTCGGGCGGAAGGACGCCAGCTCCGCCGTGACGTCCTTGATGTCGGAGACGTGGCCGAGCTTGATCGGGGCCATCGCCGGGGCGATCTCGGCGATCCGGGCGAGCACGTGCGCGAGCGGCAGGAAGAGCAGGACGGAACTCTCGCCGGTACGGAACAGCGGGGCGAGGCGCTCCACCACGTTGCCGCACTCGGCCAGGAAGTTCGCGTGGGTCAGCTGACAGCCCTTCGGGCGGCCGGTGGTGCCCGAGGTGTAGACGATGGTGGCGACCGAGTCGGCGGTGGCCACCGAGCGGCGCTCGGTGACGGTCGCGTCGGCGACCCTGCGGCCGGCCTCGGCCAGCGCGGCCAGCGCGCCGTCCTCGATCTGCCAGGTGTGCGCCAGCTCCGGCAGCCGCTCGCGGACCGTCTCGACCACCGCGGCGTGCGCGGCGGTCTCGGTCAGGACGGCGACCGCCCCGGAGTCGCCGAGGATCCACTCGACCTGCTCGGCGGAGGAGGTCTCGTACACCGGCACGGTGATCGCGCCGGCCGTCCAGATCGCGAAGTCCAGCAGGGTCCACTCGTACCGGGTGCGGGACATGATGCCCACCCGGTCGCCCGGCCGGATGCCGGTGGCGATCAGGCCCTTCGCGGCGGCGTGCACCTCGACCAGGAACTGGGCGGCGGTCAACTCCTGCCACCGGCCGTCCACCTTGCGGCTGAGCACCATGACCTCGGGGTGCCGCTCGGCGTTCTGGTGCACGAGGTCGGAGAGGTTACCGCCGCTCGGTACCTGGTAGAGGGCCGGAAGGCTGAAGTCGAGCAAGACTGCTCCTCGTTCGCGACGCTGCGGGACGGCAGGACGTTACTGCCCGGTAGGCGGCTTCGGCCAGGGGGGTCGGCCCCGGTGTTCGAAGTGTCACACCTTGACCCGTCCGACCAGGTCGGGACCCGGTCGTTCGAATGGCACCCTACGACAGCCCCGGGGTGACCGGCCGGTAGCCACCGGCCCGGCCCAGGAGGGCGACCCCGCCCGCCCTCCGCGGGGCGGGCCGGGCGGCGGACCGCGGGCGGCGGAGATCGCCGGTCGCGATAGCCTGCTCCGGGCGCACCCGACCGAGCAGGCTCGGCCGGGACGGCAGCAAGGGACGACGCGGAGGGCCATTCCATGGCGGAGCACACCAGGTCGAGCATCACCATCGACGCGACCCCGGCGGCGGTCATGGCCGTGATCGCCGACTTCGCCGCCTACCCGGCCTGGACCGGTGAGGTCAAGGAGATCGAGGTGCTGGAGACCGTCGAGAACGGCCGCGCCGCACAGGTCAGGCTGCTGCTCGACGCCGGCGCGATCCGTGACGAGCACGTCCTCGCCTACAACTGGGACGGCGACCGCGAGGTCGGCTGGACGCTGGTGCGCAGCCAGATGCTCCGCTCGCTGGACGGCTCCTACACCCTGGCCCCGCTCGGTACCGACCGCACCGAGGTCACCTACCAGCTCGCCGTGGACGTCAAGATCCCGATGCTCGGCATGATCAAGCGCAAGGCCGAGAAGGTCATCATCGACCGTGCCCTGGCCGGCCTGAAGAAGCGGGTCGAGGACACCGGCACCACCGGCACCACCAGCACCGTCGAGGGCTGACGGCGGGCGAACGGGGGCAGTACGGCATGACGGCGACACGCACCATCCTGGTCAGCGGCGACACGGCGGCACCGACGGTGGCCGCCGCCACCGCCCTGCACGCCGCCCGGCAGGGCCGGCGCACCCTGCTGCTGGCCGCCGACGACCCGCACCGGACCCTGGACGCCGTCCTCGGTACCCGGCTGGAGTCCGCGCCCGAGCCCTACGCGCCCGGCCTCACCGTCGCCCGGATCGACGAGCAGGCCGCCTTCCGGCGCGCCCTCGACGTGGTCGGCGGCCGGCTCAAGCCCGCGCTCGACCTGCTCGGCGCCGATCCGCTCGACCCCGAGGAGCTCACCGCCCTCCCCGGCACCGCACGGCTCGCGCTGCTGCGCGCCCTGCCGGCCGCCGACGCGGACGTGCTGGTCGTGCTCGCCCCGCCGCCCGCCGACCTGATCGCCACCCTGGCCCTGCCCGAGCAGCTGGAGCGCTACCTGGCCCGGCTCGCGCCCGAGCAGCGGCAGGCCGCCCGGGCCCTGCGCCCGCTGCTGGCCGGCCTCGCCGGCGTGCCGATGCCCGCCGACTGGCTGTACGAGGCCCGCGGCAAGGCGGCCGGCGCGCTCGCCGAGGCGCGCGCCGCGATCTCCGCGCCCGGCACCACCGTCCGGCTGGTCACCGCCGCCGACGCCCACCCCTTCGCCGGGCTGCGCCGGATCCGGGCCGGGCTGGCCCTGCACGGCCACCGGCCGGACGCCGTGGTGGTGCACGGTGCGCTGCCGGACGGCGCCGTCGACTCGCCCGACCCGTGGCTGGCCGCGCTGGCCGGCCGCCGCCTTGAGGAGCTGGCCGAACTGGCCGCCGCCTCGGACGGCGTTCCGGTGCTGACCACGGGGTTCGCCGAGGCCACCCTGGAGGCCGTCGCCGACCGCCTCTACGGGGCCGGCCCCGGTCCGGAACCGCGTCCGGCCGAGCCCTGGACCGTGGAGGACCGGCTGGCCGCCGAGGGGCTGCTGGTCTGGCACCTCGCCCTGCCCGGCTCCGAACGTGCGGACCTCGACCTGGTCCGGCGCGGCGACGAACTGGTGGTCGGACTCGGCGCCCACCGACGGGTGCTCACCCTGCCGTCGGCGCTGCGCCGTTGCACCGTCGCCGGCGCGGGTCTGCACGACGGGGCGCTCACCGTCCGCTTCGCGCCGGATCCGGCGCTCTGGCCCCGGAGCTGAGGCCGGTCGGGGCGTTCCCGGTGGTCCGGTAGCGTCGGGACCGGTGGCCGTGGACGCGGCCACCACAGCTGAGGAGGCGCCCGCGATGACCACCACCGACCGGACCGAGCCCACCAACGAGCAGGACGGCCCAGGCGGGGACGGCCCGCAGGCGCACCCGTTCGGGCCGGAGTTGGGCCCGCTGGTGGACGAGGTCCGCCGGTTCGCCGCCGCCGTCGGGGGGAAGGCGCAGGAGGCGAGCGCCGAGACCCTGATCTCGCTCGCCGGGATGGCCGACCGCCTGCGCGAGAAGCAGCCCGAGGTGTACGGCCACCTCGCCGCCGCGGGCACCGGACTGGCCGCAGCCGGGACCGAGCTGCTCGCCGCCTACCGGGCCGCGGTGGCCGGCCACGAGCACCGCTGGACCGCGGGGGAGCCGGCCCGCAGCGAGCGGGTCGACCTCGACGCTCCCGGCTCGGCCGACGCTCCCGGTACCTCCGACACTCCCGGTACCTCCGACGCTCCCGACGCGCCCGGGCAGCCGGACGTGCCCGGACGGCCGGACGTGCCCGGACGGCCCGGCGCGCCCGAGTAGCCCGGCGCGCCCGACGGTCCGCCGCCTCCCGCCCATCCTCCGCCGCCTCGCGGGCGCTCCGGCCGCCCCGGTCGGGCCCGCCACGCCTGAGGGGCCGTCCGACAAGCAGTGAACCCCTGGTCCCGCCCTGGTCATCCGTCGGCTTCGGCCGGTGACGCCACCGGAGAAAATGTACGACTTTTGAAGGGGATCGGGCGCGTCCTGGCCGGATTGTCTTCGGTTAATGTATGCGACGGTGTGTACGGGGGCAGGGTTGGGCGGTAGCGTTCCGTCCAGCGGGATCGAGTGAATAGCTGAGGGACACATGGCTCTGACCATCGGCGTCGACGTCGGCGGGACCAAGATCGCGGCAGGCGTGGTCGACGAGGCCGGCGAGATCCTGGCCCGGACCAGGGTGCCGACCCCGGCCGACCCGCAGTGGGCGGTCGACGCCATCGCGCAGGCCGTGCGCGAGCTCAAGGAGCAGTACCCCGACGTGGCCGCGGCCGGCATCGGCGCCCCCGGCTTCGTGGACCGCGACCGCTCCACGGTGATCTTCGCCCCCAACATCGACTGGGAGGACGAACCGCTGCGCGGCCGGATCGAGGAGCTCACCGGCCTGCCCGCGGTCGTCGAGAACGACGCGAACTGCGCCGCCTGGGCCGAGTACCGCTACGGCGCGGCCGCCGGGCACTCCGACATGGTGCTGATCACCGTCGGCACCGGCATCGGCGGCGGCCTCGTCCTGGACGGCCGGCTGCACCGCGGCCGGTTCGGCGTGGCCGGCGAGATCGGCCACCTCAACATGGTCCCGGACGGCCTGCCCTGCGGCTGCGGCGGCAAGGGCTGCTGGGAGCAGTACGGATCGGGCCGGGCGCTGCGCCGGTACGGCCGGGAGAAGTCGGCCGCCGACCCGGTCCGCGGCAAGCGGATGCTGGAGCTCAACGACGGCGTCGCCGAGACCATCCGCGGCATCCACATCACCCAGGCCGCCGAGGAGGGCGACCCGCTCGCCCTGGAGTGCTACGCCGAGCTGGCCGACTGGCTGGGCCGGGGGATGGCCGACCTCGCCGCGCTCTTCGACCCGGGCGTCTTCGTGCTCGGCGGCGGCGTCTCCGACTCCGGCCGGCTGCTGCTCGACCCGGTCGCCAAGGCCTTCGAGCAGTACCTGACCGGTGGCGTGCACCGCCCCCGCGCCGAGGTGGTGCTCTCGTCGACGGGCTCGGCGGCCGGCATCGCCGGCGCGGCCGACCTGGCCCGCACGATCTGACCCCTCGCTCCTCCGTGCACGGCGGCGGCCCGCCCGGGCCGCCGCCGTCGTGTTTCCGGCCCCCGGGGCCGCGTCCTGCCGTACGGTCGTCCCCGAGGACGCCCCAGGGGAGGACCGCCATGACCACCGGACCGGCCGAACTGCCGCCGCCCGGGCCGCGCCGACTGCGGCTGCTCAGCTACAACGTCCGCTCGCTGCGGGACGACCGGAACGCCCTGGTCCGGGTGATCCGGGCCTGCGCGCCGGACGTCGTCTGCGTCCAGGAGTCGCCCCGCTACTGGCGGCCCGAGGGGCAGGCCGCGTGGCTGGCCCGGCGGACCGGGACGGTGATCCTCTCCGGCGGCGGCCGGATCGCCGCCGGCCCGCTGCTGCTCGGCCGGCCCGGCGTCGAGGTGCTGGCCGTGCACGACCGGCTGCTGCCGAAGACCCGCGGGCTGCACGCGCGCGGCTTCGCCACCGCGCTGCTCCGCACCGCCGGTGCGGCGCCGTTCACCGTCACCACCTGCCACCTGAGCCTGGACGCGGACGAGCGGTACCGGCAGTTCGGGCTGCTGCCCGAACAGCTGCGGTACGCCGGATCCGGCGTCGTGGCGGGCGACTTCAACGAGCACCCGGACGGGCCGGGCTGGCGGATGCTGGCCGGGCGGCTGCAGGACGGGTACGCGGTCGCACCGTGGGGCGGCGAGATGACGTCCGTCCCCGACAACCCCTACCAGCGGCTCGACGCCGTGTTCGCCACCCCGGGCGTGCGGGTGCTCGCCTGCGGGGTCCCGCACGGGCTGCCCGGCGTCACCGGGGCCGACCTGCGGGCCGCGACCGACCACCTGCCGGTACTCGCCGTCCTGGAGCTGCCGGCGGGCTGACGCGCGGCGGCACCCGGCCCGCGCCGGTCGGCGCCCGGATCAGACGACGGCGCCGCCGTGCGGGTCCTCGGGCTCGTCCTCGTCGTGCTCCTTCATCCGGACCACCAGCGTCGCGAAGCCGCCCAGGAAGGCGGCCACCCCGAGCCAGGCCGGCCAGCCGGAGACCTCGCGCCAGACCACCGCGTCGAAGAGCAGCAGGGCCGGGCCGCCGAGTACGGCGAGCCAGGCGAACTTGGCGGTGGTGTCGGCGGTCGGCAGCGGCGGGGGCTCCGGCGGGACGAAGTGGTCCTCCTCGGTCCCCTCGGTCAGCTCGAAGTCGCGCGGGCCCGACCCGGCGGCCGGCATCACCGGCCGGTTGGAGCGGGGACGCGGCTGGGGCGCCAGGTCGGCGAGGTCGCCCGACTCGGCGGGGCCGCCGCCGTCCTTGAAGCCGCCCTTGAGTTCGCCCCGCGCCCGGAGGTTCTCGATCTCCGGCCAGTTCGGGTTGTTGAGGTCGACCGGGTCGTCGAACTGGGCGACCAGCGCGGCGAAGATCTCGTCCTGCTCGGCCTGGCTGCGTTCGGGCGCGCGCCGCACCCGGGGCGGCTCGGCGGCCCCGGCGTCCTGCGCGTCCGCGGTGCCCCCCTGCGTACGGGTACCGGCCTCGTCGCCGCCCGCCTGCCCGCCGTCCGCCTGCTCGCCGCCGGTCTTCCCGCTGCCGGTCTTCCCTCCGCCGGCCGGCTCGCCGCCCGGCCGTGCGCCGTCGGTGGCCGCGCCGTCCTCGCGGGGTGACTCGTCCCCGCCGCCCGCCGTGCTGCTCTCGTGCACTTCCGGCCCTTCAGCCTTGGTGATCGTCGGATTCCACCCGGGTGACGCCCGCCGCTTGCGCGGGAGCCAGCCGTCGGATGAAGTCCAGGCTGGCCGCGAATATTTCCGCCGCGTCGTGGTCCAGCGTCGCGACGTGGTAGCTGCGCTGGCACAGCCGCTCCGTCACGTCGGTCGAGGATATCCGGGCCAGCACCAGTTCGGAGTTGGCCGCCGAGACCACGTGGTCCTGCGGGCTGTGGAAGAGCAGGACCGGCTGGGTCACCTGTGGCAGCCGGTGCCGGACGTCCTTCCAGAGCAGGCTCAGCGACCAGGCGGCGTGCAGCGGCGTCCGGTCGTAGGCCAGCTCGGCCGCCCCGGCGCGGGCGATGTCGTCGGCCACCCCGGGCAGGCTCGGGACCAGGTGCCGCAGCACCGGCAGAAGCACACTCGCGGGGTTGTCCGACCGCACCGACGGGTTGACCAGGACCAGGCCGGAGATCACCGACCCGTGCACCGCGGCCAGCCGCAGCGCCAGCCCGCCGCCCATCGAGAGCCCGCACACGAAGACCTGCTCGCACTCTGCGGCGAGTGTCAGCAGCTCGCGCTCGACCTCGGCGTACCAGTCCTCCCACCGCGTCTGCTGCATGTCCTCCCAACGGGTGCCGTGCCCCGGCAGCAGCGGCAGCGCGACGGTGTGCCCGGCCGCGGCCAGCTCCTCCGCCCAGGGGCGGAGCGACTGGGGCGTGCCGGTGAACCCGTGACAGAGCAGGACGCCCACCGGTCCGCCCGGTCGGCGGTACGGTTCGGCGCCGGGCAGCAGCGGCATGGCGGGCTCCTTCGCGGGCGGGGACGCTGGAGAGGTGACGCCGGCCCGCGCCGGTGCGCGCTGGTCGGCGCACCGGTACGGGAGGCTGCGGAAACCGCATCGTCCCACGGGCCCGCCCGCGCCGTACACCCCCGCCTGACACCCCGCCGGACACCCCGGCGGGGCGGGGCGGGGCACGGGCGGGCACCGAAGGGCATTAGGATCGACCGGTCCGCAATACAGGAGGCCCGGGTTGTTCTACCGACTGATGAAGATGATCGTCGCGCCACTGCTACGGATCTTCTTCCGGCCGTGGATCGAGGGTGAGGAGAACATCCCCACCGAGGGTGCCGCGATCATCGCGAGCAACCACCTCTCCTTCTCGGACTCCTTCTTCTTCCCCGCGCTGATCAAGCGTCGGGTGACCTTCATCGCGAAGGCCGAGTACTTCACCACCCCGGGCCTCAAGGGCCGGCTGACCGCGGCGTTCTTCAAGGGCGTCGGCCAGCTCCCGGTGGACCGCTCGGGCGTGCGCGGCGCCGGCGAGGCGGCGATCCGCTCCGCGATCGCGGTGCTGGACCGCGGCGAGCTGTTCGGCGTCTACCCGGAGGGCACCCGTTCGCCCGACGGCAAGCTGTACCGCGGCAAGGTCGGCGGTCTGGCCCGCGTCGCGCTCGCCACCGGTGCGCCGGTCATCCCGGTCGCGATGATCGACACCGAGAAGGTGCAGCCGCCCGGCCAGGTGGTCCCGAACTTCGGTATCCGCCCGGGCATCAGGATCGGCCGCCCGCTGGACTTCTCCCGCTACCACGGCATGGAGAACGACCGGTTCATCCTCCGTTCGGTGACGGACGAGGTGATGTACGAGATCATGCGACTCTCCGGCCAGGAGTACGTGGACGTCTACGCGACCGCCGCCAAGCGGCAGATCGCCGACGACAAGAAGCGTGCGGACGCCGAGCGCAAGGCGGTCCAGAAGGCCGAGCAGGCCGCCGCCAAGGCCGAGAAGGCCGAGACGGAGAAGAGCGAGCAGGCGGAGGCCGACAAGGCCGCCGGACAGGCGCAGGACCAGCAGCAGAAGGAGACCGGGCCGGCCTGAGCAGGGCACCGGCCGGGCGTCGGGGGAGGACAGCGGGGATGACGGACGACGGCAGAACCGGGGCGGTCGGCGGGGCCGTGGCGGCCGGCGGCATGTCCGTCGAACACCCGCTCTGGCGGGCGATCTCCTACTTCCGGGTGCTGGCACTCGCCTACGCCCTGATCCGGTACTTCAACTCCTACCTGGAGTTCCTGCACCCCGTCGCCGGCTGGATCTACCTCGGGGCGCTGACCCTCTGGACGCTGGCCTCCACCCGCGCCTTCTCCGGCCCGCTGCGCTGCACCTGGTACGTGCTCGGCACCGACCTGACGCTCGCCGTCACCGGCATCGTGATGAGCGGGCTGACCGACGCGCCGTCCCGGATCAGCCACGGTGCGCCCACCCTGCCGACCATCTGGGCGGCCGGCACGGTGCTCGGCTTCGCCGGCCGCGGCGGCTGGCGCTGGGCGGCGGCGGCCGGTTCGGTGATCGGGGTGGCCAACATCCTCGGCCACGGGGGCCCGACCGGCGACAACATCCACAACATCGTGCTGCTCATGGTGGCCGGCTGCGCGATCGGCTACGTCATCGAACTGGCCCGGGCCAGCGAGGCGACCCTCACCCGGGCGCTCCAGGTCGAGGCGGCCACCCGGGAGCGCGAGCGGCTCTCCCGGGACATCCACGACGGGGTGCTCCAGGTGCTCGCCCTCGTCCAGCGCCGGGGCGCCGAACAGTCCGGCGGGGGCGCCGACTTCACCGAGCTCGGCCGGCTGGCGGGGGAGCAGGAACGCGCCCTGCGCACGCTGATGAGCGGCGGTCCGCTGCCCGCCCAGCGCGAGCCGGCGCAGCCGCAGGACCTGCGCGACCTGCTCACCCCCTACGCGGGCGAGCGGGTGACCCTCTCGGCGCCCGGCACACCGGTGCTGCTGCCCGCCGCTGCCGCCGGCGAGCTGGCCGCCGCCGTCGGGGCCGCGGTGGACAACGTCCGCCGGCACGCGGGGCCCGGGGCCGGCGCCTGGATCCTGGTCGAGGACGAGCCGGAGGCCGTCACGGTGTCGATCCGCGACGACGGCCCGGGCTTCGCGCCCGGTCGGCTCGGTGAGGCGGAGCGGGCCGGGCGGCTCGGCGTCTCCCAGTCGATCCGCGGCCGGCTGCTGGACCTCGGCGGCACGGCCGAGCTGTACTCGTCGCCGGGGGAGGGCGTCGAGGTCGAGCTCCGTGTCCCGCGCAGCGGTGTGCGGGACGTTCCGCACGGCGTCCGGTGAGAGCGCCGCGCGCCCGGTCCCGGGGTGGCTCCCGCGGCCTCCGGAAGACCTTCCGCCCGTCCGTGCAACCTGCCCTGAGAGGGTGCCGACCATGAACGACCGACCGACCGACCCGCAGCCGGCCGACCGGCCGGTGCGGGTCATGGTGGTGGACGACCACCCGATGTGGCGCGACGCCGTCTCCCGCGATCTCGCCGAGTCCGGCTTCGACGTGGTGGCCACCGCCGGTGACGGCGAGGAGGCCGTCCGCCGGGCCCGCGCCTGCTCCCCGCAGGTGGTGGTGCTCGACCTCAACCTGCCCGGACTGTCCGGCGCCGAGGCCTGCCGTCAGGTGGTCGCCCAGGATCCGACGGTGCGGGTCCTGGTGCTCTCCGCGAGCGGCGAGCACGCGGACGTGCTGGAGGCGGTGAAGTCCGGCGCGACCGGCTACCTCGTCAAGTCGGCCGGGCGGGAGGAACTGCTGGACGCGGTGCGCCGCACCGCCGTCGGCGACGCGGTCTTCACCCCGGGCCTGGCCGGGCTGGTGCTGGGGGAGTTCCGCCGGCTGGCCGCCGAGCCGGCCGCCCCGACGGCTCCCGCCGTTCCGCAGCTCACCGCCCGGGAGACCGAGGTGCTGCGACTGGTCGCCAAGGGCCTGTCCTACCGGCAGATCGCCGACCGGCTGGTGCTCTCCCACCGCACGGTGCAGAACCACGTCCAGAACACCCTGGGCAAGCTCCAGTTGCACAACCGGGTCGAGCTGGTCCGGTACGCGATCGAGCAGGGGCTGGACGACGAGATCTGACCCGGCGCCCGGAGCCTGACGGGGCGTGACGGGGCGTGCGGCGGCCGCGTGCGGACCGGGCGGGGGCGCGCTGCGGCGGGACCCCGCCCGGGGCGGGGTCAGCGGGTGACGGCCGACGCGTCGCGCAGCAGCCCGGCGACGATCCCCACGCCCTCCCGGGTGAGCACCGACTCCGGGTGGAACTGGAGCCCGGCGAAGCCCGGTCCGCGCAGCGCGTGCACGTCCCCGGTCAGCGGGTCGCGGGAGACCTCCACGCCCTCGGCGGCCAGCCGGGCCGCGTCCTCGGCCGAGCAGCGGGCGGTGAAGGTGTTGTAGAAGCCGACCGTCCGCCTGGTCCCGAAGAGGTCGACGGTCTCCTGGGCCCCCTGGTAGGGCACGTCCTTGCGGGCCAGCGGCAGGCCGAGCGCGGCCGACAGCAGCTGGTGGCTGAGGCAGACGGCGAGCAGCGGCGCGGTCCGCCGGCCGGCCCGGACGGCGGCGAGCGCGTCGGTGACGATCGGGCGCAGCACGGCCATCTTCGGGTCGTCGTCGGAGGCCGGGTCGCCGGGGCCGGGGCCGAGCACCAGCGGGCCGGGGTGGGCGGCGACCCGCGCGCGCAGGCCGGGTTCGTCGTACCGGACCACGGTGACCCGGTGGCCGAGCGAGGTCAGTAGGTGGGCCAGCATGGCGGTGAAGGTGTCCTCGCCGTCGACCACCAGGGTCTCCAGCTCCTCGGTGACCTGTGCGGGCTGCTGCATCCGCAGCCAGAACGGGGCCAGCCCGGCGCGCCGGGCGTCCAGCGCGGCCTGGACGCGGTGGTCGTCGCCGAGCCGCGGGCCCGTCGGGCCCGGGCGCCGGGAGGGGGCGGGGCGGGCGCCGATCGCGGTGAGCACCCCGGCCGCCTTGGCGTGGGTCTCGGCGACCTCGGAGTCGGGGTCGGAGTGCCGGACGAGGGTCGCGCCGACCCGGACGGCGAGGCGGCCGGTGGCCGGGTCGATGTCGGCGGCGCGGATGCAGATCGGTGAGTCGAGCAGCTGGCCGCCGCTGGCGGAGCGGCCGATCAGGGCGAGCGCGCCGGAGTAGTAGCCGCGCCCGCCGCGCTCGTACCGGCGGATCACCCGGGTCGCGTTCTGCACCGGGCTGCCGGTGACGGTGGCGGCGAACATGGTCTCCTTGAGCACCTCGCGGACGTCCAGCGAGGTGCGGCCGCGCAGCTCGTACTCGGTGTGCGCGAGGTGGGACATCTCCTTGAGCCGGGGGCCGAGGACCTGACCGCCGAGGTCGCCGACGGTGCACATCATCTTGAGCTCCTCGTCGACCACCATGGTCAGCTCCTCCAGCTCCTTGGCGTCGTGGAGGAAGGTGAGCAGCGAGTCGAGGTCGGCGCCGGCGGCCGGGTAGCGGTAGGTGCCGGAGATGGGGTTCATCACGACCGTCCCGCCGCTCTGCCGGACGTGCACCTCGGGCGAGGCGCCGACCAGGACGCGTTCGCCGGTGTGGACCAGGAAGGTCCAGTAGGCGCCGCGCTCCTGCTCCAGCAGACGGCCGAAGAGGGTGAGCGCCAGAGCGGGGGAGAAGTCCTCCAGCGTGGCGGTGAAGTCGCGCCTGATGACGAAGTTGGCGCCCTCGCCGCGTCCGATCTCGTCCTCGATCACCCGGCGGACGATCGTGGCGTACTCGTCGTCGGCGATGTCGAAGGCGCCGCCGGTGAGGGTGACGGGGGACCGGGGGAGGGCGTCGGCCAGGTCGGCCAGCGGTACGGCGTACTGCTCGGTGACCGAGAGCGCCTGGAGCGGGGTGTCGTCGTCGTGCGCCTCGAAGCCGCGTTCGCGGATCTGCCGGTAGGGGACCAGCGCGAGCAGGTCGTGGACGGGGCCGTCGGCGGGGACGCCGTGGCGGACCGGCAGGTCGGCCAGCCGGTCGTACCGGCCGACGGTGCCGAGCAGGACCTCGACGGTGTCCGGGGCGGTGCGGGGGGTGCGGCGGTGCAGCAGGGCGAAGGCCGGTGCGTCGGGGCCGGTGAGACGGGCGAGGAGATCGGCGGCGCTGGTCACGGTGCGGCGTTCCTTCCGGGTCGGTTGCGGTGCTGGAATCCGCTCCCGGGAGGGTCGTCCGCTGAAACGCCGACGGCCGCCCCGAGGGGCGGCCGTCGTGTTCGTCTAGGAACGCGCGATACGTGGGCCACCCAGGGGGTCGGCCCACCACCAGGAGGAGGTGCGCGGTGCGTTCACGGGATCGAGCCTAGCGGATGGCACGGGTGGCCGGGTGAGGAGGATCACCGGAAATTTGTCCGGCGGATGTCTCACCCCTCGGGCAGTGGTCACAAAACGGTCGGCGCACCCCGTAGCCTTGGCCGTGTGACCGTGACGACTGAGACATCCCGGATTGGCCACTCCTGGCAGTCCCTGCCCGCGGCGCAGCAGCCTGAATGGCCGGACCAAGAGGCTCTGCGCAAGACCCTTGCCGAGCTCGCCTCGTATCCGCCGCTCGTCTTCGCCGGTGAGTGCGACCAGCTGCGCGCCCGGCTCGGTGCCGTGGCCCGAGGTGAGGCGTTCCTCCTTCAGGGCGGCGACTGTGCCGAGGCCTTCGACGGCGTCTCGGCCGAACACATCCGCAACAAGCTGAAGACGCTGCTCCAGATGGCGGCCGTGCTGACGTACGCGGCCTCCGTCCCGGTGGTGAAGGTCGGCCGCATCGCCGGCCAGTACTCCAAGCCGCGCTCCAAGTCGACCGAGACCCGCGACGGCGTCACCCTGCCGGTCTACCGCGGTGACTCGGTGAACGGCTTCGACTTCACCCCGGAGTCCCGGATCCCGGACCCGGAGCGCCTGAAGCGGATGTACAACGCCTCCGCGGCGACGCTCAACCTGGTGCGCGCCTTCACCACCGGCGGCTACGCGGACCTGCGCCAGGTGCACGCCTGGAACCAGGACTTCGTGCGCAACTCGCCGGCCGGCCAGCGTTACGAGCAGCTCGCCCGCGAGATCGACAACGCGCTGGCCTTCATGAACGCCTGCGGCGTGGCGCCGGAGGAGTTCAAGACCGTCGAGTTCTTCTCCTCGCACGAGGCTCTGATCCTCGACTACGAGACCGCGATGACCCGGGTGGACTCCCGGACCGGCGATCTGTACGACGTCTCCGGCCACATGGTCTGGATCGGCGAGCGCACCCGCCAGCTGGACCACGCGCACATCGAGTTCGCCTCGAAGGTGCGCAACCCGATCGGCGTGAAGCTCGGCCCGACCACCTCGGTCGACGAGGCGCTCACCCTGATCGAGCGGCTCGACCCGGAGCGTGAGCCCGGCCGGCTCACCTTCATCACCCGGATGGGCGCGGGCAAGGTCCGCGACCACCTGCCCACCCTGGTGGAGAAGGTCACCGCCTCCGGCGCCCAGCCGGTCTGGATCTGCGACCCGATGCACGGCAACACCTTCGAGGCGTCCAGCGGCCACAAGACCCGCAGCTTCGACGACGTGCTCGACGAGGTCAAGGGCTTCTTCGAGGTGCACCGCGCGCTCGGCACCCACCCGGGCGGCATCCACGTGGAGCTGACCGGCGACGACGTCACCGAGTGCGTCGGTGGCGGCGACGAGGTGCTGGTCGACGACCTGCACCAGCGCTACGAGACGGCCTGCGACCCGCGGCTCAACCGCAGCCAGTCGCTGGACCTGGCGTTCCTGGTGGCCGAGATGTACCGCGGCGGGAACTGAGCGTCCGCCCCGGGCCGCCCGGGCCGCCGTCGAGCGGCGCACCGCGCGGACGATGTGACGAAAGCCCCTCCGGATTCGGGACTCCCGAGTCCGGAGGGGCTTTTTCGCACCCGGATCGCCGGGTAAGGTGAGGCTTAGTGAGCTAAGGCAATCCTTAGTCAAGATCCATTCCGCTTCACCCCCGGGAGAGACCGCGATGTACGTGTGCATGTGCCATGCGGTCACCGAGGCCCAGGTGAAGAAGGAGATCGACGCGGGCGCCAACACGCCGCGCCAGATCGCCAAGGGCTGCAAGGCGGGCACCGACTGCGGCTCCTGCGTCCGCCGGATCCAGGCCCTGCTCGGCGAGCACGGTGCACGGCCCTGCCCCACCGCCCGGCTCGCCGTCAGGCTGGGGCTCGCCGACCCGGAGGCGCCCGACGAGCCGGCGGTCGCTCCGGCGGGCCCGATGGCTCCGCTGCGCGCGGCCTGAGCCGGGACTCAGGACTCCGGCTGCTCGATCAGCTGGGCGAGGTACAGCGCCTCCCCGAGCCTCTCCAGCAGTTCGAGCTGGGTGTCGAGGTAGTCGATGTGGTGCTCCTCGTCCGCCAGGATGGACTCGAAGATGTTGGCCGAGGTGACGTCGTTCTTGGCCCGCATCACCACGATCCCGCGCTTCAGCCGGTCGATCGCCTCGACTTCGACCTGGCGGTCGGCCTCGAACATCTCCTTGACCGTCTGACCGATCCGGACGTGGAAGAGCCGCTGGTAGTTGGGCAGGCCGTCCAGGAAGAGGATCCGGTCGGTGAGGACCTCGGCGTGCTTCATCTCGTCGAACGACTCGTGCCGGGTGTACTTCGCGAGCTTCGTCCAGCCGAAGTTCTCCTGCATCTTGGCGTGCAGAAAGTACTGGTTGATTGCGGTCAGCTCGGCGGTGAGCTGCTCGTTCAGGAACTCGATGACTTCTGCGTCGCCCTTCATGGCGCTGCCTTCCTCTGTGCGTCCGGGAAACCTCGGCCGTACCCTCCGGCTGCACGCATCCTGGCACCGTCGCGGGAGGAAATTCCAGTAAGTTCACACTCACTAGGACATGTGTCGGAATATCCGATTTGCTTGTCCGTTGACCCGTACGGGCGGGGCGTGCGGGCCTGGAAAGGGGCGCGCGCCGGGCGCCGTCCGCCGTCTGTCACCATGGGATCCATGGGTCAGTCCGAACAAGAACCGCCGCCGCCGTCTGACCCGAGGCTCCCCCCGGGCCAGCGCGCCCGACGCGGCTGGCCTGCGCTGCACTACGGTCCGGTGCCCCGCTTCAAGCCGCTGACGTGGGACCTCCAGGTGTTCGGTGCGACCGCCTCGGCGGAGAAGCACAGCTGGGACTTCGACGGGTTCACCGCACTGCCCCGCACCACCGTCCGTGCGGACCTCCACTGCGTCACCAAATTCTCCGTGCTCGACAGCGAGTGGACGGGCGTGTCGGCCTCCGTCCTGCTGGAGCTGGCACCGCCGGCCGAGGACGTCAGCCACGTCATGGTCTGGGCCGAGTACGGCTACAGCGCCAACCTGCGGCTCGCCGACTTCGCCGACCCGGCGACGATCCTCGCGACCCACCGCAACGGTGAGGCCCTCACCGCCGAGCACGGCTTCCCGGTCCGGCTGGTCGTCCCCGGCCGGTACGCCTGGAAGGGGCCCAAATGGGTCCGCGCGGTCGAGTACATGCGGGCCGACCGGCGGGGCTTCTGGGAGGAACGCGGCTACCACAACCTGGCCGACCCCTGGCAGGAGCAGCGCTACTCCCACCAGGAGGAGCCGGGCGACGGGCCACTGCGCTGACCGCGCGGGCGGCCCGGCCGGCCGCGGCCGGCTAGAGGAACGGGAACGTGACCGTGACCACGGTGCGCTGAGGACGGCGCTCCCCGGCGGCCGGCGACTGGCCGGAGACCTTGCCGGTGCCGAACAGGTTCACCCCGCTGCTCTGCATGGCGAACCCGGCGGCCTGGAGCGCCTTCTCGGCCGCCTCCTTCGACATCCCGGCCACGTCCGGGACGGCCACCATGCCCTTGCTGACCACCAGCGAGACCGGCGTGTTCTCCGGGACCTGCTGCCCGGCCGCCGGTGAACTGCTGATCACCGATCCCTCCGGGACGGTGTCGCTGTGCGTCTCGGTCACCGTCCCGGCGGCCAGCTGCGCACCGGCCAGCGCCGAGGACGCCTGCGCGGACGGCTTGCCCGCCAGCTCGGGCACCGCGATCCGCTTCGGCCCCCGGGACACCGTGACCGTCACGGTGTCGCTCTTCCGGGCCCGCGCGCCGACGCCCGGGTCGGTGGAGATCACCAGCCCCGACGGCACGGTCTCGCTGTACACCTCGGTGAACCGGCCGTGCATGTCGGCGCCGTCCAGGATCCGCTGGGCCTCGGCCCGGTCCTTGCCGAGCACCCCCGGCACGGTGCCGTACAGCGCGCCGGAGAGCGCGTACGTGGTGCCGCCGACCAGCAGCACCAGGGCGGTCAGCACGGCCGTCCAGATCAGCGGCCGGCGGGGGAGGCGGCGCAGCCGGCCGGGGGCCCGGCGGGAACGGACCGGCGGCGGCTCGTCGTACGGGCGCGGCTCGGCGAGCAGCTGCTCCATCACGTCCGGCGGCACGTCCAGCACGCTGGTCCGCTCGACCGGGCGGCCGGCGGCGATCACCGAGGTGGGCTCGGCGGTCGGGTACTGCGGGCTGGGCCGGGTGGAGGCGGGCGGTTCGGCGTCCAGCTGGTCCGGGGTGAGCGTGCGGCGCACCCGCTGGAGGGCGGCGAGCAGCTCGACCGCGTCGTGGGGGCGGGCCGCGCGGTCGCGGGCGCAGGCGCCGGCCACTATCGCGTCCAGCCCGGGGCCGACGCCGGGCACGTCGGCGGAGGGGGCCGGAACGTCCTCGTGCAGGTGGCGGTACATCACCTGGACGGGGTTCTCGCCGGTGTGCGGGCGGTGTCCGGTGAGCATCTCGTAGAGCAGGATGCCGGCCGCGTAGACGTCCACCCGCTGGTCGGTCTCGTCGCCCGGTCGGATCTGTTCGGGCGCCAGGTAGGAGACGGTGCCGAGCACGGTGCCGGCGGTCGCGGCGGTGGAGGCGCCGTCGGCGGTGTTCAGCACCCGGACCAGTCCGAAGTCGGCGACCTTGACCAGGCCGTCGTCGGTGATCAGCACGTTCTCGGGCTTGACGTCGCGGTGGACCAGGCCGGCCCGGTGGGCGGCGCCGAGCGCGGCGAGCACCGGCTCCAGGATGTCCAGCGCGGCCCTGATGGAGAGCGCGCCGCGGTCGCGCAGCAGGTCGCGGAGGGTGCCGCCGGGGACGTACTCCATGGCGAGGAAAACGTTTCCGCCGTCCGCGCCCTGGTCGAAGACGTTGACCACGTTCGGGTGGGCGAGCCGGGCGACGGCCTTGGCCTCGCGGATGAACCGGGTCGTGAAGGCGGTGTCGCCGGCGAGCGTGGGGTGCATCACCTTGAGCGCCACGACCCGGTCGAGCCGGCTGTCGGTGCCCTGGTAGACGGTGGACATGCCGCCGGCCGCGATGCGCCGCTCGACCAGGTACCGGCCGTCGAGCAGGGTACCGATCAGGGGGTCGCGCAGTGCCATGTCCACCCGGCGAGTCTAGGGCTTGGGCCCCGGCCGGCCCCGGGAGGCACCGCTCCCGGGGCCGGTCTGTGCCCGGTTCGTGACACCGTGCGGCGGCGCCGGTGCCGGGGCCGGGTCGGAACGCCGGGTCAGAACGCCGGGTGCTCGCGGGTGTCCAGCTCGGCCCGGCCGGCCATCGCCGAGGAGGCCTCGGCGTGGAAGCGGCGCGGGATCCGGCCGGCCCGGTAGGCCAGCCGGCCGGCCTCGGCGGCGTGCCGCATCGCGTCGGCCATCAGCACCGGGTCCTGGGCGCGGGTGACGGCGGAGGCGAGCATCACGGCCGCGCAGCCCAGCTCCATCGCGAGCGCCACGTCGGAGGCGGTGCCGGCGCCGGCGTCCAGGATCACCGGGACGCCCGCGCTCTCCACGATCAGCTGGAAGTTGTGCGGGTTGCGGATCCCCAGGCCGGAGCCGATCGGCGAGCCGAGCGGCATGATCGCCGCGCAGCCGACGTCCTCCAGCTTCCGGGCCAGCACCGGGTCGTCGTTGGTGTACGGCAGGACGGTGAAGCCGTCGTCGACCAGGATCTCGGCGGCGTCCAGCAGTTCGATCGGGTCCGGCAGGAGGGTCCGCTCGTCGGCGATCACCTCCAGCTTCACCCAGTCGGTGCCGAGCGCCTCGCGGGCCAGCCGGGCCGTCAGCACGGCCTCGCCGGCGGTGAAGCAGCCCGCGGTGTTGGGCAGCACGCGGATGCCGTTGCGGGTCAGCACGTCGAGGACCGAGCCCTGGGTGGCGGCGTTGACCCGGCGCATCGCCACCGTGGTCAGCTCGGTGCCCGAGACCCGCAGCGCCTGCTCCAGGACCTCCAGGCTGGGGGCGCCGCCGGTGCCCATGATCAGGCGCGAGCCGAAGGCGGTACCGGCGATGGTGAAGGCGTCGTCGGCCATGTCAGCCTCCCTGGACGGCGGTGAGGATCTCGATCCGGTCGCCGGCGGAGAGCTCCGTGCGCGGCCAGTCGGTGCGTGGCACCACGGTCTCGTTCAGCGCGGCGGCGACCCCGGAGTGGGCCCGGCTGAGCGTGGCCACCACCTCGGCGAGGGTGGTCGGGGCGGCGACCGTCCGGGGCTCGCCGTTGACGTGCAGGGTGATGTCGCTCATGCGGGGACCTTCGTGAAGCGGGCGGGGGAGAACGGCTCGGCGAGGTCCGGCGTCACGCCGGTGGCCAGATACTCGGCGAGCAGGTCGCCGGTGACCGGGGTGAGCAGCACCCCGTTGCGGTAGTGACCGGTGGCCGCGACCAGGCCGGGCAGCGCGGTCGGGCCGAGCAGCGGCGCGTTGTCGGGCGAGCCCGGGCGCAGACCGGCGGCGGTCTCGGTCAGCGGCAGCTCGGTGATGCCGGGGACCAGCTCGTGGGCGTCGCGGAGCAGCTCGTACACGCCGCCGGCGGTGACCGTGGTGTCGTACCCCTGCTCCTCGCTGGTGGCGCCGATCACCAGCTCGCCGTTCTCCCGCGGCACCAGGTAGAGGTGCTGTCCGCGGACCACCGCGCGGACGTTGCGGGAGAGGAACGGCCGGTACGCCGCGGGGACCAGCAGCCGCAGGATCTGGCCCTTGACCGGGCGGATCGCCGGCAGCACGCCCTCCGGCAGCCCCGGCAGCAGGTGGCTGCGGGAGCCGGCGGCGAGGACGACCTGGTCGGCGGTGACGCTTTTGCCGGTGGACAGCCGGGCGCCGACGGCGCGGTCGTGCTCGACCAGCAGTCCGACGGCCTCGGCGCGGTGCAGGAGCACGCCTGCGCGCTCGCAGGCGCGCACCAGGGCCCCGGCGAGCCGGCGGCCGTCCACCTGGTGGTCGTCGGTGACGTGCAGGCCGCCGCGGACGCCCGGGGCGAGCATCGGCTCCAGCCGGCGGGCCTCGCGGCCGGTGAGCCACTGCGAGTCCAGGCCGAGCCTGCGGTGGAAGTCGTGCAGTTCGCGCAGTTCCGCGCGGTCGTCGGAGTCCAGGGCGACCGCGATCGTGCCGCACTGCCGGTAGCCGGTGTCCTGGCCGCCGCTCGCCTCGGTGAGCTCGGCGGCGAAGGCCGCGTAGCGCTCGTTGGAGGCCATGCCGAGGCGCAGCAGCGGCTCCTCGCCGTACTGGAGCTCGGTGACCGGGGCGAGCATCCCGGCCGCGACCTGGGCGGCGCCGCCGCCGTGCGCCGGGTCGGCCACGACCACGCGGAGCCCGCGCTGGGCCGCCCGCCAGGCGACCGCGAGTCCGATGACGCCGCCGCCTATCACCAGCACGTCGGCATGGGCGCCTTTCGCCAAGCGTGTCAAAGTCGCTGCTCTCCCTTCGCCGGTATGACCCGGATCAGGTTCGGACGGTCGCAGGCCGTTCCAGCCCGCCTCTCAGCCCGGTACGCCGGGCTCCCGTGATGGTGCCCCCACCATAACTCCGGGGGGTGCGGCCGTTGAAGGCGCGTACGAGGGGCGGAACGGGCCCCGGGCGGGCCGCCCGGACCGGACCGGAGGGCCCGGGGCCGGGCTGGGTACAGTGACGGGCGTGGCGGACAAGAGCGGGGCGGACCGGACGGATCAGGTGGTCGTGGTCGGCGCGGGGCTGGCGGGGGCCCAGTGCGCCCTGGTGCTGCGGCGCGACGGCTGGCAGGGGCGGATCGTGCTGGTCGGCGCGGAACCGCACGCGCCGTACGACCGGCCGCCGCTCTCCAAGGACGTGCTGCTCGGCAAGGCCGACACCACCGCCCTCGACCTCGACTTCGGGCAGCTGGACGTCGAGCTCCTCACCGGCCGCCGGGCCACCGGCCTCACCCCCGGCGTGCTGCACACCGACGCCGGCGACCTGCCCTACGGCTCGCTGGTGATCGCCACCGGCGCCGAACCGCGCGCCCTGCCCGGCGCCGAGCGGGCCCACCTGCTGCACACCGTGGACGACGCGCTCGCCCTGCGCGCCCTGCTCCGCCCGGGCCTGCGCCTGGTGCTGGTCGGCGCGGGCTGGATCGGCGCCGAGGTGGCCACCGCCGCCCGGGCCGCCGGCTGCGAGGTGACCGTCGTCGAGGCGGGCCCGGCCCCCGTCCCCGGCGCCCTGCCCACCGAGATCGGCCGGGTGATGGCCGGCTGGTACGCCGAGGCGGGGGTCGAGCTGCGCTGCGGCGTGGGGGTCGCCGCCGTCGAACCGGGCGCGGTGCTGCTCGCGGACGGCTCGCACCTGCCGGCCGACGAGGTGGTGGTCGGCGTCGGGGCCCGCCCGGCGACCGGCTGGCTGGCCGGCTCCGGCGTGGAGCTGGACGCGGCCGGCGCCGTCCTGGTGGACGAGCGGCTGCGCACCGGCCTGCCCCGCGTCTTCGCGGCCGGCGACTGCGTCAGCTACCCCTCGGCGCGCTCCGGCGTCCGCCTGGCCGTCCAGCACTGGGACCACGCGCTGCAGTCCGCCACGGCGGCGGCGGCCTCGGTGCTCGGCACGGACGCGCCGCCGTACGACCCGGTGCAGTACTTCTGGTCCGAGCAGTTCGGCCGCAGGGCGCAGTACGCCGGGCGGCACGCCGAGGGCGACGAACTGCTCTGGCGCGGTTCGCCGGACGGGCCGGACTGGTCGGTGCTCTGGCTGCGCGACGGCGCCCTGCGCGCGCTGCTCGCCGTCGACCGCCCGCGTGATCTGACCCAGGGCCGACGGCTGGTCGAACGCGGTGCGGTGCTGGACAGGGCCCGTGCGGCGGACCCCGCGGTACCGCTGAAGTCGGCCGTCGCCGGGTAGTCCGCGGGGCCGATTGGTGCGCGGCGGGCCGCGGAGGTGGCAGTCTGGTGACGTGAGTGAGATCGAAAGCAAGATTGAAGCCCTGGTCACCGACTGGATGTACCTGCCCGACATCTCGGAGCAATGGGGGGTCCGGGTCACCGAGGTGCGTGACATGGTCAAGCACGGCGGACTGATCGCCGTGCGCCGCGGCCCGAACAGGTCGCTGCAGGTCCCGGCCGCGTTCATCGACGGCACCGGGCTGGTCAAGCACCTGTCCGGAACGCTGACCGTGCTGCGTGACTGCGGCTACAACGACGTGGAGATCCTGGAGTGGCTCTTCACCGAGGACCCGTCGCTCCCCGGCAGCCCGATCCAGGCGCTGCAGGAGAACCGCGGCACCGAGGTCAAGCGCCGCGCCCAGGCGATGCTGATCTGATGGCGGCCGACACCCGGCGTCGGAGTCTCGCCGACGCCCGGCTCTACCTGTGCACCGACGCCCGCCGTGAGCAGGGCGACCTCGCCCAGTTCCTCGACGCGGCGCTGGCCGGCGGGGTGGACATCGTCCAGCTGCGGGACAAGGGCCTGGAGGCCAGGCAGGAACTCGCGGCGCTGGAGGTCTTCGCCGACGCCTGCCGGCGGCACGGCGCGCTGCTCGCCGTCAACGACCGCGCCGACGTCGCCCATGCGGCCGGACCGGACGTGCTGCACCTCGGGCAGGACGACCTGCCGGTGCCGGCCGCCCGCGCGATCCTCGGCGACGACGTACTGATCGGGCGGTCCTGCCACGCCGAGTCCGAGGTGGACGCGGCGATCGCGGAGCCCGGCGTGGACTACTTCTGCACCGGGCCGGTCTGGCCGACCCCCACCAAGCCGGGCCGCCACGCGCCGGGCCTCGGCCTGGTCTCGTACGCGGCCGGGCGGCCCACCGACCGGCCGTGGTTCGCCATCGGCGGCATCGACCTGGGCAACCTGGACGAGGTGCTGGCCGCGGGCGCCCGCCGGGTCGTGGTGGTCCGGGCGATCACCGGCGCGGACGACCCGGGGGCCGCGGCCGCCGAGCTCGCCCGCCGGCTGCGCGCCGTCTAGCCGAAGCCGGACGGCTGGGCGGCCGTCCGGTCCGGGGCCCATGCCCGGGACCGCCGTCCGGGGTACGGCCGACCGGCCGCCTGCCTCCTCCGCCGTCCGCGGTCAGTACTGGCGGACGGTGGCGGCCTCGGCCAGCGCCAGCAGCACCTCGCGGGCCCGCTCGTCCGCCAGCGGCGCCGCCGCCAGCGCGGCCAGCGACTGCCGCATCAGCTCCTCGATCCGCTGCTCGACCACGTCCGGCGCGCCGGAGCGGGCCACCAGCCCGCGCAGCTCGGCGACCTCCGGGGCGGCCAGGTCGGGGGCGCCCAGCCGCTCGTCCAGGTGCCGGGCGTCGGCGGCCGACAGGCCCCGCATGGCGTGCGCCACCAGCAGCGTCCGCTTGCCCTCGCGCAGGTCGTCCCCGGCCGGCTTGCCGGTGACCGCGGGGTCGCCGAAGACGCCGAGCAGGTCGTCCCGCAGCTGGAACGCCTCGCCCAGCGGCAGTCCGAACGCCCCGTACGCCTCGACCAGCTCAGGCGGGGCGCCCGCCAGTAGCGCGCCGACCTGCAGCGGCCGCTCGATCGTGTACTTGGCCGACTTGTAGTGCAGGACGGTCTGCGCCCGGTCCAGCGCGCCCTCGTCGGCGGAGTCCCCGGCGACCGGCTCCAGCACGTCCAGGTACTGGCCGACCATCACCTCGGTGCGCATCAGGTCGAACATCGGCTTGGCGGCCAGCACCGCGGCCGGTTCCAGGCCCGAGTGCAGGAACAGCTCGTCGCACCAGATCAGCAGCAGGTCGCCGAGCAGCACCGCCGCCGAGGCGCCGTACTGCTCGCGGTCGCCGCGCCAGCCGTGCTCGCGGTGGAGCGCCTCGAACCGGCGGTGCACCGAGGGCAGACCGCGCCGGGTGTCGCTGCGGTCCATCAGGTCGTCGTGGACCAGCGCGCTGGCCTGGAGCAGCTCCAGGGCCGCCGCCGCCCGGTCGATCCCGCTGCTCGCCGCCGGGCCGCCGGCGCCGCGCCAGCCCCAGTAGCAGAACGCCGGGCGCAGCCGCTTGCCGCCGTCCAGCAGGAAGTCGCGGAGCGCGTCGGCGACCGGCCCCAGCTGTGGGGAGATCTTGCCGAGCAGGGCCGACTGGCCGCCCATGAAGCCGGCGAGGGCGGCGTTGACACGCTCGCGCACGTCCTCCACGTCAATGGGGTTGGCCGGCCGCTGGCGGGACGAGGTCACGATGGGACTCCGGAGGTCGCTGGGGTTCAGCCAGGGTATCCGGGCGGGCAGGAACAACTGTACGGACGAGCCTCGGCCGCCCGGGTGAACGGCAGTGGCGGGGAACCGGAACGCCGTCCACCTGTTGTCTCAAAATCTGGGACCGAGTTGTCCGCGCCCTCCGCCCGGCGGCTAACCTGCCAGCATGGCACTAGGTATCGCTTCCACCAGACCGGACCGCGCGCTGACGGTCCGCGAACTCCTGGCAGCCGGCAAGCGGTCCTTCTCCTTCGAGTTCATGCCACCGCGCACCGAGGCCGGCGAGCAGAAACTCTGGGACGCCATCCGGCGGCTCGAACCGCTCGACCCCAACTTCGTCTGCATGACCTACGGCGCGGGCGGCTCCTCGCGCGAGCGCACCGTCAACATGGTCGGCCGGATCGCCACCGAGACCACGCTGACCCCGGTCGCCCACCTGACCGCCGTCGACCACTCGATCGCCGAGCTGCGCAACATCATCGGCCAGTACGCCGACCAGGGCGTGCGGAACGTCCTCGCGGTGCGCGGCGACCCGCCCGGTGACCCGACCGGCGAGTGGGTCAACCACCCGCAGGGCGTCACCTACGCCTACGAGCTGGTCGAGCTGATCAAGGGCATCGGCGACTTCTGCGTCGGCGTGGCGGCCTCGCCGAACATGCACCCGCGGTCGACCGACTGGGACGAGGACATCCGGCACTTCGTGGCGAAGATCCGCTCCGGGGCCGACTACGCGATCACCCAGATGTTCTTCGAGGTCGACGACTACCTGCGGCTGCGCGACCGGGTGACGGCCGCCGGCTGCGAGGCGCCGATCATCCCGGAGATCATGCCGGTCACCAACGCCAAGCAGCTGGAGCGGTTCCCCGAGCTGAGCGGTTCGGCCTTCCCGGTCGACCTGGAGGCCCGGCTGCGGGCCGTGATCGACGACCCGGCGGCGCTGCGCGAGGTCGGCATGGAGCACGCCACCGCGATGTCCGAGCGGCTGCTGGCGGAGGGCGTCCCCGGGCTGCACTTCATCACGCTGAACCACTCGACGGCCACCCTGGAGATCTACCAGAACCTCGGCCTGCACCGGCGCTGAGCTGCGCCGGAGCCTTGTCGGCGGCTCATGTCCGGCCCTGCCCGGCCCGCTTTCCGCCCTTCTGCGGCCCGTCCGCAGGCGGTCCGGGGCAGGCCGGGAGCCGGGCCCGAGCGGCCGGGAACGCGATGCGGTACCCGGGCCGTTGAACCGGTACAGTCGCCGCACACGCGCGGCGCGCGCGGGCACGCGACTGGAGGTACCGGGCGGGATGGGGATCGGATACCTGCTGCTGTACGGCGCGTTGGCGGTGGTGGCGCTCTGGCTGGTCGCCGAGCTGCTGCTGCAGAACCGGGCGCCGCTGCACTGGCGCGGCCTGGCCCTCGCCGGCTTCCTCGGGGTGGCCGTCGGGATGGCGATGGGATCCGTCCCGGTGATCGGCGGGGGCGCGGCGATGTTCGCGGTCGGCCAGACCTTCGTCACCCTCTCGGTGAAGCGCGGGTACGCGGCCGGCTGGTCGCTCCGCACGGCCGACGGCGGCCTGCCCGGCCCGCTGGCCAAGGTGCCCATGCTCGGCGCGCTGACCGGCGGTGCGGCGGCCGCGGCCGCCGTGGTCGCGGCGGAGCGGGTCGGCGAGGTGAGCGTCGTCGAGGAGGCCCCGGAGCCGGCCCCGGCGGCCGAGGACACACCGGCCGTCGAGCAGACCGCTGCCTTCGCGATGCAGGAGCTGGCGACGGACGGCGTCTACGCGCCCGCCTACTACGAGCAGCAGCAGACCGAGCTGCTCCAGGCCGTCCCTCAGGCCGACCCGTACGCCGAGGCCTACGGGACGGGGTACGACCAGCAGCAGACGGCGTGGGACCAGAACGCCCAGCAGCAGTGGCAGACCCCGCAGCAGCCCGCCTTCGCGTACGACCAGGGCTACGGCACCTACCAGCAGCAGGCCGTGCAGCAGCCCGACCCGTACGGCACCTACCAGCAGCAGGGCGTCCAGCAGCCGGATCCGTACGGCACCTACCAGCAGCAGGGCGTCCAGCAGCCCGACCCGTACGGCTACGACCAGCAGCAGTGGCACCCCCAGCCCGGGCACCAGCACGTGGACCACCAGCAGGCCCAGCCCGACCAGGGGCAGGGCCACGATCAGGGCCAGGGCCGGCACGGTATCCCGCAGCAGCCGCAGTACGACCAGTACGGCTACCCGCAGCAAACCACCTGGCAGCAGCAGGGCTGATTCCGGGATCCCGGAACCGGATCCCGCTCGGCGGCCCGCTCCGACCGTCCGGCTCAGGCGGGGCCGACGAGGTTGGCCACGATGCAGGCGGACATGCCGACGCGGGCCAGGCCGCCGCCGGGGTGGGCGGCGCCGCCGGTGAGGTAGAGGCCGGGGTAGTCCTCGTTCGGGGCCTGGAGCAGGTCGCCGCCGAAGCCGGCGAGCGCGGGCGGCGGCACGGAGCCGAAGAAGGAACCGGCGTCGCGCTCGGTGTGCTCGGGGGTGCGGACCACCCGCCAGAGCACCCGCTCGCGCAGGCCGAGCCCGGCCGCGTCGGCCTGGTCGAGCATCCGGTCGGCGAAGGCGTCGGCGGTGCCGGGCGTCCCCCAGTCGAGGTCCAGCGAGGGCGTGGTCGCGGTGAGCACGACGCTCTCGTGGCCCTCCGGACGCAACGACGGGTCGTCCGGCCGCAGGACCTGGACGGTCGGGCGGTCCGGCAGCGGGGCGCCCGGGGAGAAGATGCCGGCCAGCTCGGCGGCCGGGTCACCGGCGTGCACCACCGTGCGGTGCGCGGTACCGGCCGGGCGGGCGCCGCGCAGCGCGAGCAGCACGCTGACCCGTCCGGGCACGCCGTGCAGCCGCCCGGCGGAGGCCGGCCATTCGTCCGAGGAGTCGGCCGGGCCCATCCACTGGGTGTGCAGCACCCGGGTGTCGATCGAGGAGACCACCAGGTCTGCGTCGATCCGGTCGCCCTTGGTCTGCACACCGCAGACCCGGCCGTCCCGGGTGTCCACCTTGGTGACCGGCGTCTCGAAGCGGAACTCCACCTTGCGCTGCTCGCACCGCCGGTAGAAGGCGTCGGCCAGCGCGCGCAGGCCGCCCCGGACGTACCAGACGCCGAAGGACTGCTCCATGTACGGCAGCACGGTGGCCCCGGCGGGGGCGCTGCGCGGGTCGAGCCCGAAGCGCAGCGCGTGCTCGTGCAGCAGGGCGGTCAGGGCCGGGTGCCCGCCCAGCTGCTCGGCGGCGACGTCGGCCAGCGTCCACGGCCGGCGGCCGCGCAGCCGGCCGAACAGGCCGCGCCGGTCGGCCCCCGGCACCGGGTACGGGTCGGTGTGCAGCGGCCGGGGGTCGGCGGGGAGGGGCTCCTCCAGCAGCGGGCGGCGGGTGGCCTCCCAGACCGTCCGGCCGTGGTTGAGCACCGTTGCCCAGCGCTCGCCGGCGCCCGGGCCGAAGGCCTCGTCGAGGGCCCGGACCACGCCGCCCCGGGACGCGTTGGGCAGCGACAGCGCGGTGCCGTCGGCGAACAGGTGACGGCTCTCCGGGTCGACCGGGCCCAGCTCGACCAGTTCCTCCAGCGGCTCCCTGCCGGTCTTCAGCGCGAGGTCGCGGTAGACGGCGGGGAGGGTGAGCAGACCCGGGCCGGTGTCGAAGGCGAAGCCGTCGCGCTCGTAGCGGCCGACCATCCCACCGTACGTGCCGCGCGCCTCGCAGACCGTCACCCTGTGCCCGAGGGTCGCCAGCCGGGAGGCCGCCGCGAGCCCGCTCATACCTGCGCCGATGATGACGATCCGTGCCATGCGTCCGATCCTAGGGCCCGCTCCGGGTCCCCTGGACGGGCTCCTCCACCACCGGGCGTCCGGCCGCGGCGGCGCGGGCGGCCCTCCGTTCCCGCCGCCGGGCCCGGAAGGCCCGGATCCGGTTGACCGCGAACCAGACCAGCAGCAGGCCGATCAGCAGCAGGACGGTGGCGATCGAGGCGGCCAGCCAGGGGTGGAAGATCGCCAGTGTGACCAGTCCGGCCACCGACACGTCCTCGGCCAGCGAGACCACGATGTTGCTGGCCGGCTCCGGCGAGGTGTTGACCGCCATCCGCAGCGAGGCCTTCACCAGATGGCTGACCAGCGCGGCTGTGCCGCCCATCGCGCCCGCCGCGACCTCGCTCAGCGAGCCCGGATCGGCGGAGGCGATCAGCGCGCCCACGGTGGCACCCGCGACCGGCCGGATCGCGGTGTGGGCGACGTCCCAGAGGCTGTCCACGTAAGGGATCTTGTCGGCCACCGCCTCCAGCAGGAACAGCACGCCCGCGGCGATCAGCACGTCGGTGCGCTCCAGCGCGGGCGGCACCGAGTCGGCCCCCGCGAACCGGCCGAGCAGACCGAGCAGCAGCACCACCGCGTACGCGTTGATCCCGCTCGCCAGTCCGCTGGTGAAGATCAGCGGAACGATCGTCATCCGTTCCTCCTCGGAGTGCCCGCCGGGATCGGCCCGGCTCGCCGTACCGTACCGGGACGCCGCGGGCGGGGTGTGCGGTTCCCGCCTCGGGAGGTCCGAGTGCGGTCTGAGTACGGATACTCAGGTACCGGGTTGAGTAGCTGCGCGGATGGCCTGCGACCTGCGAAGACGGGAGAGTGGTGGCACCGGGACGGCGGCGCGTCGGGCGCCCCGCCCCGGAGCTGCGGACGGGCGTCGTCCGCCGGTCACGGGGGACCGGCGGAAGCGCCGTCGAGCTCCGCACCGGAGCCGGTCGCAGGCCCCGCACCGCCGGCACGGGGCGGCGGAGCGGGCCAGGGGGGACCGGCGTACCGGCGGGGGGACCGGGGCCGGAAGGCCGCGGCCGGGGGCCGCGGCGAACGGGGGGACCGGGGTGCTCCGAAGCGCCGTCCGTGGGGGACGGCGCTTCGGTACCCGCGCCAGCGACGGCGCTCCGGCCGGATTGTCAGTGGTGCCGGTCACGATGGAGGAGCGCGGATCACCCGGTCCGTGCGCTGCCTCGGAACGGGGGAGACCATGACCATCAGCCACCCTGAGCCCGTCACCGCCCGCCTCCACTCCGCCGCCTACCGACCGGCCGCCGACCGGCCCGCCGCCCAAGGGCCGGCCACCGGCGCCGACGTGCACCCGGTGCTGCGCCGGGTCTCCGCTCCGCCCGCCGCCCTCGACCTGCTCGCCGACGCCCACCGGACTCTGACCCGTTCCCGTTCCCTGGAGGACCCGCTGGAGCGGTACGCCGCCGCGCACCTCGCGGCGCTGCGCACCGTCGCGGCGGTGCTGGCCGTCCGGGGGCGGCCCGAGAAGAACCCCCGGCGCCGCCGGGCGATCCGCAGCGCCTGGGAGGTGCTGCCCGAGGTCGCGCCCGAACTCGCCGAGTGGGCGGTGTACTTCGCGGCCGGTGCCCGCCGCCGGGCCGCCGCCGAGGCCGGCATCCGGGGTTCCGCCTCGGCCCGCGACGCCGACGACCTGATCCGCAACTCCGCCTTCTTCCTCCGTCTGGTCGAGCGGCTGCTCGGCCTGCACCCGACCCCGCCCGCCCCGCGCCTGCCGCTGGACGGTGCCGACGACCCGGGTGACGCCGGGTGACCGGCGTCGCGGGCGCGTCGTCCGCTCGGTCTAAGGTGGAGGCAACCTGATCGAATCTGCACGTGCCAAGGAGCCCCGCCTTGTACCCGACGCGTCCCCGCAGTGCCCTGCGTACCGCCGTGGTGTGGGAGGTGGTGCGGGCCGCCCTGGAGAAGCGGGCGGCCGAGCTGGACCAGCCGGTGCTGGACGTGGTGGACACCGGTGGCGGCACCGGCAACTTCGCGGTGCCGGTGGCCCGGCTCGGCCACCGGGTCACCGTGGTCGACCCGAGCCCGGACGCGCTGTTCGCGCTGGAGCGGCGGGCCGCCGAGGCCGGCGTGACCGACCTGGTCCGCGCCGTGCAGGGCGACACCCAGACGCTGCCCGAGCTGGTCGCGCCCGGCAGCGTCGACGCGGTGCTCTGCCACGGCGTGCTGGAGGTCGTGGACGACCCGGCGGACGCCCTCGGCAGCCTGGCCGGCACCCTGCGCCGGGGCGGTTTCGTGAGCCTGCTGGCCGCGAACCGGAACGGTGCGGTGCTCGCCCGGGCCCTCGGCGGCCACTTCGCCGAGGCCCGAGCGGTGCTGGCCGCCGACGACGGCCGCTGGGGCGACAGCGACCCGATGCCGCGCCGCTTCACCGGCGAGGAGCTGGACCGGCTGGCGGTCGGGGCGGGCCTGCGGGTCGAGGCCGTGCACGGGGTCCGGGTCTTCGCCGACCTGGTGCCCGGCGTCCTGGTGGACACCGAGCCGGGTGCCATGGAGGCGCTGCTCAAGCTGGAGGAGGCGGCCGCCGGGCAGCCCGCGTTCCACGCCGTGGCGACCCAGCTCCACCTGCTGGCCACCCTGGCCTGACCGGCCCGTCCGCCGCCGTTCGCCCGCGCACCGCCGCCGCGTCTCCCGGCCGTCTCCTCACCGTCTCCTCACGATCCCCCCAGGTCCGGGCCCATTCCATCGGATCGGGCACTTGTCCGGCGGCCTCCGCGTTGAGCACTGTGCAGCTGGGAGCCGCCGAAGTGGCCGGGCCCACGCGTGGTCGACCGCTCCGGAACCGGCCGGTGGACCGTATGATCTGGGTAAAGCCGGAAAGCATGACAGCCGGAAGCGCGGGGCATATGGACGACACGGACCCGGGCCCCCGCACAGGCGTCCGACCGCGTGTTCTGAAGGCTGATTGGACGTGCCTCCCCGACCGGGGCGGCGGACCGGTCGCACCCGCGACCGACGAGTAGGAGGACTCCGTGCCGCTCTCGGAGCACGAGCAGCGACTGCTCGACCAGATGGAGCGAGCGCTGTATGCCGAAGATCCCAAATTCGCGTCGGCGCTTGAGGGAACCGGTCTGCGCACCTACACCCGTCGCCGGGTGTACCTGGCCGTCGGTGGCTTCGTGGTGGGCATCGGCCTGCTGATGGGCGGCATGGTCGTACCCAATCAGATCTGGGTCAGCGTGGTCGGGTTCCTGGTGATGCTGGGGTGCGCCGTCTTCGCCGTGACCGGCTGGCGCCGTGGGCCCGCCGGACAGACCCAGGGCGCCGGGCCGGCCGCGGCCCCGCGCCGCAAGGCAGGGATGATGGACCGGGTGGAGCAGCGCTGGCAGCGCCGGCGCGACGAGCAGACCGGCGGGTTCTGAGCCGGTCGTCCGGGGCCGGGTGAGGATCCGGACGGACGCACGGGACGCCGGACGAACGTGACGAGGGCGGGCAGTCGACCGACTGCCCGCCCTCTCCGTTGTCCCCGGGCTCCCGTCCGGCACCCGCAGGGGAGCCGGACGGGGACGGGAGCCGGTGTGTCAGGACTCCGGACCGTCGCCCTTCCGCCGCCGCAGGGCCCGGCGGACCGGCCCGGTGACGGCGGCGGTCAGCCGCGCGGCCCTGCGGCGCACTGCCAGCCGGGCCGCCAGCACCGCGTCCGAGAGGCGCCACCAGAGCTGGGCCGAGGACGCGGGCAGGAGCAGCGCCCTGGCCCGGCCGCGCCGGCCCGCGCCGGCCCGCAGGCCGTCGCGGGCGGTCCGGACGTCCGCCGCCAGCGGCGTGGTGACCTGCGTGGTCCGGGCGTAGAGGACCCGCTCGGTGGCCAGCGCCACCCGCCCGGCCGCCGCCGCCGCGGCCTCGTCGAGCTCGGCGGTCTCGGCGATCCGGCGCGCGGCGGAGCGCGGGGTCCGCGACTCGTCGGGCGGGATGCCGAGGTCCCAGGCGGAGTCGATCAGCTCGTCCCAGGCGGCCATCACCTGCTCGTCGGTGAGTTCGACCGACCCCTCCCCTCCGGGGCGCCGCCGCCCGCCGGCTCCGAGCCGGCGCCGGCGCAGCAGCGCCCGCCAGACCATCGGGGTGAGCAGCAGCGCGAGCAGCACCAGGGCGGAGGCCAGGGTGGCCAGGGTCTTCCCGGAGAACAGCCAGGAGTCGGCCAGGGCACCGCCGGCGGACTTGTCCCGCTCCCCGCACTCGCCCATGCTGCGCAGCTTCGGGTCGCAGTCGGGGTTGGCGGACGGCAACTGCGCCGAGGCGCTGGGCTGCGGCTGCGCGGTCGGCTGCGTGGTCGGTGCGGTGGTCGGCGCGGCGACCTGGTCGCTGTACTCGGGCTGCACGCCGCGGGTCGGGGTGGGCTCGAAGCGCATCCAGCCGTAGCCCTCGAAGTACAGCTCGGGCCAGGCGTGGTACATCGAGTCGGTCACCGAGTAGACGTCGCCGCCCTTGGTGTCGCCGGGCGTGAAGCCGAGCGCGACCCGGGCGGGGATGTCCAGGACGCGCGCCATCGCGGCCATGGTGGAGGCGAAGTGGACGCAGTAGCCCCGGCGCCGGGTCAGGAAGTCGGCCATCGCGTCGCTGCCGCTGTCGGACCGGGTCTTGACGTCGTAGGTGAAGCCGGAGCGGGTGAACCACTCCTGCAGCGCGACCGCCTTGTCGTAGGGGGTCCTCGCCTGCTGGGTGACGGAGACGGCCTTCTGGCGGACGATCGGCGGCAGGTCCCTCGGCAGGTCGAGGTACTGGGCCCGGATCCGGTCGGGCGCCTGGGGGGCGCTGCGCAGTTCGGCGGCGGTGGGGCCGACGTACAGCGAGGTGACCGTGTAGCCCAGACCCTTGATCGCCTTGTCCCGGGTCGGTTGGAGGGCCGAGGTGAGCGAGTCGAGCTGCCAGTCGGCGGTGTTGCGCAGTGAGACGGTCCGGGCCGGGTAGGGCATCGGGAGCCAGGCGTTCTCCAGCCGGTCGCTGATCCTGACCGTGGTCTTCAGCTCCGGGAAGTCGGGCACGGTCAGGCCGTCGGGGGCCGGCAGGGTGCCCTTGAACTCGGTCGTGTCGGTGGAGCTGAGCTTCCACCTGGTGCCGTCGAAGGCGTCCAGCGAGCCGGTGCGCAGGTAGGTGCTGTCGGCCAGCGGGCTGTCCATCTTGTAGGTGAGCAGCTCGACGTTGCGGGGCTCGGGGAGCGCGTCGTTCAGGGCGACCAGGGGATCGAGGCTGTTGAAGCCGCCGGCGCCGCCGTGCTTGCCGGAGCTCGCGGTGCCGCCGCTGTTCACCAGACCGGAGCTCCAGCGCGGCAGAAAGGCCGGCAGCAGCAGGGCGAGCGCGAGTGCCACCACGCCGACCTGCCGGCCGCTCTGGCTGAGTCCGCCGGAGCTGCCCTCGGTGCCGTGCGGGGTGCCGCGGAAGACCCGGCCCCAGCGGGAGACCCGGTCCTGGCCCTCGGCGAAGAGCAGGACCAGGTAGCCGGCCGCGGCGGCCGCGAACCAGAGCCAGTTGCCCCGGTCGCCGGCCAGGCCGTTGCCGACCGAGTAGAGCGCCAGCAGCGGCAGCCCGGCCAGCGCCGAGCGCCGGTACGTCACCGCGACGGTGTCCACCGCGACGGCGATCAGGCCGATCGAGGTGATCATGATCAGCCGCAGGCCCGCGCTGGGCGGGGCGGGGATGGCGTACTCCCGGATGTCGTTCAGCCCCTGCTCGAACGCCCGGGCGAGGGTGCGCAGCGACTCGGGACCGGGGACGATCCCGCCCCAGGAGGCGCCGGAGGCCGCGAAGGCGAGCAGCAGCAGGAGGAGGAGCGCGACCAGTTGGCCGAGCGGGACGGCCCAGCGGTAGAGCGGCGTGCGCCGCAGGCCCGCGCCGACGACCGCGATCACGGCCACCACCAGGTACGCGTGGGTGATCCAGCCCTTGGTGGTCAGCAGCGGGGTCAGGCAGAGCGCGGCCAGGGCGGTGGCCAGCGCCGAGTACGCGGTCAGTTTGGCCCGGGTGGTCACGCGCCGGCCTCGTTTCGGTAGGGGGAGGGCGCCTCGGCCCGGTCGGCGGCCCGCCACAGTTCGGTGACCGAGTCGCCGGCACGGACGGGCAGGACGGTCCATCCGGCCTCGCGCAGGCGGAGCACCCGGTCGCGGAACTCGTCGCCGCCGGTGTCGGGGGCGAGCATGCGGAGGCCGGCCCAGGTGGCGGTGTCGAGGAGGAAGGCCACGGCGCCACCGGTGCGGTTGCGCAGCCGGGCCAGCCGGGCGACCTGCTCCTCGTCCAGGTCGCCGAGGACGGCGACCAGCAGGCCCTCCCCGCCGGCCCGCAGCGGTTCCTCGGCGCGGGAGAGCCCGGCGCCCTCGGAGAGGTCGGCCACGGCGAGGGCGTCCAGGATCAGGCCGGAGGCGTCGGCCGCCGTGTTGCCGCCGCCGGCGCCGCTCCCGGGGACGGCGAGTCCGGTGTCGGTCAGCAGCCGGGTCTGGTAACCGCGTTCCAGCAGGTGGGCGGTGACCGAGGCGGTGCAGGAGACCGCCCATTCGAAGGAGGAGGCGGGGCCGCTGCCCCGGTGGCCCACCTCGCGGGTGTCCAGCAGGACGGTGGCCCGGGCCTTGCGGGGCTGCTCCTCGCGGCGGACCATCAGCTCGCCGTAGCGGGCGGTGGACTTCCAGTGCACCCGGCGGAGGTCGTCGCCGGGGCGGTACTCGCGCAGGATGACGTCGTCGTCACCGGCCAGGGCCAGGGCCCGGGCGTGGCTGTCGCCCTGGCCGGCCCACTCGCCGCTGAGCCGGACGTACGGTAGCGGCAGGATCTGCGGGACGACGGTGAGCACGTCGGACGCGGAGAACGAGCGGTTCAGCTCGCACATCCCGAACGGGTCGGAGAGCCGCAGCTGGAGCGGGCCGAGCGGGTAGCGGCCTCGGAGGTCGGAGCGGACCCGGTAGGAGACCTCGCGGTTGCCGCGGGGCTCGACCCGGTCCAGCACGAA
This sequence comes from Streptomyces sp. BE20, assembly GCF_036322525.1. Classification (NCBI taxonomy): domain Bacteria; kingdom Bacillati; phylum Actinomycetota; class Actinomycetes; order Kitasatosporales; family Streptomycetaceae; genus Streptomyces; species Streptomyces sp. BE20. Next base: position 97,630 of record NZ_JAQYWW010001017.1, on the reverse strand, counting down.
CCGCGGGCGCGGCCCGAGCACGTACGGGACCTTGTCCTCCAGCAGCAGCAGGCCGGTGGGGACCCGGGAGACGTTGTCCACCCGCAGGTGGACCCGGGCCTCCTGGCCGGCCACCGCCCGGCGCGGGCTGAGCCGCCGGCCACTGGCCACCCGGTAGCGGGTGTTGGACAGCAGCAGGGCGGCGGCCAGCGGCAGCGCGGCGAGCAGGACGCCGACGCGCAGCAGGGCATCCTGGTCGAGCAGGTACGCACAGACCACCGCGGTCACCCCGGCGGCGAGGAAGGAACGGCCCCGGGTGGTGAGGCCGCGCAGGCCGGCGCGCAGGCCCGACGGTTCGTCGGACGGGCCCACCTCAGCTCCTCCGCGTGGCGGGGGCGCCCTGCGGGCGCGGGAGCGGCAGGCGGGCGACCAGCTCGGCCACGATCTGCTCGGAGGTGCGGCGGCTGAGCTGGGTCTCGGCGGTCGGCATCAGGCGGTGGGCGAGCACCGGGACGGCGAGGCGCTGGAGGTCGTCCGGGGTGACGTAGTCGCGGCCGTCCAGGGCGGCGGCGGCGCGGGCGGCCCGGACCAGGTGCAGGGTGGCGCGGGGCGAGGCGCCGAGGCGCAGCTCGTGGCTGGTGCGGGTGGCGGAGACCAGGTCGACGGCGTAGCGGCGGACCGGGTCGGCGATGTGCACGGTGCGGACCAGGTCGATCAGCTTGAGGATGTCGGAGGCGTGCGCGACCGGCTGGAGGTCGTCCAGCGGGCTCGCGCCGGCGTGCACGTCGAGCATGGCGAACTCGGCCTCGGGGCTCGGGTAGCCCATCGAGATCCGGGCCATGAAGCGGTCCCGCTGGGCCTCGGGGAGGGGGTAGGTGCCCTCCATCTCGACCGGGTTCTGGGTGGCCACGACCATGAACGGCGAGGGCAGCTCGTAGCTGGTGCCGTCGATGGTGACCTGACGCTCCTCCATCGACTCCAGCAGCGCGGACTGGGTCTTCGGCGAGGCCCGGTTGATCTCGTCGCCGACGACGATCTGGGCGAAGATCGCGCCCGGCCGGAACTCGAAGTCGCGCTGGTGCTGGTCGAAGATGTTGGTGCCGGTGACGTCCGAGGGCAGCAGGTCCGGGGTGAACTGGATGCGCCGCACGGTGCAGTCGACGGACCGGGCCAGCGCCTTGGCCAGCATGGTCTTGCCGACGCCGGGCACGTCCTCCAGCAGCAGGTGGCCCTCGGCGAGCAGGACGGTCAGGGCGATCCGGATGGCCTCCGGCTTGCCCTCGATCACGCTCTCGATGTTGCCGCGGATCCGGTCCACGACGGCGGCGAGTTCCGGCAGACCGACGGGGTGGTACCCCGGCGTCTCCCGGTCGCCCCCTGCACGACCGTCGAGACCGGCCTGATCGTTGTAGCTCGTCACCCGTTCGCTCCCTGGCACACCACGTGCCCGCCTCCGTTGAGGCCGGCCCCCACCCCATGCTGGACGCGGCCCCTCCGGGAGCGGTTCCGTGTTCCGGGAGCCGGTGCCGGAGTACGGCCTGCGACCGGCCGCCCCAGGTGGTTCGAGGCCGGACCGGCAGGCGCATTCTCCCCCGGGCGGTGGTCAGAAGTCACCCTCCGGACCGGGCACCCTCGGGCGGCCGTGCCGGGGAGGCGGGCCGGGGGGCTTCCGGGGAGCGTCCGGCTGGCCCGGGCGACGCTGGCCGGGCCGACCGGATGGACGGGGTCAGTGGATCTCGCGCAGCAGCCCGGTGTGGACGTCGAAGACGAAGCCGCGCACGTTGTCGGTGTGCAGCAGGAACGGAGAGGTGCGGACGCGCTGCATGGACTGCCGGACGTCACTGTCCAGGTCGACGAAGGATTCGACCGCCCACTGCGGGCGCTGTCCGACCTCCTGCTCCAGCTCGCGGCGGAAGTCCTCGGTGAGGCCGAGCAGGCCGCAGCCGGTGTGGTGGATCAGCGCGACCGAGCGGGTGCCCAGGGCGCGCTGGCTGATGGTGAGGGAACGGATGGTGTCGTCGGTGACCACGCCGCCCGCGTTGCGGATGACGTGGGCGTCGCCGAGTTCGAGGCCGAGCGCGGCGAACAGGTCGAGGCGGGCGTCCATGCAGGCGACCACGGCGATCTTCTGCACCGGGCGGGCGTCCATCCCGCCGTCGCGGAAGGTCACCGCGTACTCGCGGTTGGCCGCGACGAAGCGGTCGATGATGGTGGGTGTCGGGGCGTCGGCAGCGGCGGTCGGCGTGGGCCGGTCGGGGGTCACTGTCATGGTGAAGACGTTAGTGCGATTCGCCGGGTCTTGGTGGGGCTGATGGCGACAGAGCGGGCCCGTGTGACCGAGCGCATATCCACAAGGCGCCGCTGCTTCCGGGCGATACGGACGGATTTGTCCGACCCGGTCCCGGTCCGGCCCCGACCCGTCCCGTCCGCTGTCCGGGGCGGTGCCCGGTACCGGGGCGTGCGGCACCGCGGCCGGCGCGGCCGCGGCGTCCGGCATGTGCCACGAGCACCGTCGCGACCTGCGGTGATCCGTACCGCCGCCCGGGTGGTGCGCCGGAGCGGGCCATTGACTGACGGGGCGTGCGCGGTAGAGTTGCGGCGCAGTGGAGCACACCCGCCGGGGCCCGTCAACCGGGCGTTTCCGGCCGGTGCGGCGGCCGACTCGGCCCGTGGCCTCCACCCGCTCCGTGCCACCTGGCGCACCTTCCCCGGTGCCGGGCGGTCACGACCTTCCCCAAGGAGCGGGCGGGGCCCACGGGCCGCGGCCCGGCCCCTGCGTCTGCTTCGCGGCGTGGTGGGACAGAATGGTCCGAGCTCCCGTACTTCGGGCGGCTCCGCACCGAGGAAGGGCGCCACCGCGCAATGACCACCAACGATCCGGCCCCCAAGCACGTCCCGGTGATGCTGCAGCGGTGCATGGACGCGCTGGCCCCGGCGATCTCCCGGCCCGGTGCGGTGGTGGTGGACGCCACCCTCGGCCTCGGTGGCCACAGCGAGGCGCTGCTCACCCAGTTCCCGGACGTCCGGCTGGTGGCGGTGGACCGCGACACGGCGGCGCTCAAGCTCTCCGGCGAGCGGCTGGCCCCCTTCGGCGAACGGGCCACCCTGGTGCACGCCGTCTACGACGAGATCCCCGAGGTGCTGGAGCGCCTGGACATCCCGAAGGCCGACGGCATCCTCTTCGACCTCGGGGTCTCCTCCATGCAGCTGGACGAGGCCGAGCGCGGGTTCGCGTACGCGCAGGACGCGCCGCTGGACATGCGGATGGACCAGACCCGCGGGATCAGCGCGGCCGAGGTGCTGAACACCTACAGCCACGGCGAGCTGGCCCGGATCCTCAAGTTCTACGGCGAGGAGCGGTTCGCCGGGAAGATCGCCTCGGTGATCCTGCGCGAACGCGAGAAGGAACCGTTCACCAACAGCGCGCGTCTGGTCGAGTTGGTGCGCAACGCCATCCCGGCCGCCACCCGCCGCACCGGCGGGAACCCGGCCAAGCGCACGTTCCAGGCGCTGCGGATCGAGGTCAACGGCGAGCTGGAGGTCCTGGAGCGGGCGATTCCCGGGGCTCTGGGCGTCCTGCCCATCGGCGGGCGGATCGCCGTGATGTCCTACCAGTCGCTGGAGGACCGCCTGGTCAAGCAGTGCTTCGCGGCCGGGGCGACCAACACCGCCCCGCCGGGGCTGCCGTTCGTCCCGGAGGAGCACCAGCCCTGGCTCAAGCTGATCACCCGCGGTGCCGAGCAGGCCACCGAGGAGGAGATCGAGGAGAACCGGCGCGCCGCACCCGTACGGCTGCGGGTGGCGGAGAGGATCAGGGACCGAAGCACCCGGGGCTGACCGGCACCGGGACGGTCCGAAGGGCGGAGGAAAGACGGTGGGGCCGGTGGCCGGAGGCGGGGCGGGGAGCAGGGTGCTCCCCGGGCAGGGCGGCAGGGCGCGGATCACCGTCCGCCCCGGGCGACGCCAGGTACGGGGGCGGACGCCGTTCGCGGTGCTGGTGGTGGTGCTGCTCGGGGCCGGACTGCTCGGGCTGCTGGCACTGAACACCGCCCTCAACGAGGGCTCCTTCGAGCTGTCCAGGCTGCAGCGGCAGACCACCGTGCTCACCGACGAGCAGCAGGGGCTTCAGCACCAGATCGACCAGAACTCCGCGCCGGACGCGCTGGCCCGCCGGGCCGCCGAGCTGGGCATGGTGCCGGCCGGCGGGATGGCCTTCCTCGACCTGCCGAACGGCGGCGCGGTGGTCGGCACGCCGAAGCCGGCCCAGGACAGCCCGCCGGTGAAACGGTCCACCGTGGAACCGTGGCCCGGGAAGCAGCCGGCGCCGAGCGCCCAACCCGGTGCCCAGCCCGGATCCCCGGCGGCGGCGCAGCCCACCACCGCGGCGCCGAACGCCCCGGCCCCCGGCGGCGACGTCACCGTCCAGCTCAACCCGACCGCGCCGCAGCCGGCGCCGGCCACGGGCGGGGGCGCAGCCCGATGAGCACACCCCGTCAGCCCTCCGGCGCAAACGGCGGCAGCGGCGGCAACGGCGGACGCCGTCCCGTCAAGGGCGCCGCGCCCCGGCCGGTCCCGCGCGGGCAGTCCACCGGCAAGCCGCCGGCCGCCGGGCGCGCCCAGCCCGCCAAGGGGCAGCCGGCCCGCGCCAAGCAACCGCCCGCGAAGCCGTCGCCCGCGAAGCAGTCCCAGGCGCGCCAGCCCGGGGCCAAGGCCCAGCCGGCCGCCGGGCGGGACCCGAGGGCCGCCGCCCGCACGCCCCGCACCCCGCAGCAGCGCCGCCCCGAGGGCCGCCCGCCGGCCCGCGCCGGCCAGGCGGGGGACCGGCCGCGCCCGCGTCCGCCGCAGCGCCGCCCGCAGCCGCGGGGGATCCGGCTGGCGGACCCGCGCCGCCGGCTGCGGGTGATCACCATCGTGCTCTCGGTCGTCTTCTCGATCTTCGCCGGACGGCTGGTCCAGCTCCAGCTGCTGGACTCCGACGCGCTGGCCGCCGACGCCAACACCAACCGGTACCTGAACATCCCGATCACCGCCGAGCGCGGCTCGATAACGTCCTCCGACGGGGTCGCCCTGGCCACCACCGTCGACGCGTACGACATCACCGCCGACCCCGCGATGTTCACCCCCGAGGCCACCGGCCTCCCGGACGCCCCCGAGCAGGCCGCCGCTCTGCTGGCGCCGATCCTCGGCCTGCCCAAGGAGCGGATCGCCGCCGACCTGCACACCCCCAAGGCCCGCTACAAGCGGCTGGCCGCCCAGCAGACCCCGGACGTCAAGAACCAGATCAGCGACCTCAAGTCGAGCCTGGAGAAGCAGGCCGGCTCGCGGGGCTGCCAGGCCCAGAAGCGGCTGCTGAACAAGTCCGTCGAGGACGGCGGCCGGACCAGGCTCGACAACGAGTGCGTCAACCCGCTGGCCGGGGTCTTCAACCGGGACACCCAGAAGCGGGTCTACCCCTCCGACGGCCTGGCCGCCAACCTGGTCGGCTTCGTCAACGCCGAGGGCGAGGGCGCAGGCGGTCTGGAACAGCAGTACCAGCACGAGCTGTCCGGCAAGGACGGCCACAGCAGCTACGCCCAGGCCGGCGGTCGCCTGGTGCCCACCGCCGGCGGCTCGCTGGAGCCCGCCGTGCCCGGCACCGACCTGCGACTGACCGTCAACCGCGACATCCAGTGGGCCGCCCAGCGGGCCATCACCGACCAGGTCGCCAACGCCGGGGCGGAGAAGGGCTACGTCATCGTCCAGGACGTGAAGAACGGCCAGGTGCTGGCGATGGCCTCCTCGCCGGGCTTCAACCCGAACGACCTGAGCACGGCCAGGAACTCGCAGCTCGGGAACGCGGCCCTGCAGGACGCCTACGAGCCGGGCTCCACTGCCAAGCTGATGACCATGGCGGCGGTCCTGGACACCGGCAAGGCCACCTGGGACACCAAGGTCACCGTGCCGTACCCGCTGGTCCGCGGCGACGTGGCGTTCAAGGACGACGTCCTGCACGACACCTGGTACCTCACCCTGGCCGGCGTGCTCGCCAAGTCCTCCAACATCGGCACCATCGAGGCCGCCCAGACGCTCGGCGCGACCCAGCCCGAGGCCAACCGGGTCCTCTACGACTACCTGCGGAAGTTCGGCATCGGCGAGCACACCGGCCTGGACTTCCCCGGCGAGACCGCCGGCCTGCTCGACAAGCCGGAGGACTGGAAGGCGTCCAAGCAGTACACCATCCCGTTCGGGCAGGGCCTGTCGGTCAACGCCCTGCAGGCGACCTCGGTGTTCTCGACCATCGCCAACGGCGGGGTCCGGGTGACGCCCAGCGTCGTGCAGGGCACCACCGCACCGGACGGCAGGTACACCCCGGCCGCACAGGGCGCGCAGTCCCGGGTGGTCGGCGAACAGACCGCCAAGACCCTCACCGAGATGCTGGAGTCGGTCGTCTCCGACGAGCAGGGGACCGGCGGCAAGGCCGCCATCCCCGGCTACCGGGTGGCCGGGAAGACCGGCACCGCCAACCGGGTGGACCCCAAGACCGGCGGGTACCGCGGCTACACCGCGTCCTTCATCGGCTTCGCCCCGGCCGACCAGCCGCGGGTCACCGTCTCCTGCGTGATCCAGGACCCGGTCAACGGCCACTTCGGCGGCCAGCTCTGCGGCCCGGTGTTCAAGCAGGTGATGGAGTTCACCCTCAAGACCCTCCAGGTCCCGCCGAGCGGTAGCGAGGCGCCCAACCTGCCCGTCGAGTGGAAGCCGTGATCGACCATGAGCAACGACCGGGCGGGTGCGGCCGCCGGTACGGGAAAGGGCCGGTTTGGCCCTGGAAGCCCTTCGGCGGATAGCCTCTCCGCCGTGCCGAAACCCGATCAAACCACCGTGAGCCCGCCCCGCCCCGCCCGGACGGGGGCCCGGCCGCTCGCCGAGGTCGCCCGACTGCTGGGTCTCGACCCCGTCGAAGGACCCGAGATCACCGGCGTCACCCACAACGCCCGCGAGGTCCGTCCCGGCGACGTGTACGTGGCGTTCCCGGGCGCCAACCACCACGGCGCGTCCTTCGCCGGGCAGGCCGCCGCGGCCGGCGCCGTGGCGGTGCTCACCGACCCGGCCGGCGCCGAGCTGGCCGCCGGCACCGGCCTGCCGCTGCTGGTCGTCGACCGCCCGCGGGCCCGGATGGGCGAGCTGGCCGCCGCCGTCTACGACCGGCCCTCCGAGCGGCTGCTGATGATCGGGCTGACCGGCACCAACGGCAAGACCACCACCTCCTACCTGGTCGAGGGCGGTCTGCACGGCGCCGGGCGCAGCCCCGGGGTCATCGGCACCGTCGAGATGCGGGTCGGCACCGAGCGGATCAAGAGCGAGCGGACCACCCCCGAGGCCACCGACCTGCACGCGATCCTCGCCGTGATGGGCGAGCGCGGCGCGGACGCGGTGACCATGGAGGTCTCCAGCCACGCGCTGGTCTACGGCCGCACCGACGGCGTGGTCTACGACGTGGCGCTGTTCAACAACCTCACGCCCGAGCACCTCGACTTCCACCCGGACATGGAGGACTACTTCCAGGCGAAGGCCCGGCTCTTCCAGCCCGGCAAGTCCCGCGCCGGCGTGGCCAACCTGGACGACGCCTACGGCCGCCGGCTGGCCGCCGAGGCGAAGATCCCGGTCGTGACCTTCTCCGCCACCGGCGCGCCCGAGGCGGACTGGCGCGCGGTGGACGTCCAGCTCGGCCCGGTCGGCTCGACGTTCCGGGTGCTCGGCCCCGACGGCGCCGAGGCGGACGCGGCCGTCCCGCTGCCCGGCCCGTTCAACGTCGCCAACGCGCTGGCGGCGATCGCCGTGCTGGCGACCGCCGGCCTCCCGCTGGACCGGGCCGTGGCCGGCATCGCGGCCGTTCCCGGCGTGCCGGGCCGGCTGGAGCGGGTCGACGCCGGTCAGCCGTACGTCGCGGTGGTCGACTACGCGCACAAGCCGGACGCGCTGGAGGCCGTCCTCGGCTCCCTGCGCGAGGTCACCAAGGGCCGGCTGCACGTGGTGGTCGGCTGCGGCGGCGACCGCGACCCGCACAAGCGCGCCCCGATGGGCGGCATTGCCGCCCGGCTCGCCGACACCGCCCTGCTGACCAGCGACAACCCGCGCAGCGAGGACCCGCTGGCGATCCTCGCCACCATGCTCGCCGGCGCCGCCGCGGTGCCCGAGGCCGAGCGCGGCACCGTCCTGGTCGTCCCCGACCGGGCCGAGGCGATCCAGTTGGCCATCACCCGCGCCCGGGCCGGTGACACCGTGCTGGTGGCCGGCAAGGGCCACGAGCTCGGCCAGTACGTACGAGACGAGATCCGCCCCTTCGACGACCGGGAGGTGCTGCGTGACGCCATCGGACAGGACGTCGTGGCACGGACCACGGCCGCCCGGGGCACCGGAGGAGTAGAGCAGCAGTGATCGCACTGACCCTCGCCGAGGTGGCCGCAGCAGTCGGGGGCACCCTGGCCGACGCCGACCCCGACGCCCTGGTGACCGGCCCGGTCGAGGTCGACTCCCGCAAGGTCGTCCCCGGCGGCCTCTTCGCGGCCTTCGTCGGCGAGCACGTGGACGGCCACGACTACGCCGCCACCGCCGTCGCGGCGGGCGCCGTCGCGGTGCTGGCCTCCCGCCCGGTCGGCGGCCCCACCGTCCTGGTCGACAGCGTGGTGGACGCGCTCGGCAAGCTGGCCCGCGCGGTCGTCGGCCGCGCCGGCGCCACCGTCGTGGCCCTCACCGGCTCGGCCGGCAAGACCAGCACCAAGGACCTGATCGCCCAGCTGCTCCTGCGCCTCGGCGACACCGTCTACCCGCCCGGCTCGCTCAACAACGAGATCGGCCACCCGATGACCGCCCTGCGGGTCGAGGACGCCACCCGGCACCTGGTGCTGGAGATGGGAGCCCGGCACAAGGGCGACATCGAGTACCTCACCTCGATCACCCCGCCCCGGATCGGCCTGGTGCTGAACGTCGGCACCGCGCACGTCGGCGAGTTCGGCTCGCAGGAGGCGATCGCCGAGGCCAAGGGCGAGCTGGTCGAGGCGCTCCCGGCCGACGGCGTCGCGATCCTCAACATCGACGACCGGTTGGTGCGCGCAATGGCCGCGCGCACCAAGGCCAGGGTGGTGTTCTTCGGCGAATCCCCGGACGCCCGGGTCCGCGCACAGGATGTTCGTCTGGACTCCACCGGACGGCCATCCTTCACGTTGACGACCCCCGCCGGTTCCGCACCCGTGCAGCTGCGCCTGTACGGTGAGCACCACGTCTCGAACGCCCTCGCCGCCGCAGCGGTGGCGACGGAGCTCGGGATGACCGTCGACGACACCGCCGAAGCACTGAGTGAGGCGGGTGCGCTGTCCCGCTGGCGCATGGAGGTCGTCGACCGGGCCGATGGTGTCACCGTCGTCAACGACGCCTACAACGCGAACCCCGACTCGATGCGGGCCGCGCTGCGGGCGCTGGTCTCGATGGGGGGACGAGGTCCGGAGCGTCGCCGTACCTGGGCGGTGCTCGGCGAGATGCGGGAGCTCGGCGAGGAGAGCCTGGCCGAGCACGACGCCATCGGGCGGCTCGCGGTCCGGCTGGACGTCACCAAACTGGTGGCGGTCGGCGGACGCGAGGCGGCCTGTATGGAACTGGGCGCGAGGAACGAAGGTTCGTGGGGTGAGGAGTCGGTGCTGGTGTCCGACGCGGACGCGGCGGTCGAACTGCTGCGCAGTCAGCTGCGGCCGGGGGATGTGGTGCTGGTGAAGGCGTCCCGCTCGGTGGGGCTCGAAAAGGTGGCCGAGGCGATCCTCGCGGACGGTGCGGCCCAGTAATGAAGCAGATCCTCTTCTCCGGCATGATCGGCCTGGTCCTGTCGCTGCTCGGCACCCCGGCCCTGATCAAGCTGCTCGCCCGGCAGGGCTACGGCCAGTACATCCGCGACGACGGCCCGAAGGCGCACCACAGCAAGAAGGGCACGCCCACCATGGGCGGCATCGCCTTCATCCTGGCGACGCTCATCGCCTACTTCGCCACCAAGGCGATAACGGGCGAATCCCCGACCGCCTCCGGACTGCTGGTGCTGTTCCTGACGACCGGTCTGGGACTGGTGGGTTTCCTCGACGACTACATCAAGGTCGTCAAGCGCCGTTCGCTCGGCCTGCGGGCCAAGGCGAAGCTCGCCGGGCAGTCCCTCGTCGGCCTGATCTTCGCCGTCCTGGCGCTGCAGTTCCCCGACGGCGCCGACCGCACCCCGGCCTCCCAGCACCTCTCGTTCGTCCGCGACTTCGAGTGGTCGGTCGGCCCGGTGCTGTTCGTCATCTTCGCGTACTTCCTGATCGCCGCGACCTCGAACGGCGTGAACCTGACGGACGGTCTGGACGGCCTGGCCACCGGTGCCTCGGTGATGGCCTTCGGCGCCTACACCTTCATCGGCGTCTGGGAGTACGGCCAGAGCTGCGCGTACGCCGTCTCGGCCACCTCCAACTGCTACGACGTCCGGGACCCGCTGGACCTCGCCGTGGTCGCGGCCGCTCTGATGGGCTCCTGCTTCGGCTTCCTCTGGTGGAACACCTCGCCCGCCAAGATCTTCATGGGCGACACCGGCTCGCTGGCCCTCGGCGGTGCGATGGCCGGTCTGGCGATCTGCTCGCGCACCGAGATCCTGCTGATCCTGCTCGGCGGCCTCTTCGTGATCATCACCCTCTCGGTGATCATCCAGGTCGGCTCGTTCCGGATGACCGGCAAGCGCGTCTTCAAGATGGCCCCGCTGCAGCACCACTTCGAACTCAAGGGCTGGAGCGAAGTCCTGGTCGTGGTGCGGTTCTGGATCATCCAGGGCCTCTGCGTGGCCGTCGGCCTCGGCCTCTTCTACGCGGGATGGGTGACCGGATGACCAACCCCGAGTGGGCCGGGCTGCCGGTCGCCGTCGCCGGGCTCGGAGTCTCGGGCATCAGCGCGGCCCGTGTCCTGCACGGACTCGGCGCCCGCGTCACCGTGGTGGACGGCGGCGGCGGCGAGGGCCTGAAGGCCCGCGCCGCCGAGCTGGAGGCCCAGGGGGTGACCGTCCGCCTCGGCGACGGTGACAGCCTGCCCGACGGCACCCGGCTGGTCGTCACCTCGCCCGGCTGGCCGCCGAGCAGCCCGCTGTTCGCGGCCGCCGCCGCGGCCGGCGCGGAGGTCTGGGGCGACGTCGAACTGGCCTGGCGGCTGCGCCGCCCGCTGGCCACGACCGGCGAGCCCGCTCCCTGGCTGGCCGTCACCGGCACCAACGGCAAGACCACCACCGTCCAGATGCTCGCCTCGATCCTCACGGCCGCCGGCCGGCGCACCGCCGCCGTCGGCAACGTCGGGGTCTCGGTGCTGGACGCCGTGCTCGCCGAGGAGCCGTACGACGTGCTCGCCGTCGAGCTCTCCAGCTACCAGCTGCACTGGGCGCCCTCGCTGCGCCCGTACTCGGCGGCCGTGCTCAACCTGGCCCCCGACCACCTCGACTGGCACGGCTCGATGGAGGCGTACGCCGCCGACAAGGGCCGGATCTACGAGGGCAACGTCGTCGCGTGCGTCTACAACCTGGCCGATCCGGCCACCGAGGCGCTGGTCCGCGAGGCCGACGTCGAGGAGGGCTGCCGGGCGGTCGGCTTCGGCCTCGGTGCGCCCGGCCTGTCGAACTTCGGCGTGGTCGACGGCCTGCTGGTGGACCGTGCCTTCGTGTCGGACCGGGCCAAGAACGCGGCCGAGCTGGGCTCCGTCGAGGACGTCAACCCGCCGGCCCCGCACAACATCGCCAACGCGCTCGCCGCCGCGGCCCTGGCCCGGTCCTACGGGGTGGACCCGAAGGCCGTCCGGGAGGGCCTGCGCGCCTTCCGGCCGGACGCCCACCGGATCGCCGAGGTCGGCGTCGTCGACGGCGTGACGTACATCGACGACTCCAAGGCGACCAACACCCACGCCGCCGCGGCCTCGCTCTCCGCCTACCGGCCGATCGTCTGGATCGCCGGCGGCCTGGCCAAGGGCGCGGCCTTCGACGACCTGGTCCAGGGCGCGGCCGAGCGGCTGCGCGCCGCCGTGCTGATCGGCGAGGACCGCGCGCTGATCCGGGAGGCGCTGGCACGACACGCGCCGGATGTCCCGGTGATCGAGGCGGCCGAGGGCCAGACTGGCGCGGTGGCGATGGCCGAGGTGGTCCGCGCGGCCGCCTCGCTCGCCCGAACGGGTGACACGGTGCTGCTGGCCCCGGCCTGTGCCTCGATGGACATGTTCACCAACTACGGCGAGCGCGGCGACCTCTTCGCGGCGGCCGTCCGGGGGCTGGCGGACGCGTAGGGCGTGTCGGACACACCCTGAGCACGGACGGGCCCCGCACCGCGAGCCGAGGGGCCGCGCCGGATCGGAGCGGCCCGGAGGCGGGCGAGGCGCAGAGGGAGAGCGGGACGGGTGGGCGGCGGTCAGGGCAGGGCGGGTGGTTCGGGCGCACCGGAGAACGGGGCGGCCGGCCGCTGGCGGGTGATCTCCGCCACCACCACCGCCTACAAGTCGGCCGGCCCGGTGGCCCGCCTGCAGGCCTTCCGGGCCCGCGTGCGGTACGCCCTGGACCGGCCGCTCACGCCCTACCTGCTGATCGCCGGTACGGCGCTGCTGCTGGTGGCGCTCGGGCTGATGATGGTCTTCTCGGCCTCGCAGATCCTCGCGCTGGGCCAGCACCGCTCGACCCAGTTCTACTTCTTCAAGCAGCTGGTCGGGGTGCTGCTCGGCTTCGCGCTGCTGGTCGGCTTCGCCCTGGTCCCGGTGGCCGTGCTGCGGGTGATCGTCTACCCGGTGATGCTCGGGGTGATCGGCGCACTCGTCCTGGTCGCGATCCCCGGTGTCGGCGTGGAGGTCAACGGCAACCGGAACTGGCTGGATTTCGGCGTGTTCCAGTTCCAGCCGTCCGAGTTCGCCAAGCTCGCCCTGGTGCTCTGGGGCGCCGACCTGCTGGCCCGGAAGCAGAAGAACGGCACGCTCGACCAGTGGAAGCACCTGCTGGTCCCGCTGGTCCCCGGCGCCCTGCTGCTGCTCGCGCTGATCATGCTCGGCGGCGACATGGGCACCGCGATGATCCTGGTGGCCATGCTCTTCGGCCTGCTCTGGATGGTCGGCGCGCCGCTGCGGCTGTTCGTCGCGACCCTCGGCGTGGCCGTGGTGGTCTGCACCGCGCTGGTGGTCACCGTGCCGCACCGCGCCGAGCGGCTCTCCTGCATCGGCGTCACCAAACTCGACCCGGCCGGCGCCTGCTTCCAGGCCCTGCACGGCGTCTACTCGTTCGGCCTCGGCGGTCTCTTCGGTTCCGGCCTCGGCGCCGGGGTCGAGAAGTGGGGCCAGCTCCCGGAGGCGCACACCGACTTCATCTTCGCCACGACGGGCGAGGAACTGGGACTGGTGGGGACGCTGTCGGTGATCGGTCTCTTCGCGGCACTAGGCTACGCGGGTATCCGTGTGGCCATCGGCACGAAGGACCCCTTCGTCAGGTACGCCGCGGGAGCCGCCATCACCTGGCTCATGGCTCAGGCCGTGATCAACCTGGGATCGGCGCTGGGACTGCTGCCCATCGCGGGCGTCCCGCTCCCGCTGTTCTCCTACGGCGGTTCCGCCATGCTGTCGGCCATGTCCGCGATCGGGGTGCTGCTCTGCCTGGCACGCAGCAGCTCGGGAGCGAAGGCGGCCCTGGCCGCCCGGAGCAAGAACTCCCGGATCAGGAAACAGCTGGCCCGGGTGCTGCCACGACGACGAACCACAGCGCGCCCGGCCCCGGTGCCGGCACGCAGGGAGCGGTGAATTTCGGTGCATGTCGTACTCGCCGGCGGGGGGACCGCCGGTCACATCGAGCCGGCCATGGCCCTCGCGGACGCCCTCCGCAGGCATGACCCGTCCATCGGGATCACCGCCCTCGGTACCGAGCGCGGCCTGGAGACCCGGCTGGTACCCGAGCGCGGCTACCAGCTGGAGCTGATCCCGGCCGTCCCGCTGCCCCGCAAGCCCACCCCCGAGCTGATCACCGTCCCGGGCCGGCTGCGCGGCACCGTCCGGGCCGCCCAGGAGATCATCGAGCGGGTCAACGCGGACGCCGTGGTCGGCTTCGGCGGCTACGTCGCCATGCCCGCGTACCTGGCCGCCAAGCGGGCCGGTGTGCCGATCGTGGTGCACGAGGCCAACGCCCGGCCGGGCCTGGCCAACAAGATCGGTGCGCGGTACAGCGACTTCGTCGCGGTCTCCACGCCGGACAGCAAGCTGCGCGACTCCCGGTACATCGGCATCCCGCTGCGCCGGACCATCGCCACGCTGGACCGCAACGCGTCCCGTCCGGAGGCCCGGCACTACTTCGGCCTCGACCAGCGGCTGCCCACCCTGCTGGTCTCCGGCGGCTCGCAGGGCGCACGCCGGCTCAACGAGACGATCGCCGCGATCGCCCCGCGCCTGCAGCAGTACGGCGTGCAGATCCTGCACGCCGTCGGCCCGAAGAACGAGCTGCCGCAGGTGGACGACATCCCCGGGATGCCGCCGTACCGCGCGCTGCCGTACCTGGACCGGATGGACCTCGCGTACGCGGCCGCCGACCTGATGCTCTGCCGGGCCGGAGCGATGACGGTGGCCGAGCTGGCGGCCGTCGGCCTGCCCGCGGCCTTCGTCCCGCTGCCGATCGGCAACGGCGAGCAGCGGCTGAACGCCCAGCCGATGGTGAAGGCCGGCGGCGGGCTGCTGGTCGACGACGCGGAGCTGAACCCGGACTGGGTGCTGCAGAACGTGCTGCCGGTGCTGACCGACCCGCAGAAGCTGTGGGACATGAGCCGGGCCGCCGCCGAGTTCGGCCGCCGGGACGCGGACGACCTGTTGGTCGGCATGGTCTACGAGGCCATCGAGGCAGCCCGGGGCGGCCGCCGTCGTGGCTGACGCCCGGCTCGCCGAGCCGCCCCCGGCCGGCGGCCGGGGATACCCGCACGACGAGGATCTCGGGGACGAGGAGTACACCCCCCGGCTCCGGCTCTCGCGGCGCGGTGTGGTGGTGCTGGGTTCGCTCGCGGCCGCGGTGCTGGGCGTGCTGGCGTGGTTGGTCTTCCTCTCCTCGGTCCTGGACGTCCGCAGCATCTCGGTGCAGGGCGTCCAGGACGACCGGCTGACGGCCGACCAGGTCCGCTCGGCGATCGGCGGGGTCGGCTCCGGCCCGCTGGCCCGGGTGGACCTGGCGGACGTCCGGCGGCGGGTCGAGGCGATCCCGCGGGTGGCCGGGGCCGAAGTCTGGCGGGGCTGGCCGCACACCCTGCGGGTGAAGATCACCCAGCGGTCGGCGGTCGCCGCGGTGAAGGGCGAGGACGGCCGGTTCACCCAGGTCGACGCGGGTGGCGTGAGCTTCGCCACCGAGCCGGCCGCGCCGGAGGGCGTCCCGGTGGTGGAGCTCCGGCTCAGCCAGCCCGCCAGGGACGTGGAGTCGGTGATCGGGCGGGCCCAGCTGGTGCAGGGCGCGGTGGCGGTGGCCGCCGGCCTGCCGGCCGAGGTCCGGCAGCGGGCCGGGGCCGTTCTGGTGCATTCGTACGACGATATCCAGTTGCAGCTCAGCGGGGGTGCGACGGTTCGCTGGGGAAGTCCCGAGCAGACCGATCGGAAAGCCCGGGTCCTGGTGGCGCTGCTGGGTCAGAAGGGTACGAACTTCGACGTGAGTGCGCCGGAGGCGCCGGCGGTGTCCGGATGATCCGGTAGGTTTTCTGCACAAGGGTGCGCGCGGAGCGCGTCGCTGACAGAGTGGCGGCGGGTGACGGGTGGGCTTGACGCGGTTTCGTGTCGGCCCGACCCTTGGTGGTCACCCCGGTTTCATCCGGCGGTTGATGATCACATAGGCTCAAAAGAAAAAGGGAAGCTCGGCGTGTTCGTTGAAACACGTGGCCGGAGCCACCTAGTGTCCTGTGTCACCAGCCTGTGTTCCCTGGTGATGTGACAGAGGCACAGCACTAACCCTAAAGGTCAAGTTTAGGGTTGGGGTCGGCGGTCGGCATTTCGGACATTGCGTCAGAAACCAGGCTCCCTACCCATCGACATCCGTCGGAATGACCCGTACCGGCGTCGGACCGACCCGGAAATTCGAGGCGAGAGGCCTTCGACGTGGCAGCACCGCAGAACTACCTCGCAGTCATCAAGGTCGTCGGAATCGGCGGCGGTGGTGTCAACGCCATCAACCGGATGATCGAGGTCGGTCTCAA
This sequence comes from Streptomyces sp. BE20, assembly GCF_036322525.1. Taxonomy (NCBI): domain Bacteria; kingdom Bacillati; phylum Actinomycetota; class Actinomycetes; order Kitasatosporales; family Streptomycetaceae; genus Streptomyces; species Streptomyces sp. BE20. The sequence continues at coordinate 81,443 of NZ_JAQYWW010001017.1, read as the reverse complement.
GGGCGTCGAGTTCATCGCGATCAACACCGATGCGCAGGCCCTCCTCATGAGCGACGCCGACGTCAAGCTCGATGTGGGCCGTGAACTCACCCGGGGCCTCGGCGCCGGCGCCAACCCCGAGGTCGGCCGGAAGGCCGCCGAGGACCACCGCGAGGAGATCGAGGAGGTCCTCAAGGGGGCCGACATGGTCTTCGTCACCGCAGGCGAGGGCGGTGGCACCGGCACCGGTGGCGCCCCCGTGGTCGCCAACATCGCCCGCTCGCTGGGCGCGCTCACCATCGGCGTGGTCACCCGCCCGTTCACCTTCGAGGGCCGTCGCCGCGCCAACCAGGCCGAGGACGGCATCGCCAGCCTCCGCGAAGAGGTCGACACCCTCATCGTGATCCCCAACGACCGGCTGCTGTCCATCTCGGACCGCCAGGTCAGCGTGCTGGACGCGTTCCGCTCCGCCGACCAGGTGCTGCTCTCCGGCGTCCAGGGCATCACCGACCTGATCACCACCCCCGGCCTGATCAACCTCGACTTCGCCGACGTCAAGTCGGTCATGTCCGAGGCCGGTTCGGCGCTCATGGGCATCGGCTCGGCCCGCGGCGAGGACCGCGCGAAGGCCGCCGCCGTGATGGCGATCTCCTCCCCGCTGCTGGAGGCCTCGATCGACGGGGCCCGCGGCGTGCTGCTCTCCATCTCCGGCGGGTCCGACCTCGGCCTGTTCGAGATCAACGAGTCCGCCCAGCTGGTCAGCGAGGCGGCGCACCCCGAGGCGAACATCATCTTCGGTGCGGTCATCGACGACGCGCTCGGCGACGAGGTGCGGGTCACCGTCATCGCGGCCGGCTTCGACGGCGGCCAGCCGCCGGCCATCGTCCGCGACCCGGTGGTCAAGGCGAGCGCGGCCCCGGCCAACCCGCCGGCCTCCTCGTCGGGCGGCGCCCCCGAGCGCCCCTCCGGCCGGCCCGCGTACGGGGGCATCGGCTCGGTGACGTCCCGCCCGGACGGCGAGGGTCCGTCCCGTTCGGCGGAGGCCCCGGTCACCACCGCCGCCCCGGTTCCGCCGCAGGTGCAGCCGGCCCGTCAGCCGTACGTGGAGAGCCCGGCCGAGGAACTCGACGTCCCGGATTTCCTTAAGTGATCGATCGCGTCGCACGCGATGGTGCTCACTTCGCCTTCACCTCACGGTGGGGCGGGGTGAGCACTTCGCCGTACGGGGAGCTGAACCTCGGCGGCGCGGTGGGGGACGACCCGGCGGCCGTCCGGGAGAACCGGGGGATCGCGGCCCGTTCGCTGGGCCTGGACCCGGCCGACGTGGTCTGGATGAACCAGGTGCACGGCGCGGACGTGGCGGTGGTGACGGAGCGCCAGCCGGCGGGGGAGGCTCCCACGGTGGACGCGGTGGTCACCGACCGGCCGCTGGCGCTGGCGGTCCTGACCGCCGACTGCACCCCGGTGCTGCTGGCCGACCCGGCGGCGGGTGTGATCGGCGCGGCCCACGCGGGCCGGCCCGGACTCGCGGCGGGGGTGGTGCCGGCGGTGGTCCGGGCCATGGTCGAACTGGGGGCCGAGCCCGGGCGGATCACCGCCGCCACCGGCCCCGCGGTCTGCGGGCGCTGCTACGAGGTGCCGGCGCCGTTGCGCGCCGAGGTCGCCGAGCGGGTGCCCGCCGCGTACGCCGAGACCTCCTGGGGAACACCGGCGCTGGACGTGCCGAACGGAGTGGCGGCCCAGTTGGCCGCTGCGGGAGTCACCGAGTTGGTGCGATCATCTGTCTGCACCCTCGAATCCGCCGATCACTACTCCTATCGTCGCGAGCAGCGCACGGGCCGGCTCGCGAGCTACGTCTGGTTGGGCTCTGATCTCTGATGACGAACGACATCTACGGACCGTTCCCGGGAAGTACCGCCGGTTTCCCCGACGCGAGCTGGTCGGCCGGGCTGACGGACGGGCAGCGGGCCCGGTACGAAGAACTGGGTACCAACCTGGAAGTGGTCGAGCGGCGGATCTCCGACGCCTGTGCCGCGGCCGGGCGGGCGCGCGGGGAGGTCCGGCTGATCGTGGTCACCAAGACCTACCCGGCCGAGGACAGCGCCCTGCTGGCCGGGCTGGGCGTCACCGACGTCGCGGAGAACCGCGACCAGGACGCGGCGCCCAAGGCGGAGCAGTGCAGAAACCTTCCGCTTGACTGGCACTTCGTCGGCCAGCTGCAGACCAACAAGGTCCGCTCGGTGGTCCGGTACGCGAACCACGTGCACTCGGTGGACCGGCTCAGGCTGGTGGGGTCGCTCGGAGCGGCAGTGATCAAGGCGGACCGGCCCGAGCTGGGCTGCCTGGTGCAGGTGGCGCTGGACAAGGAGCACGGCGAGGGCGAGCACCGCGCCGGGGTGGCCCCGGCGGACGTCCTGGAGATGGCCGACGCGATCGCCGACACGCCCGGCCTCCGGCTGGGCGGTGTGATGACGGTCGCCCCGCTCGCCGGACCGCTGGCCGGGGACCCTGCCAGGGCCTTCGATCGGCTGGCGGAAATCGCAACCGCCGTACGGACGGCCCATCCTGCTGCCACGATGGTCTCCGCAGGAATGAGCGGCGATCTGGAGCAGGCCATTGCCGCCGGAGCGACACATGTGCGCGTCGGAACGGCGGTACTCGGAGTGCGGTCACCCCTCAGGTAACGTCACCGGGTAGTAGATCAGACTGCAGGACAAAATAGGACAGAAGCTAGCAGCTTATCTGAGCGCTAGCCAACCGTGGATCGCAGCTCCGCGGCCCTCTTCCACGATTTCTGACCGGGCGTCGACCTGACGGAGCGTCGTGGGCGGACCGCGGAATCCGCAGGCGGGGTCGTACGGCCCGGCCGCCGGGAGGGAGCCGGTCCACCACAAGCGGAGGAGACAGGAGCATGGCCGGCGCAATGCGCAAGATGGCGGTCTACCTCGGCCTCGTGGAGGACGAGACGTACGACGGTCAGGGGTACGACCCCGACGACGACTACGACGCGGACCCCGAGCCGATCCGGACCGGGCGGACCGAGGACATCCCGCGTCCGGCCGCCGCGACCCCCGCTCCGGTCCCCTCGATCGCGCCGCAGCCGGTGCCGGCCGCGGTCCCGATCCGCCAGGAGACTCCGAGGATGGCCCCAGTGTCGTCCATCACACCCGAACGCCGCCACAACCTGGAGAAGAGCGCCCCGGTGATCATGCCCAAGGTAGTGAACGAACGAGAGCCCTACCGCATCACCACGCTGCACCCGAGGACCTACAACGAGGCCCGTACCATCGGGGAACAGTTCCGTGGCGGGACCCCTGTGATCATGAATCTCACCGAGATGGACGACACCGATGCGAAGCGACTCGTAGACTTCGCCGCTGGACTCGTCTTCGGTCTGCACGGCAGTATCGAGCGCGTGACGCAGAAGGTGTTCCTCCTGTCTCCTGCTAACGTCGATGTCACGGCGGAGGACAAGGCTCGGATCGCCGAGGGTGGGTTCTTCAACCAGAGCTGACCCGGCCACGACTTTACGTGTGGATCTGATCGACAGTGAGTTAGCGACAGCGAGCGGCCTCAAGGGTCGAAGAACCGGGGAGAGGGAAGCGCGATGGAGATCGTGTGGGCGGTGCTCTATTACGCACTGACCGTCTTCCTGGTGTTCCTGCTCGTGCGGCTGGTGATGGACTGGGTCTTCCAGTTCGCGCGTTCGTGGCGGCCGGGCAAGGCCATGGTCCTGGTCCTGGAGGCCACGTACACTGTCACGGATCCGCCGCTCAAGCTTCTGCGGCGGTTCATTCCGCCGTTGCGTCTCGGGGGCGTGGCGCTCGACCTGTCCTTCTTCGTACTGATGATCATTGTGTATGTCCTGATCTCGCTTGTGCGGCCCTAGTCGTAGGTGAGCGATGCGACAGGATGCCGGTGTGCCGACGATCACGTTGAGGTGAAGAGATGCCATTGACCCCCGAGGACGTTCGGAACAAGCAGTTCACGACCGTCCGCCTGCGCGAAGGCTATGACGAGGACGAGGTCGATGCCTTCCTCGACGAGGTCGAGGCGGAGCTGACCCGCCTTCTCCGCGAGAACGAGGACCTGCGCGCCAAGCTGGCCGCCGCGACCCGTGCCGCCGCGCAGAACCAGGCCAACATGCGCAAGGAGCCGCCGCAGGACGCGCGCTCCGGCGCCCCGGTGCCGGCCGCCATATCCGGCCCGCCGGTCCCCGGCCAGCAGGGTGGCCCCGGCGGCCCGCAGCAGCAGCAGATGGGCGGCCCCGGCGGCCCGCAGCAGCAGCAGATGGGCGGCCCGCAGCAGCAGATGGGCAACCAGCCGCTCGGCCTGCCGTCCGGCGCCCCGCAGCTTCCGTCCGGCCAGGGCGGCCCGATGGGCCCCGGCGGTCCGCAGCAGCAGCAGATGGGCCAGACCATGGGCGGCCAGCAGCAGCTGGTCCAGCCGATGGGTGGTCAGATGCTCCAGCCGATGGGTGGCCCCGGCGGCCCGCAGGGCATGGGCAACCCCATGGGCCAGGGCATGGGCCAGCAGCAGATGCAGCAGATGGGCGGCCCCATGGGCGGCCCGCAGCAGATGGGCGGCCAGCAGCAGCAGATGGGTGGCCCGATGGGCGCCCCGATGCAGCAGCAGAGCCCCGGCGGCGACAGTGCCGCCCGCGTCCTGGCGCTCGCCCAGCAGACGGCCGACCAGGCGATCTCCGAGGCCCGTTCCGAGGCCAACAAGATCGTCGGCGAGGCGCGCAGCCGGGCCGAGGGCCTGGAGCGCGACGCCCGTGCCAAGGCCGACGCCCTGGAGCGGGACGCGCAGGAGAAGCACCGCGTCGCGATGGGCTCGCTGGAGTCCGCCCGTGCCACGCTGGAGCGCAAGGTCGAGGACCTGCGGGCGTTCGAGCGTGAGTACCGCACGCGCCTGAAGTCGTACCTGGAGACCCAGCTGCGCCAGCTGGAGTCGCAGGCGGACGACTCGCTCGCCCCGCCGCGGCTCCCGGCCACCGCGTCGCTGCCGCCGGCCGCGTCGTCGATGGCTCCGGCCGGTGCCGGTGCGATGAGCAGCCCGTCGCCGAGCTTCGGTGGCAGCCAGCCGGCGTTCGGCGGGAACCAGCCGTCCTTCGGCGGACAGGGCTCCTTCGGCGGTAACTCCGGTGGGCAGGGCTTCGGCGGTCAGGCCTCGGGTGGCAACTCGGGTGCGCCGCAGATGCAGCCGGCCGGGATGACCCAGCCGATGGCGGCCGTCCGTCCGCAGCCGCCGCAGCCGATGCAGCAGGCGCCGGCGCCGATGCGCGGGTTCCTGATCGACGAGGACGGCGACAACTAGGCGGTAGCCGACTGTCAGCAGCGCCCCCGCCGTGACCTCCGGGTCACGGCGGGGGCGTTCTGCGTTCGGTGCCCCGCCGCGCGGCGGGTCGGCCGCCGTGTTCGATCGCCGTTGATCGTCGGGGCCGGTCGCCGGACCCTCACGGGGACGACGGAGCCGCCGCCGCCCCTGGGTGGGGCGGCGGCGGCTCCGGGTCGTTCGGTCAGGCCCTGCGCAGCTGGAAGGCGAATCCGAGGGACTCGTCGGAGAAGGTGTCCGACTCCCAGTCGGCCGCGCCGGCGGCGAAGTCGGTCGCGAGGACCTCCTCCGCGACGAGGGAACCGTGCTCGGCGATCGCCTCGGCGGTCTCGTCGTCGGTGGCGCGCCAGCGGAGGACGATCCGGTCGGCGACGTCCAGGCCGGAGTTCTTGCGGGCCTCCTGGATCTGCCGGATCGCGTCACGGGCGACGCCGAGGCGCTTCAGCTCGGGGGTGATCGCCAGGTCGAGGGCGACGGTGGCGCCGGACTCGTTGGCGACGGCCCAGCCCTCGCGCGGGGTCTCGGTGATGATCACCTCGTCGGGGGAGAGCGTGACGGTCTCACCGTCCAGCTCGACCGAGGTGGTGCCCCCGGCCCGCAGCTCGGCGGCGAGCCGGGCGGCGTCGGCGGCGGCCACCGCCTTGGCGACGTCCTGCACGCCCTTGCCGAAACGCTTGCCCAGCGCACGGAAGTTGGCCTTGGCCGTGGTGTCGACCAGCGAGCCGCCACCGGTCCGGTCGGCGGAGCCGGCCGCGAGCGACTCCAGGGTGGAGACGTTGAGCTCCTCCGCGATCTGCGCGCGCAGGTCGGCGGGCAGCTCCTCCCAGCCCTGGGCGGCGACCAGCGCGCGGGAGAGCGGCTGACGGGTCTTCACGCCGGACTCGGCGCGGGTCGCCCGGCCCAGCTCGACCAGACGACGGACCAGCGTCATGTGGCGCGAGAGGTCGGCGTCGATCAGCGACTCGTCCGCCTCCGGCCAGGTGGCCAGGTGGACCGAGGCCGGGGCGTCCGGGACCACCGGGACGACCAGGTCCTGCCAGACCCGCTCGGTGATGAACGGGGTCAGCGGGGCCATCAGCCGGGTCACCGTCTCCAGCGCCTCGTGCAGCGTGGCGAGCGCGGCCGCGTCGCCCTGCCAGAAGCGGCGGCGGCCCCGGCGGACGTACCAGTTGGAGAGGTCGTCGACGAAGCCGGAGAGCAGCTTGCCGGCCCGCTGGGTGTCGTACGCCTGGAAGGACGCGTCGACCTCCCGGACCAGGGTGTTGAGCTCGGAGAGCACCCAGCGGTCCAGCTGCGGGCGGTCGGCCGGGGCCGGGTCGCTCGCGGACGGGGCCCAGCCGGACGTCCGGGCGTACAGGGCCTGGAAGGCGACGGTGTTCCAGTAGGTGAGGAGGGTCTTGCGGACCACTTCCTGGATCGTGCCGTGGCCGACCCGGCGGGCCGACCAGGGGGAGCCGCCGGCGGCCATGAACCAGCGGACGGCGTCGGCGCCGTGCTGGTCCATCAGCGGGATCGGCTTCAGGATGTTGCCCAGGTTCTTGGACATCTTGCGGCCGTCCTCGGCCAGGATGTGGCCCAGGCAGACGACGTTCTCGTACGCGTTCCTGTCGAACACCAGGGTGCCGACGGCCATCAGCGTGTAGAACCAGCCGCGGGTCTGGTCGATCGCCTCGGAGATGAACTGCGCCGGGTAGCGCTGCTCGAACAGCTCCTTGTTCTGGTACGGGTAGCCGTACTGGGCGAAGGGCATCGATCCCGAGTCGTACCAGGCGTCGATCACCTCGGGCACCCGGGTCGAGGTGCCGCCGCAGTCACGGCAGGCGAAGGTGACCTCGTCGATGTACGGGCGGTGCGGGTCGAGGCCGCTCTGGTCGGTGCCGGTCAGCTCGGAGAGCTCGGCCAGCGAGCCGACGCAGGTGAGGTGGCCCTCCTCGCAGCGCCAGATCGGCAGCGGGGTGCCCCAGTAGCGGTTGCGGCTGAGCGCCCAGTCGACGTTGTTGTTCAGCCAGTCGCCGAAGCGGCCGTGCTTCACGTTCTCCGGGTACCAGTTGGTGGCCTCGTTCTCGCGGACCAGGGCGTCCTTGACGGCCGTGGTCCGGATGTACCAGGACGGCTGCGCGTAGTAGAGCAGCGCGGTGTGGCAGCGCCAGCAGTGCGGGTAGCTGTGCTCGTACGGCAGGTGGCGGAAGAGCAGGCCGCGCTCCTTGAGGTCGGCGACCAGCGCCTCGTCGGCCTTCTTGAAGAACTGGCCGCCGACCAGCGGGACCTCGGGGGCGAAGGTGCCGTCGGCCAGCACCGGGTTGACCACCGGCAGGCCGTACCGGCGGCAGGTCGCGAGGTCGTCCGCGCCGAAGGCGGGGGACTGGTGGACGATGCCGGTGCCGTCCTCGGTGGTGACGTAGTCGGCGTTGAGGACGTAGTGCGCGTTCTCGATCGTGACCAGGTCGAAGGGGCGGCGGTAGGCCCAGCGCTCCATCTCGGCGCCGGTGAAGGACTCCCCGGTCGGTTCCCAGCCCTCGCCGAGGGCCTTGGCCAGCAGCGGCTCGGCGACCACCAGCTGCTCGGTGCCGTCGGTGGCCACCACGTAGGTGACGTCGGGGTGGACGGCGGCGGCGGTGTTGGAGACCAGGGTCCACGGAGTGGTGGTCCAGACCAGCAGCGCGGCGCGGCCGGCCAGCGGGCCGCCGGTCAGCGGGAAGCGGACGAAGACCGAGGGGTCGACGACGGTCTCGTAGCCCTGCGCCAGCTCGTGGTCGGAGAGGCCGGTGCCGCAGCGCGGGCACCAGGGGGCGACCCGGTGGTCCTGGACCAGCAGGCCCTTGTCGAAGATCTGCTTGAGCGACCACCAGACGGACTGCACGTAGGACGGGTCCATGGTGCGGTACGCCTGGTCGAGGTCGACCCAGTAGCCCATGCGCGAGGTGAGCTCGGTGAACGCGTCCGTGTGGCGGGTCACCGACTCGCGGCACTTGGCGTTGAACTCGGCGATGCCGTACGCCTCGATGTCCTGCTTGCCGGAGAAGCCCAGCTCCTTCTCGACGGCCAGCTCGACCGGGAGGCCGTGACAGTCCCAGCCGGCCTTGCGGGCGACGTGGTAGCCCTTCATCGTCCGGTAGCGCGGGAAGACGTCCTTGAAGACGCGGGCCTCGATGTGGTGGGCGCCGGGCATGCCGTTCGCGGTGGGCGGGCCCTCGTAGAAGACCCACTCGGGGCGGCCCTCGGACTGCTCCAGGCTGCGCTGGAAGACCTTGTTGTCCTGCCAGAAGGAGAGGATCTGGTGTTCGAGGACCGGCAGGTCGACCTGGGCGGGGACGGGGTTGTAGGTACTCATCGCGGGCGTCTACCTCCGACGGATGCGTGGACGGGATCCGACGGAGGGACGAGACGGCATGCCGCCCCGCGGTACCACCCTCCTTGGCCGCGGTGGTGCGTGCGGCCCTCTTGTTTGGGCTTGCTGCCGGGTCTACGGGCCGGTGCGACGGGAATCGCGGGCCGTTCTTCCGGCGGCTCCGGGGTGATCTTCGCGCCGTGCACACCCCCGGGCTCGCACCGTCCCCGGGTCGCTGGTGGCTGCGTACTGCGGTACTCGTCCCCATCTGCGCCTTGCAGGCTCAGTGTATCGGCCCGCCGCAAGTCGTTTCGGACCACCTGTCCGGGGCGGGTCCGGAGGGCCTCGGCGTCAGGTCGGGGGGGTCGGGGGCGGCGCCCCCGGAGCCCCGGGGGCGCCCCGGGCGTAGTGGGGGGCGGGGCCTCCGGTGCGGCGTCCGGGGGTGGTTAGGCGGGGGTGTACGGGGCACAACTCTGGTCGGCGCATGGGCGTGGCGCCTGTGACGGCTGCCCGGGTGGGATCATTGTGAGGCGTCGGTATGTCATGTTGTGACCGTTTTTGATCGGGATTATCGTTCCGGCACTGGAGGCCGCCGGGAACCGGCGGCTCGATTCGTTCGTAGATGGGGTCGAAGCCATGGCTGAGAAGGCAACCGGCGCGGGTACCGCCACCAAGCGGACACGCAAGGCCGTGGCAGGCGATCCAGGGGAGGGGACCGTGACCACTACCGCACGGCGAAAGAACACCACCGACACCGCTCTCGTGGCCCCCGGCCGCACCCGCACGCCGGCCCAGAACGGGGCCGTCCGGGCCACCGGCGGCGCCGAGTCGGTCGATCCGGCGGAGCTGCCCGTCCGCCCCGGCGAGGACCCGTGGACCTCGAACGAGGTGCACGAACTGCACGCCGAGCTGATCAGCGAGCTGGAGCGGCTGCAGCACGAGATCGACGCGGCCGAGGCGGCCATCACCGGCCTGATGCGCGACTCCAACGACGGCGCCGGCGACGACCAGGTGGACGCCGGCACCAAGAACATCTCGCGGGAGAGCGAGGTGGCGCTGGCCAACAACGCCCGTGACAGCCTCGCCCAGACCGAGCATGCGCTCGTCCGGCTGGAGGGCGTCGGCTTCGGGACCTGCGAGTCCTGCGGCCAGGCCATCGGCAAGGCACGGATGCAGGCCTTCCCGCGGGCGACGCTCTGCGTCCAGTGCAAGGCCAAGCAGGAACGCCGCTGACCGGGGCGACGCGGGGGGTCGGGCTTGCCGTAGGCTCGACCCCGTAACGTCGCCCGATCTGTCGGAGGTCGGGCGTTCCCCGGCCCACCCACGTCACGGCAGCGGAGCGGATCATCAGTACGCAAGGTTCCCCCCAGACGCGGGACGAGTCCGTCCCGACGCCCGCCGAAGCCGTGGCGGAGACCGTGACCGAGTCCGGTGAGACGCGTACCTCCGCCGTCCCCGCCGAAGCCCCCGGTGCCACGGCCGTCGGGGTCGCACCCGCCGGTGCCACCGCGGTCGGTGCCGCCGGTCTCGGGGCCACCGCGGTCGGTGCGACCGCGGTCGGTACCGCGGCGGTCGGGGCCACCGCGGTCGGGGCCGTCGTCGACGGGGCGGAGCCGGGGCAGGAGGCGTCGAAGGGGCGCCGCCGGATCGGCGTGCTGCTGGTGGTCGCGCTCCTGGCCTTCCTGATCGACTTCGGCAGCAAGCTGCTGGTGGTGGCCCGGCTGGAGAACCACGCGGCGATCAAGGTGATCGGCGACGTGGTGACCTTCCAGGTGATCCGCAACTCCGGCGCCGCCTTCGGCATGGGGCAGGCGCTCACCGTCGTCTTCACCATGATCGCCTCGGCCGTCATCGTGGTGATCTGGCGGATCGCCCGGCGGCTGTACAGCCTGCCGTGGGCGATCGCCCTGGGGCTGCTGCTCGGCGGCGCCCTCGGCAACCTCACCGACCGGCTGTTCCGCTCGCCCGGCGTGTTCCGCGGGCACGTCGTGGACTTCATCTCCGTCCAGCACTTCGCCGTCTTCAACCTCGCCGACTCGGCGATCGTCTGCGGCGGCATCCTGGTCGTCCTGCTCTCCTTCCGGGGCAGCAACCCCGACGGCACCGTCCACCAGCCGGCGGAGAAGGGGTCCAAGGGCGAGCGCGCGGAGGACCCGGCCGAGTAGGGCGGCGGACCGGCTGCGTAAGGGGTGGCCCCCGCGTCCGGCATACTCGTACGGGTGAGTACCGCAGCGCAGATCCGCAGCCTCCCCGTACCCGACGGCCTCGAAGGCGAGCGTCTCGACGCCGCCCTCGCCCGGATGTTCGGCTTCTCCCGGACCAAGGCCGCCGAGTTGGCCGCCGACGGCAAGGTGACGCTCGACGGCGCCGTCGCCGGCAAGTCGGACCGCGTCACCGCCGGTTCGTGGCTGGAGGTCGAGATCCCCGCCCCCGCCGCACCCGTGCAGATCGTCGCCGAGCACGTCGAGGGCATGCGCATCGTCCACGACGACGAGGACATCGTGCTCGTCGACAAGCCGGTCGGGGTCGCCGCGCACCCCAGCCCGGGCTGGACCGGCCCCACCGTGATCGGCGGCCTCGCCGCGGCCGGCTACCGGATCTCCACCTCGGGCGCTGCCGAGCGCCAGGGCGTCGTGCACCGGCTCGACGTCGGCACCTCCGGGCTGATGGTCGTCGCCAAGTCGGAGCGCGCCTACACCGACCTCAAGCGGCAGTTCCACGACCGGATCACCGAGAAGAAGTACCACACGCTGGTCCAGGGCCACCCGGACCCGCTCAGCGGCACCGTCGACGCCCCGATCGGGCGCCACCCCAGCTCCGACTGGAAGTGGGCGGTCACCCGCGAGGGCAAGCCGTCCGTCACGCACTACGACCTGATCGAGGCCTACCGGGCCGCCTCGCTGCTGGACATCAAGCTGGAGACCGGGCGCACCCACCAGATCCGCGTCCACATGTCCGCACTGCGCCACCCCTGCGTCGGCGACCTCACCTACGGCGCCGACCCCACGCTCGCCAAGCGGCTCGGCCTCACCCGTCAGTGGCTGCACGCCGTCTCGCTCGGCTTCGAGCACCCGGCGGACGGCGAGTGGGTGGAGTTCTCCAGCGAGTACCCGGCCGACCTGCGGAAGTCGCTCGACATCATCTCGTCCGAGAGCTGAGGCGGCCGGCATGAGCGCTTTCGCGGCACGGATCCGGATCGCGGAGGGGGAGGACGACCTCGCGTTGGTCCGGGGCGTCCGGCGGACGGTGTTCGTCGAGGAGCAGGGCGTGCCGGAGGAGCTGGAGTACGACGAGCTGGACGCCACCTCGGAGCACCTGCTGGCCGTCGGGCCGGCGGGGGAGCCGTGGGGGACGGCCCGGCTGATCTTCGGCGAGCAGGCGCTCGGGCTGACCGGGGGGACCGAGGGGCGGGTACTGCTCGGCCGGCTCGCGGTGGTCGGGGCCGCCCGGGGCACCGGGCTCGGAGCGGAGCTGGTGCGCGCCGTGGAGGCGGCCGGACGCCGGCGCGGGGCACGTGAGGTGGAGCTGCACGCACAGGTGCAGGCGCTGGGGTTCTACGAGCGGCTCGGGTACGTGGCCGAGGGCGGGGTCTACGACGACGCCGGGATCCCGCACCGGACGATGACCCGGGTGTTGTAGGGCTGCCCTCCGGGTGGGTTCGTGAGGCTTCGGGCGGGTCCGCTTCGGCGGGCCCGCCCGGTTTTCGATCTGTCGGGCCTGTCGGGCCTGTCGGGCAGGCCCCGTCTCTCGGGACTGCTGGTCCCGCCCGGTCTGTCGGGCTTGTCGGTCCCCCAGCCTCGCCGGTGCGCAGCCGGGGAGCGCCTCGGGGTGGTGGTCGCGGAGGTGGGCGACCAACTGCTCGCGGACCTCGAAGCGGAGCAGGGCGGCGTCGTCCTGGGTCCGGGCGGTCATGGTCGCCCGCACCATCATCGTGCTCGGGGTGGTGTCCACGACCTGGAGCGCCCACTCGGCGCAGTCCCGGCGCGGATTGCCCGCCAGACGGTCGTGCAGGACGGTGCGGAGCCGGTCGACCGGCGTCGCGTGGTCGAGGTGGAGGATCACCGAGGCCAGCAGGCCCGGATCGCGGCGGGTCCAGTTCTCGAACGGCTTGCTGACGAAGTAGGAGACCGGGACGATCAGCCGCCGGTAGTCCCGGAGCCGGACCACCAGGTAGGTGAGGGTGATCTCCTCGACCGCCCCCTGCTGGCCGACCACCACCGTGTCACCGAAGGGGCCAGACCGGGGCGTCGGGGTGGCGTGCGGCGGCGCGCTGGAAGGCCCGGTCGACGAGCCGGCCGGTCACCAGGGTGGCGACGACGGTGGCGAGCAGGGTGATCAGCGGCCGGAGCACGGGGCACCTCGTCGGTCGGGCGGTCGGGCGGTCGGGCGGTCGGGCGGTCGGGTGGTCGGTGAGCGGGTCGTGCGTACGATACTCGGGCACAGCTGGGCGAATCGGGCTCGTTGTCGGCGGCGGGGGGTCTCCTCGTGAGGGTCGCGGGCCGCACGGCGGCGAGCGGGTGGTCCCGTCGCGGGGGCCGGGCCGGGGCGCTCTTATCAGCCGCCTACCCGAGCGGCGGCTACGATCACGGACCATGGAGCTCGGTGGGGCGTGGCGCCGGTGGCGCGGTCGCGGTACGGCGGCCGGACGGAGACTGCTGGCGGGTGCGGTGGCCCTGGTGGTGGTGGCCGGCGTGGGTACGGCGGCCGTGGCCGCCGGCGGGGAACAGGCGGTCCGGCAGGAGGATCGTTTCCTCGCGATGCCCGAGACACCCGGCAGCCAGCAGGTGGTCCAGCTGGACACCTCCTTCTTCACGACCGGGGAAAGCCCGCGCCCGGCCGTCCTGCTCGGCCACGGCTTCGGCGGTTCCAAGGAGGGCGAGCGGGAACGGGCCGAGCAACTGGCCCGGCAGGGGTACGCGGTGCTCACCTGGTCGGCACGCGGCTTCGGACGCTCCGGCGGGAAGATCGGGCTGAACGCGCCGGACCGCGAGGTCGAGGACGTCAAGCGCCTGGTGGACTGGCTGGCCCAGCGGCCCGAGGTACGCCTCGACGGACCCGGCGACCCCCGGGTCGGCATCACCGGCGCCTCCTACGGCGGGGCGGTGGCGCTGCTCGGCTCGGCGTACGACCGCCGGATCGACGCGGTGGCCAGCCAGATCACCTGGTGGAACCTGGCCGACGCGCTGTTCCCGCAGGGGGTGCAGGGCTCCGGCGCGGTCGACGGGGTGTTCAAGAAGCTGTGGGCCGGGATCTTCTTCACCACCGGCTCGGCGGGCGACCTCGGTCCGTCGGGGGGTGCGGCCCGGCCGTCGGTGGCGTCGGAGGGGGCCGGGCAGGTCGGCTGCGGACGGTTCCTGGAGGAGCTGTGCCGGATGTACGACCGGGTGGCCACCACCGGGCACGCCGACCCGGAGGCGGTCGCGCTGCTGGACCGGTCCAGCCCGTCCTCGGTCGCGGACCGGCTGAAGGTACCGACGCTGGTCGTCCAGGGACAGCAGGACTCGCTGTTCCCGCTCGACCAGGGGGACGCGATCGCGCGTGCGGTGGCGGCCAACGGCGCCCCCGTCGCGGTGGACTGGTTCGCCGGCGGGCACGACGGTGCGACCGACACCAGCGAACGGGTGGACGCCCGGGTGGGTGCCTGGTTCGACCGCTACCTGAAGGGCGGCGGCGCTGCGAGCGGCGGTGCCCCGAAGGGGGGCGGTGCCCCGAAGGACGGCGACGCCTCGCAGGGTGACGGCGGTACCGGGGCGGCGTTCCGGGTGACCCGGACCGGTGGGGTGGACTCCACCGGCTTCCAGCCGGTCCTGCGCGGGGCGACGGCCGAGGCCTACCCCGGTCTCGACGGCACCGGCTCGCGGCAGTACCGGCTGACCGGCCCCTCGGCCGACGGTGAGCAGTCCTTCGCCAACCCGCCGGGCGGCGCCCCGCCCAACATCTCCGCGCTGCCGGGTATCGGCGCGCTCAGCCAGGCCGCCGCACTCGGTGCCTCGGTCTCCCTGGACTTCCCCGGGCAGTTCGCCGCCTTCGAGTCGGAGCCGCTGGACGCCTCGGTGCACCTGACCGGCCGGCCCACCGTCCCGATCAGGGTCCGGGCGGACCGCCCGGACGCGGTGCTCTTCGCGAAGCTGTACGACGTCGCCCCGGACGGCAAGCAGACCCTGCCGCAGCAGCTGTCCGCCCCGCTCCGGGTGACCGGCGCGGACGGGCCCGACGGGCGGACCGTCACGGTGGGGCTGCCCACCGTCGACCACACCTTCGACTCCGGGCACCGGCTCAGGCTGGTGCTCGCCTCGACCGACCTCGCGTACGCGTCACCCGCCGAACCGGCCACCTACCGGGCCGCCGTCACCGGACCGCTGACCCTGCCGACCGTGGACGGGCTGGTCACCGAGGCCGCGCCGCTGCCGTCGCGGACCTGGGTGCTGCCGCTGGTCGCCGTCGCGGTGGCGGCGGCCGTGCTGCTGCTGCCCCGGCTCCGGCGCCGGGCGAGGGCGGAGCGGGGCGCGGCGTACGACCCGGTGCTGGGCGGGGTGCCGCTGCAGATCACCGGACTCAGCAAGCGGTACAAGGGCGCCGCCGACCGGTACGCGGTCAAGGACCTGGGCTTCCGGGTGGAGCAGGGCCAGGTGCTCGGCCTGCTGGGCCCCAACGGCGCGGGCAAGACCACCACCCTGCGGATGCTGATGGGCCTGATCCGGCCCGACGCCGGCGAGATCAGGATCTTCGGCCACCTGGTGCGGCCGGGTGCGCCGGTGCTGTCCCGGGTCGGTGCCTTCGTCGAGGGCGCGGGCTTCCTTCCGCACCTCACCGGGCGGGCCAACCTGCGGCTCTACTGGCAGGCCACCGGCCGGCCCGAGGCCGACGCGCACCTGGACGAGGCCCTGGCCATCGCCGGACTCGGCGAGGCGCTGGACCGGGCGGTGCGCACCTACTCGCAGGGCATGCGGCAGCGACTCGCCATCGCCCAGGCGATGCTGGGCCTGCCCGACCTGCTGATCCTCGACGAGCCGACCAACGGGCTCGACCCGCCGCAGATCCGCGAGATGCGCGAGGTGATGATCCGGTACGCCGCCGCCGGGCGGACCGTCATCGTCTCCAGCCATCTGCTGGCGGAGGTCGAACAGAGCTGCACCGACCTGGTGGTCATGGACCGCGGCCGGCTGATCACCACCGGCGCCGTCGCGGAGATCGTCGGCGGTGGCGAGCAACTGCTGGTCGGGACCGACGCCTCGTTCGGGGCCGAGGAGCTGGCGGCGGCGGCCGACAAGGTGGCGGCCCTGGCCGGCGTCGCGTCGGCGGAGGCGGCCGAGGGCGGGCTGCTCGTCCGGCTGGACGGCATGGCTGCCAGTCAGCTGCTGGCCGAGCTGGTGCGGCTCGGGGTGCCGGTCGCGTCGGCCGGGCCGCAGCGCCGGCTGGAGGATGCGTTCCTGTCGCTGATCGGAGGTACGGCGTGAGCGCCGTGGTGTCTTCTGGGGTGTCGTCGTCCGGTGGCTCGCCCGGTGGCTCGTCGGGCGGGGTGTCGCCGGACCACGCCCCCGGGTACCGGGCCGGTCGGACGCTGCCGCTGCGCGTCGAGGTGGTCCGTCAGCTCCGGCGCCGGCGGACGATGGTGATCGGTGGCGTGCTGGCCGCGATGCCGCTCATCGTGCTGGCGGCGTTCCAGGTAGCCGGCACCCCGAACCGGGCCGACCGGACCACGTTCATCGAACTGGCCACCTCGTCCGGGCCGAACTTCGCGGCCACCATGCTCTTCATGGGCACCGGCTTCATGCTGGTGATCCCGGTCGCGCTGTTCTGCGGTGACACGGTGGCCTCCGAGGCGAGCTGGTCCTCGCTGCGGTACCTGCTGGCCGCGCCGGTGCCCCGGGCCCGGCTGCTGGCCCGCAAGTTCGCGGTCGGGCTGCTGTTCTCGGCGGTCGCGGTGCTCCTGCTGCCGCTGGTCGGACTGGGCGTCGGCACCGCCGCGTACGGGTGGGGCGACCTGAAGCTGCCGGCCGGCGCGAGCCTGACGGCAGGGGAGGCACTGCCCCGGCTGGCGGTCGCGGTGGTGTTCGTCTTCCTGAGCGAGGTCGTGATCGCCGCGCTGGCGTTCTGGCTCTCCACCGCCACCGACGCGCCCCTGGGGGCCGTGGGCGGGGCGGTGTTCGCCTCGATCATCACCGGGGTGCTGGACGCCATCACCGCGCTCGGTGACCTGCGGGCGTGGCTGCCCGCGCACTGGCAGTACGCGTGGGCGGACGCCCTGCAGCCGCAGCTGGAGTGGGGCGGCATGGTGCAGGGCGTGTCGCTGTCGCTGTCCTACGCCGTGGTGCTGCTGGCGCTGGCGTTCCGCGGCTTCGCCCGCAAGGACGTGGTGTCCTGACCGCCCCGGCCGCGCTCCTCGGGCGGGGCCCTCGGGCGGGGCCCCGCCCGCCGCTGACCGGCGGGCGGGGCCGTCGTGCCGGCGGCTACTTGACGGGCGAGTAGACGCGCTCGACCTGCTGGGTGCCGGACCTGGTGCGGTAGGAGCGCGTCCACTTGGTGGTGGCGTCCTTGCGGGTCCGGTCGGAGACGACGTAGTAGTCCATCTGCGTCCGGCTCGGGGTGATGTCCAGCACGCCGTAGCCGTGCGAGTCCAGGTCGACCCACTTGATGTGCCGGTTGGAGGCCTGGAGCGCGGCGGTGGCGACCAGCGAGAGGGTCTGCGGCGCGACCTTCAGGATGTCGTCGATGTTGTCCGAGGTCACCGAGGTGACCACGAACTCGGTCGCGCCGCTGCCGGACAGCGGGTACGTGGCGGCCTCGTTCGGGACGTCCGACGCCCAGGCCGAGTGGATGTCGCCGGTCAGGAAGACGGTGTTGGTGATGCCGTTCGCCTTGAGGTGGCCGAGCAGCTCGCGGCGGTCGTGGGTGTAGCCGTCCCACTGGTCGGTGTTGATCGCCAGACCCTCGCCGGGCAGGCCGAGCAGCTTGGCCAGCGGGCGAAGGATGTAGTCGGGGAGGGCGAAGAGGGCGACCGGGGAGATCATCACCTCGTTGCCGATCAGCCGCCAGGTGGTGTCGGAGGCGGAGAGGCCGGACTTCAGCCAGTCCATCTGCGCGCGGCCGGTGATGGTGCGCTCGGCCGAGTCGACGTCGCCGTTGCCGACCTTGACCTGCTGGGAGCGGAACGAGCGCTGGTCCAGCAGGTGCAGGTCGGCGAGCTTGCCGTAGCGCAGACGGCGGTAGGTGGTGCCCGCGACGGACGGACGGACCGGCATCCACTCGAAGTAGGCCTGCTTGGCGCCGGCCACCCGGGCCGCCCAGTCGCCCTCGGCGCCCGGGGTGTGGTTCTCGGCGCCGCCGGACCAGGCGTCGTTGGCGAACTCGTGGTCGTCCCAGATCGCGATCGTCGGGACCTGGGCGTGCAGCGCCTGGAGGTCCTCGTCGGTCTTGTAGCGGCCGTGCCGGGTGCGGTAGTCGGCGAGGGTGAGGATCTCGTGGGCAGGGGCGTGCGGGCGGACCACCGAGCCGCGGGCGCAGAACTCGCCGGTCTGGTACTCGTAGATGTAGTCGCCGAGGAAGAGGAAGGCGTCGAGGTCGCCGCGGGCCGCCAGGTGACGGTACGCCGAGAAGTAGCCGGCCTCCCAGTTGGCGCAGGACGCGACGCCGAAGCGGAGCCGGTCGAGGGCGGAGTCGGCGGCCGGGGTGGTGTGGGTGCGGCCGAGGGGGGAGACCGTCCCGCCGGCGGTGAAGCGGTACCAGTAGAGGGTGCCCGGGGTGAGGCCGCGGACGTCCGCCTTGACGGTGTGGTCGGTGGCGGCGGTGGTGGTCACCGTGCCGCTTGCCGCGAGCCGGGTGAAGCCCTTGTCGGTGGCGAGCTCCCAGCGCACGTCGGTGTCGGCACCGAGGCCGGAGCCGGGAACGGCCTCCGGGGCCGGGGTGACGCGGGTCCAGAGCAGGATGCCGTCGGGGAGCGGGTCGCCGGAGGCGACGCCGTGCAGGAACTGCGGGGCGGTCGCGGCGTGGGCCGAGGTGCCGAGGGCGAGCGGCAGGGCGGCGGCGCCGGCCGCGAGGGCGGTGGCCTTGAGCACCTGGCGGCGGTGCGGGCGGGCGGCGGTCATGTCATCGACAAGGTCAGTCACGGCGGACAGGCTACCGGTCGGTAATGCGCTGTTCCATACGTTGAACTGACTGTTCGTCGCTGCTTCACCGAGGTGTGGCGTCCCGCCATCGTGGCGGGTGCGCTCGGCCACCCGGCGGCCATGCGCGATGATGGGAGGCTGTTCCGGCCCCCTGTCGCAAGGAAGTCCCGCCCGTGGCACAGATCCTGCTCCTCCACTCCGTGTACGGCCTGCGCCCCGCCGTCCACGCCGCCGCCGACCGGCTGCGCGCCGCCGGGCACACCGTGCACACCCCCGACCTCTTCGAGGGACGGACCTTCGACGACGTCGAGGAGGGCATGGCGTACAAGGAGGAGGTCGGCAGCGACGAGCTGCTGCGGCTGGCCGTCGGAGCCGCCGCTCCGCTGCTGGGCTCCGGGGCGCCGCTCGTCTACGCGGGCTTCTCGCTCGGCGGCTCGCTCGCCCAGAACCTCGCGCTCGCCGACGAGAAGGCCCTCGGCCTGCTGCTCCTGCACGGCACGTCCGACATCCGCGAGGACGCGGCCACCTCGATCCCGGTCCAGCTGCACATCGCCGAGCCCGACCCGTTCGAGCCCGAGGACTGGCTGAACGCCTGGTACCTGGGCATGCGCAAGGCCGGCGCCGACGTGGAGATCCACCGCTACCGGGGCGCGGGGCACGTCTTCACCGACCCCGACCTGGCCGACTACGACGCCGAAGCGGCGGAGCGGACGTGGGCCGTGGCCCTGGACTTCCTCGCCGAGCTGGACGAGCAGGCCGCCTGAGGTCGCCGCTGTCCTGCCTGCGCGGGAAGTCGGCCCGGCCGACTTCCCGCGCAGGGGTCCGGCCGCCTTCGTCGTGCACGACGAAGGCGGCCGTGTGGTGGGGAGGTGAGGGGAACGGCCTGGAGGCCGGCACCGTCGAGGTGGTCTGCGCCGTGGGGGATGTGCCGTGGAGGGGAGGATGGGGGGATGGTGATGAGTGAGGGGCGGTATGCGCCGGCGGCGACGTTGGCGGGGCTGGTGCAGCGGGGGCGGGGGCTGGGGGCGCGGATGGCCGTCGAGGATCCTGCGGCCGCTGCCGAGATCGTCTACGGCTGCGTCCGGTGGGACTGGCGGTGGGACTCGGTCGACCAGAGGGGGCTCTATCTGGCCCGGCTGGTGAGGGACTTGGAGCTGCCGCTGGGGCCGGTGGTGGAGGGGCTCGGCGCGGGGGAGGAAGCGAGCGGGCGAGCCGCGCGGGTGTTGGCGCTGCTCGCGCTGGACGGGTCGGGGGAGGCCCGGGAGTCGCTGCGGGAGTACGTGGAGGAGGGGGAGCACGGGGTTGCGGCGCTGGAGGAGATGGCGCACCGGTGGCCGGTGGAGTGGTGGGACGACCTGGCGGAGACCGGGCGGGAGCGGGCGGAGCGGGACCCGGAGGACCGCTGGGGGGAGCCGTGGTACCGGTGGGAGCTGGCCGGGCCCGGGCCGGCGCACGGGCCCCGGGAGCGGAAGCCGTTGGCGGACGTCGACAACGCCGGGCTGTTGGAGCTGCTGGCGGATCCCGGGGAGTCGGAGGAACGCAGGACCGCCGCGCTCGACGTGATCGACGACCGGGGTCCGGAGCCCGGGGTGATCCCCCTGGTGCCGTCGCTGGGGACGGCGGACGGGAAGTACGTCCTGTGGCCGCTGATCGGGGTGGTCGACAAGCTCGGGCCCCTGGCAGTGCCCGCCGCCCGGGAGTGGGCCGCCCTCACGGAGCCCGGATGGCTGCGGTTGCTGGGTCACGGCGTGCTCGCCGAGCACGGAACGGTCGAGGACGTTCCCGTGCTGGTCGCCGACCTGGAACGGGACTGGGTGGAGCGGCGGTGGTGCGGGCCGATGAGGACGGCCGACGGGCTGCGGCGGTTCGGGACGGCGGCCCGGGACGCGGTGTCGCTGCTCCGGCGGTTCTGGCTGTGGACGCCGCACTCGTACGAGCGCGTGAGCTACCTGGAGGCGCTGGCGGAGATCGATCGGACGGGCCTGGACAAGGTGTACCTGGAGTGTCTCTGGGACTGTGAGGCCGACGCCCGGCTGCTCGGGGCGCGGCAGGCGCCGGACCGGGCGGACGTCAGGGAGCGGCTCGCCTACCTGCGGGACGACGCGTTGGAGGAGCCCGAGGTCAGGGCCGCCGCCGGGGAGCGGCTGGCGGCCCTGACCGGCGGCTGATCAGAGGCCGGGGATGCGGCCGTTGCGGTAGAGGTCCACGAAGAGCTGGTGGTCGGCGCGGGCCCGGGCGCCGTAGGCGTGGGCGAAGTCGACGAGCATCGCGGTGAAGCCGGCCTCGTCGCGGGCAATGGCCTCGTGGATGGCGTGCTCGGTGGAGAACGGCACCAGGGTGTGGCCGCTGGAGGACTCGTCGGCCACCGCGTGCATGGTGGCGGTGGCCCGGCCCAGGTACCTGGTCACGGCGAGCAGGTCGGGCAGTTCGTTGAGGTCGGTCCAGTCGAGGTCCGTCGCGTACGGGGAGACCTCGGCGACCAGCTGGCCGCGGCCGCGCAGCGTCGTGTACCCGAGCCACGGGTCGCTGTGGGACTGGAGGGCGCGCTGGGAGATGACCGTGCGGTGGCCCTCGTGCTCGAAGTAGTCGGCGATGGTGGGATCGGTGACGTGGCGCGAGACGGCCGGGGTCTGCCCCTGCTTCATGTAGATGATCACGTCGTTCTCCAGGGCGTCGGTGTGCCCTTCGAGCAGGAGGTTGTACGACGGCAGGCCGGCCGAGCCGATGCCGATCCCCCGGCGGCCGACGACGTCCTTGACCCGCAGCGCGGCCGGGCGGGTGCGGGAGGCCGGCGGCAGGGTGGTCAGGTAGTCCTCGAACGCGGCCAGCACCTCGGTCTTGGTGGGCTCGTCGAGTTCGATCGCGCCGCCGCCGAGGCGGAAGCGGCGGTCGTAGCCCTCGACGACGGTGTCGCCGTCGAGGAGCGAGACCCGGGTCCGCACCCGGGCCTGCCGGAGGGTGTCGAGGACCGGGCCGGTGGTGGTGTCCAGGGTGTACGGGTCGGCGTCGCCGGTCGTGACGTGGGCGGAGATCCGGGCCCGGTAGGCGGTGGCGAAGGCGGTGACCAGCTCGGTGATCGTCGCGTCCGAGAGCGCCTTGGCGTAGCCGATCAGCGCGAGGGAGGCGGCGAGCCGCTGGACGTCCCAGGTGAAGGCGCCGACGTAGGCCTCGTCGAAGTCGTTGACGTTGAAGACCAGGCGGCCCTCGGCGTTCAGGTAGGTGCCGAAGTTCTCCGCGTGGAGGTCGCCGTGGATCCAGACCCGGCTGGTGCGCTCGTCGAGGAACGGCGCGCCGAAGGACGCGAACGGCTCGGTGGTGAGGTCCGCGTAGTAGAGGCCGGCGGTGCCCCGGTAGAACGCGAAGGCGGACGCCGCCATCTTCCGGAACTTGACCCGGAACGCCGCCGGATCCTGGGCGAGCAGGTCGCCGAAGGCTGTTTCGAAGACGCTGAGTACCGTTTCGGCACGGTCGGTGGCGGTGGGCTGCTGGTGAGGCATGGGCGATCCTTCGGGGCGCGGCGCGTGGCCGGAGGCGGGTGCGTCCGGAGGCTAGAGTAGGAGCGTGAACGCGTGAGTGCTGGTCCGGGCCCCGGGAGTGGCTCGGGCCGCAACTGTTTCCAGGCGCACTGCCCGTGACCTGCGCGTTCGCCGGCCAGCCAGACAGCACGAGCCTCCGGAGGCCCCGCCTTGAGCGACCAGCCGTACGCGCATCTGCACGTCCACACCGAGTACTCGATGCTGGACGGTGCCGCCCGGCTGAAGCAGTTGTTCAAGGAGGTCGAGCGGCTGGGCCAGACCCATGTCGCGATGACCGACCACGGCAACATGTACGGCGCGGCCGAGTTCCACAAGCAGGCCACCGCCGCGGGCATCACCCCGGTGATCGGGATCGAGGCGTACGTCGCCCCGGAGTCCCGGTCCAACACCAAGCGCATCCTGTGGGGCCAGCCGCACCAGAAGAAGGACGACGTCTCGGCGTCCGGCGCCTACACCCACAAGACCATCTGGGCCCGGAACAGGGAGGGCCTGCACAACCTCTTCAAGCTGACCTCGCGCTCGTACGCCGAGGGCTGGCTCGTGAAGTGGCCCCGGATGGACAAGGAGATCATCGCCGAGCACGCGGCCGGCCTGATGGCCACCACGGGCTGCCCGTCCGGCGAGGTGCAGACCCGGCTGCGGCTGGGCCACTTCGACGAGGCGGTCAAGTCCGCCGCCGACTACCAGGACATCTTCGGCAAGGAGAACTACTTCCTTGAGCTGATGGACCACGGCCTGGACATCGAGAAGCGGGTCCGGGACGGGCTGCTGGAGATCAGCAAGAAGCTGAACATCCCGCCGGTGGTCACCAACGACTCGCACTACACCACCGAGGGCGACGCCGGCGCCCACGACCTGCTGCTCTGCGTGCAGACCGGCAAGAACCTCTCCGACCCGGACCGCTTCCGCTTCGACGGCACCGGCTACTACATCAAGTCGGCCGCCGAGATGTACGGGCTGGACTCCTCGGACGCCTGGCAGGAGGGCTGCCGGAACAGCCAGCTGCTGGTCGCCTCCCGGGTCGACACCGCGGGCATGTTCGAGTTCAAGAACCTGATGCCGCGCTTCCCCATCCCGGAGGGCTTCGAGTCCGAGGCGGACTTCTTCAAGTCCCAGGTGTGGAAGGGCATGGACTGGCGCTTCCCCGAGGGCTACGACGAGGAGCACAAGAAGCTCGCCGAGTACGAGATGGACACCATCATCCAGATGGGGTTCCCGGCGTACTTCCTCGTGGTCGCCGACTTCATCATGTGGGCCAAGGAACAGGGCATCGCGGTGGGCCCGGGCCGTGGTTCGGCGGCCGGCTCGCTGGTCGCGTACGCGATGGGCATCACCGACCTCGACCCCATCCCGCACGGTCTGATCTTCGAGCGCTTCCTCAACCCCGAGCGCATCTCCATGCCCGACGTCGACATCGACTTCGACGAGCGCCGGCGCGGTGACGTGATCCGGTACGTGACGGACAAGTGGGGGTCCGACAAGGTCGCCATGATCGTCACGTACGGCACCATCAAGGCGAAGGCCGCCATCAAGGACTCCTCGCGGGTCCTAGGCTATCCGTACGCGATGGGTGACCGGATCACCAAGGCGATGCCGCCGGACGTCATGGGCAAGGGCATCCCGCTGTCCGGCATCACGGACACCAGCCACCCGCGCTACGGCGAGGCCGGTGAGATCCGCGGGCTGTACGAGACCGACCCGGACGTGCGCAAGGTCATCGACACCGCGCGCGGCATCGAGGGCCTGATCCGCCAGCCCGGCGTGCACGCCGCCGGCGTCATCATGTCCGCCGAGCCGCTGACCGACCACATCCCGGTCTGGACCCGGCACACCGACGGCGTCACCATCACGCAGTTCGACTACCCCACCTGTGAGGGCCTCGGCCTTCTCAAGATGGACTTCCTCGGCCTGCGCAACCTGACGATCATGGACGACGCCGTCAAGGCGATCGAGAAGAACAAGGGCATCAAGATCAACCTGCTTGATCTGCCCCTGGACGACAAACCGACCTACGAGCTGCTGGCGCGCGGCGACACGCTCGGCGTCTTCCAGCTCGACGGCGGCCCCATGCGCTCGCTGCTGCGCCTGATGAAGCCCGACAACTTCGAGGACATCTCCGCGGTGCTGGCGCTGTACCGGCCCGGTCCGATGGGCGTCAACTCGCACACCAACTACGCGCTGCGCAAGAACGGCCAGCAGGAGATCACCCCGATCCACCCGGAGCTGGAGAAGCCCCTGGAGGAGATCCTCAAGCCGACGTACGGCCTGATCGTCTACCAGGAGCAGGTGCAGAAGGCCGCGCAGATCCTGGCCGGCTACTCGCTCGGCCAGGCCGACCTGCTGCGCCGCGCCATGGGCAAGAAGAAGAAGGAGATCCTGGAGGCGGAGTTCGTCCCCTTCCAGCGGGGCTGCCGCGAGCACGGCTACTCGGACGCGGCGATCCAGGCGGTCTGGGACGTCCTGGTCCCCTTCTCCGGCTACGCGTTCAACAAGGCGCACACGGCCGGGTACGGGCTGGTCTCGTACTGGACGGCGTACCTCAAGGCCAACTACCCGGCCGAGTACATGTCCGGCCTGCTGACCTCGGTCAAGGACGACAAGGACAAGTCGGCGGTCTACCTCAACGAGTGCCGCAAGATGGGCATCCAGGTGCTCCCGCCGGACGTCAACGAGTCGGACTCCGACTTCACCCCGCACGGGGACACCCTGGTCCGCTTCGGCCTGACCGCCATCCGCAACGTCGGCGGGCCGGTCGTCGAGTCGATGATCCGGACCAGGAAGGCGAAGGGGAAGTTCGTCTCCTTCCCCGACTTCCTGGACAAGGTGGAGTCGGTGGTCTGCAACAAGCGGACCGTGGAATCGCTGATCAAGGCGGGTTCGTTCGACTCGCTCGGGCACACCCGCAAGGGCCTGACCGCGCAGTTCGAGCCGATGATCGACAACGTGGTCGGGGTCAAGCGCAAGGAGGCCGAGGGGCAGTTCGACCTCTTCGGCGGCGACGCGGACGCCGACGAGCCGAGCTTCGGGCTGGACGTCGTCTTCTCCGAGGACGAGTGGGAGAAGTCGTTCCTGCTGACCCAGGAGCGGGAGATGCTCGGCCTGTACGTCTCCTCGCACCCGCTGCACGGCATCGAGCACGTGCTCTCCGACAAGGCGGACTGCGCGGTCGCCGACCTCGCCGAACGGCCGGACGGCACCATCGTCACCATCGGCGGCATCATCTCGGGCCTCCAGCGGAAGATGACCAAGCAGGGCAACGCCTGGGCGATCGCGACGGTCGAGGACCTGGCGGGCTCGATCGACTGCATGTTCTTCCCGGCCAGCTACCAGCTGGTCTCCTCGCAACTGGTCGAGGACGCGGTGGTGTTCGTCCGCGGCAAGCTGGACAAGCGGGAGGACGTGCCGCGGCTGATGGGGATGGAGCTGTCGGTTCCGGACCTGTCCAACGCGCACGCCGACGCGCCGATCATCATCAACATCCCGAGCGTGAAGGTGACGCCGCCGCTGGTGGCCAGGCTCGGCGAGGTGCTGAGCAGCCACCGGGGGACGACCGAGGTGCGGGTGCGGCTGGAGGCGCGGGACAGGACGACCGTGCTGCGGCTGGACCGGCACCGGGTGAAGTCGGATCCGGCGCTGTTCGGGGACCTGAAGCAGCTGCTCGGGCCGAGCTGCCTGGCCGGCTGACCGGCCCTGACCGGCTGACCGGGCCGGCCGGGCCGCGGCCGGCCCGGTGCGGCCGTGGGCCGAGCGGGGCGTCCACCCTTCCGGGGGTGGGCGCCCCGGTGCGTTCAGGCCGAGCCGCGCAGCCCCGGCGGGACGGCGGTGTACAGGGCCGAGACGAACGCGGAGATCGCGGGGTGGGCCCCGGCGCCGGCCCGGAAGGCCGTCCGGGTGCGGCGGTACATCGGCAGCCGGGTGAGGGTGACGCCGGGCGGCGGCTCCGCGGTGCCGAGGTGGGGCACCAGGGCCACGCCCTGGCCCGCCGCGACCAGGGCGAGCACGGTGGCGAAGTCGTCGATCTGGTGGCGGATCCGGGGCGCGAACCCGGCGCTCTCGCAGGCCCGGACGGCCATCGTGTGGCAGAGGGTGCCGGCCGGGGCGAGGATCCAGGGCTCGGTGCGCTGGTCGGCCACGCTGCCCGGACCCCGGGCCGCGAGGTACATCGGCTCGGTGAAGACCGGCCGGGTCACCGCCAGCCCCGGCTCCGGATCGGCCGGGACCAGGTCGTACTCGTGCACCAGGGCGACGTCCAGCTCCCCGGCGCGCAGCGCCGCCGCCACGGCGGCCGGGTCGACCTCGGTGACCATCGGCTCCAGCCCCGGGTGCCAGCCGGCCAGTTCGGCGAGCAGGGCGGGGATGATCGCGCGGGCCGCCGACGGGTAGGTGCCGATCCGGAGCGGGCCGGCCAACCCCTCGCGGGCGTGGGCGAGTTCGGCGTCGGCCTGTTCCAGCCGCTCCAACACCGCCTCGGCGTGCCGGACCAGGTTCAGACCCGCCGGGGTGAGGGCGACCCGGCGGCCGGTGCGTTCGAGGAGCGGGACGCCGGCCTCCTTCTCCAGGACGGACAGTTGCTGGGACACCGCAGAGGGGCTGAACGAGAGCGCCTCGGCGACGGCGGCGATGGTGCCGAGGTGGGCCAGTTCGCGCAGCAGGCGCAGGCGTCGGACGTCGAGCATCGGCTCAGCTTACGAGAAGCCTCGGAAATGTGAACTGGACCTGTGCGATCGGCCGGCCGCAGGATCGTCGTCATGGAACACACCACGGCTCTCCACGGCATCCACGTCCCGCTGATCACCCCCTTCGCGGCCGACGGCTCGGTCGCCCTCGACGCGCTGGAGAAGCTGGCCGGCTCGCTGCTGGACGCCGGCGCGGCCGGGCTGGTGGCCCTCGGCACCACGGGGGAGCCGGCCACCCTCGACGACGCCGAGCGGCGCGCGGTCGTCGAGGTCTGCGCGGCGGTCTGCGCCGACCGGGGCGCCCGGCTGCTGGTCGGCGCCGGCGGGCCGGACGCCCGGGCCGCCGCGGCGGAGCTGGCGGGGCTCGCCGGGCGGGTGCCGGGCGTGACCGCCGCGCTGGTCACCGTGCCGTCCTTCGTGCGGCCCGGCGAGGCCGGGACGGTCGCGCACTTCCGGGCGCTGGCCGAGGCGAGTTCGGTTCCGCTGGTCGTCTACCACATCCCGTACCGGACCGGGCAGGACCTGTCGGCCGGCGCGCTGCTGGAGCTCGCGGCCCTGCCGGGCGTGGTGGGCGTGAAGTACGCCACCGGCGGGGTGGACCAGGCCGCGGTGGAACTGCTCGCCGCCGCGCCGGAGGGGTTCGCGGTGCTGTCGGGGGAGGACGCCTTCCTCTCGCCGCTGCTGGCCCTGGGCGCCGCCGGTGGCATCCCCGCCGCCGCCCACCTGGCCACCGCGCGCTTCGTCGAACTGGTGGAGGCGTGGGAGGCCGGGGACACGGCACGCGCCCGTGCGCTGGGCCACCGGCTGACCGGGCTGGCGCTCGCCGCCTTCGCGGCGCCGAACCCGTCGGTGGTGAAGGGCGTGCTGCACGCGCAGGGGCGGATCCCGACCCCGGACGTCCGGCTGCCGCTGCTGCCGGCCGGGCCGGCCGAGGTCGCGCGGGCCCTGGAGCTGGCCACTGGTCTGGACCACTGAGGGGTCCGGGCCTCTCACACCGTGGAATACCAGGCCGGATTCCGCCCGTGACAAGGCATGATGGGCGGAGTGTTGCGGCTGTGAACAGCACGATCAAGAGGAGTAGTCGGAAATGAAGATCGGCATTGTCGGGGCCACCGGTCAGGTCGGCGGCGTGGTCCGCGAGATCCTGGCGGAGCGGAACTTCCCGGTGGAGCAGCTGCGGCTGTTCGCCTCGGCCCGTTCGGCCGGACGCACCCTGCCGTGGCAGGACACCGAGGTCACGGTCGAGGACGCGGCCACGGCCGACTACACCGGCCTGGACATCGTGATCTTCTCCGCCGGCGGCTCCACCTCCAAGGAGCTCGCCCCCAAGGCCGCCGCCGCGGGCGCCGTCGTCATCGACAACTCCTCCGCCTGGCGCCGCGACCCCGACGTCCCGCTGGTCGTCTCCGAGGTCAACCCGCAGGCCATCGCCGACCGGCCCAAGGGCATCATCGCCAACCCGAACTGCACCACCATGGCCGCCATGCCCGTGCTGCGCCCGCTGCACGACGAGGCAGGACTCGCCGCCCTGGTCGTCTCCACCTACCAGGCGGTCTCCGGCAGCGGCGTGGCCGGCGTGGCCGAGCTGCAGGACCAGGCCGCCAAGGTGGTCGACGGCGCCTCCGCGCTCGCCCACGACGGCTCCGCGGTCGAGTTCCCCGAGCCGCAGGTCTACAAGCGCCCGATCGCCTTCAACGTGCTGCCGCTGGCCGGCGCGATCGTCGACGACGGCTCCAACGAGACCGACGAGGAGCAGAAGCTCCGCCACGAGAGCCGCAAGATCCTCGGCATCCCCGGCCTGAAGGTCGCCGGCACCTGCGTGCGCGTCCCGGTCTTCTCCGGCCACTCGCTGCAGATCAACGCCCGCTTCGAGCGCCCGATCAGCCCCGAGCGGGCCGCCGAGCTGCTCGACGGCGCCCCCGGCGTCGAGCTGAGCGAGATCCCCACGCCGCTCCAGGCCGCCGGCCGCGACCCGAGCTTCGTCGGCCGCATCCGTGCCGACGAGACGGTCGAGAACGGCCTCTCGCTGTTCGTCTCCAACGACAACCTGCGCAAGGGCGCCGCGCTCAACGCCGTCCAGCTGGCCGAGCTGGTCGCCGCCGAACTCAAGGGCTGACCCGGGGGCCGGGCACCCGGCACCACCGGTACGAAGGGTCCCGCCGAGCCGGCGGGGCCCTTCGACCTGTTGCGGGACCGCGACGGACCGCCGAGGTTCGGCCGGCGAACCAGGGGGAAAAGGTGACCCAACGATCGGGCGGTTGCGGGCACCCCCTCACCCCCTCCCCGCCCGGGAGCCGGGCGGACCGCGCCCACCACGGAACCGCCGCCCCCGGCGGAGCCGGACCCCGAGGGCGAGCGGAACGAGGTGCGCGATGGACCGCTGTGTCGTCCTGGTGGACGCCGGATACCTGCTGGGCGCCGCCGCCAGCCTGCTCGCCGGAGACCCGTCGCGGTCCAAGATCTCCGTCGACCACACCGCGCTGATCGCCGCCCTGCGCGAGCGGGCCGAGGCCGAGACCGGCCTGCCGCTGCTGCGCATCTACTGGTTCGACGCCGCCCCCGAGCGGCGCCCGATGCCGGAGCACCGCCGCCTCCGGGTCCTGCCCCGGGTCACCGTCCGGCTCGGCGCGCTCACCCGGGCCGAGGGCCGCTGGGTGCAGAAGGGCGTCGACGCGGCGATGCACGCCGAGCTGTCCGAACTCGCCCGCAACCGGGCCTGCGCCGACGTCGTCCTGATCACCGGGGACGGGGACCTGCTGCCCGGCATGATGTCCGCCAAGGAACACGGCGTCGTCGTCCACCTCTGGGCGCTCCAGGCCGCCGACGGCGACTTCAACCAGTCCGAGGACCTGGTCGGCGAGGCCGACGAACGGCGGGTCCTGGACCGCGAGTGGATCGAGGGCTCGTTCAGCCTCCGCGAGACCTCCGCCGTCTTCCCCGCTCCCGGCCCCCGCCACGAGATCGTCAAGATCCTCGCCGCCCCGCCCACCGCGCCCCCCGCCGCCCTTCCCGGCACACTGCCCGGCACGTTGCCCGCCGCCGCGTCGGCTGCCGTCCGCCCGGCCGCAGGCGCTCCCGCTCCCGCTCCCGCCGCCGTCACCGTCCCGGTGGCCAACGGCCGACCGCAGTCGGCCACCGCGCTCAAGGTCGTCCCCACCCCCAAGGACCTCGCCGGGCGCAGCGTCGACCGGCCGGCCCCCGCGGCCCACCACCAGCAGGCCGGTCCGGTGCTGCGCTGGTCCTCCGACCGCGGCTGGGTCGACCGGCCCGTCCCCGAACCGGCCGTCACCGCCGGCGACGGCCTGCCCACCCTCGCCCAGCTCACCACCGCCGAACAGCGCTGGGCCGACCGTGAGGAGGACATCACCACGATCGGCGGCGACGCCCACGAGGTCGGCCAGGTCTTCGCCCGCCGATGGACCGGGCGGCTCGGTGACGTCGAACGGCTCACCGTGCTCTGGCCCGACTACCCGCGCATCCCGCACCGGGTCGACGGCGAGCTGCTCCGCTACGCCGCCCGGTTCGGCCTGCTCGCCCACAAGGACGACCAGATCGACGAGCACGACCGGTACGCGATCCGGGCCGGCTTCTGGAAGGAGCTCGCCGCCCGTGTCCCCGGTGGGGAGCTGGTCGTCGACGACTGACCTGCCGGGACGACTGACCTGCGAAGGGGTGGCGGAACGGGCCCCCTTGTCCGGTTCGCCGGTTGCACCGCGTAGAGTCGTCGGTCGTGAGCGAGACGGCCGGGCGGGCACCCCAGAAGACCTCGCCGTGCTGCGCCGTGCGCGACCTCGTGAGGACGTACCGCGCCGGGCGCGGCGCCGCCGCCACCGAGATCCGGGCCAACGACGGCATCACCCTGACCGTTCGGCAGGGGGAGATCTTCGGGCTGCTCGGACCCAACGGCGCCGGCAAGTCCACCCTGGTCCGCCAGCTGACCGGGCTGCTGCGGCCCGACTCCGGTTCGATCGAGCTGCTCGGCCACGACGTGGTCAAGCACCCCGAGCGGGCCGCCAGGCTGCTGGGCTACCTCGGGCAGGAGTCCACCGCGCTGGACGAGCTGACCGTCGCCCTCGCCGCCGAGACCACCGGCCGGCTGCGCGGCCTCGGCCGGGCGCAGGCCCGGGCGGCGGCCGACGAGGTGATCACCGAGCTGGCGCTGGAGCCGCTCGCCCACCGGCCGCTCGCCAAGCTCTCCGGCGGCCAGCGCCGGCTCGCCTGCTTCGCCGCCGCGCTGGTCGGCGACCGGCCGCTGCTCGTCCTCGACGAGCCCACCACCGGCATGGACCCGATCGCCCGCCGGGCCGTCTGGGCCGCCGTGGAGCGGCGCCGGGCCGAGCGGGCCGCGACCGTGCTGCTGGTCACCCACAACGTCATCGAGGCGGAGACCGTGCTGGACCGGGTCGCCGTGGTCGACGACGGCCGGATCATCGCCTGTGACACTCCGGGCGGCCTCAAGGCGCTGGTCGACGGCGACGTCCGGCTCGACCTGGTCTGGCGGGACGAGGCGCCGCTCGGCGTCCCCGCCGTGGCCGCGCTCGCGGAACGGGCCGAGCGCACCGGCCGCCGCTGGACCGTCCGCACCACCCCCGAGCAGGCCCGCGAACTGGTCGCCGCCGTCACCACCGGCCCGGCCTTCGCGGCCCTGGACGACTTCACTCTGGCCACCCCGAGCCTTGAGGACGCGTACCTCAAGCTGGGCGGCCGCCACGGAGGACTGGCCAAGTGACGCTGCTCTCGGCTCCGCCACGGACCGCACCGGCCACGGGCGGCGGGCCCGCCCCGCTCGCGCCGGCGGCCCGGCTGCTGCCCGCCCTCGCCGCGGTCTACCGGGCGCAGCTGGCGCGGGCCCGGGTGGCGCGGATCCCGCTGCTGTTCGTGGCCACCTTCCAGTCGCTCGGCATCCTGGTGATGATGCGGGGCGTGGTCGACGCCGGGCAGACCTCGGCCGCCCGGTACGTGGTGGCCGGCTCCAGCGTGCTGGTGGTCGCGTTCGTCGCGCTCAATCTGCTCGCCCAGTACTTCGGCCGGCTGCGGGCCACCGGCGGCCTCGACCACTACGCGACGCTGCCGGTGCCGGCCGCCTCGGTGGTGCTCGGGGCGGCCGCCGCGTACGCCTCGTTCACGCTGCCCGGGACGCTGGTCACGGCGGGCGCGGGCGCCGTCATGTTCGGGCTGCCGCTCGGACAGCTGTGGGTGCTGCTCGCGGTGGTGCCGCTGGCCGGTGCGGCGCTCTCCGGGCTCGGAGCGATCTGCGGGCTGCTCGCGCCCCGGCAGGAGCTGGCCACCATGCTCGGGCAGCTCGGCATGTCGGCCGCGCTGCTGCTCGGCGTCCTGCCGGTCGACCACCTGCCGCAGCCGGTGCTCTGGATGCGCGACCTGCTCCCCTCCACGTACGGGGTCGAGGCGTTCGCACGGACCTTCGAACCGGACCCGGACTGGGCGGCGGTGCTCGGCGACCTGGCGGTCTGCGCCGGGGTGGGCGTGGTGTCGCTGGCGGCCGCCACGTGGGCCTACCGGCGGGCGACCCGGCGGTAGGCGCGGCCCGCGCCCGCCGGGCCGGGGTGCGTGGGTGGCGCGGTCGCCGCGGCGGCGGTCGTGAAACGATGGCACCGTGACCGTACCGAACACACCTCCGGATCCCGCGCGAGCCGACGCCGACGCCGTCGCGGACGCCGTTCCCGATCCGTACGCGCCGCCGCGGGCCCCGGCGCCGGGTTCCTACCCGGTGCTGGACCTGGTCTCCGCGAAGCGGTCGAACGAGCCCTCCCTGCAGCGGCTGGCGCCCGAGCTGCGGATCGGTGCGATCACGGTCCTGGCCTGTCTGGTGCTGGGCGTGGCGATGGCCGGGCTGTGGGCCTGGCTGGCGCCCAAGGTGCCACTGGTGGTGGACGGCAACAAGATCCTCTACGGCGACCCGGAGGGGGAGCAGCGGGCCGGCGCGGACAGCGTCTTCGTGCTGATCGGGCTGGGCATGGGCGTGCTGACGGCGCTCGGGGCGTTCCTGGTCACCCGCAAGCGCGGCGGCGGGATCGCCGTCGCCCTCGGGCTCGCCGTCGGCGGGCTGCTCGCCTCGGTCGGCGCCTGGGGGCTGGGACGGTGGCTCGGGCCGAGCCGCGACCTGATCGCGGAGGCCCGGCGGGTCGGGAACGGCGGGCACTTCCGGGCGGACATCGACCTCGGTGCGTACGGGGCGGTGCTGGCCTGGCCGATGGCGGCGATGGTGGTGCTGCTCGCGCTGTCGGCGGCGTTCGGGAAGCGCGAGGAGGACCCGCCGCCGTACTGGGCGGGGCCGTACGGCGCGCCGGTGCCCCCGGAGGGCGCGGGGCAGGCGTTCCCGGGACACCCGGGACACCCGGGACACCCGGGACACCCGGAGCATCCGGGGCCGGTGCCGCCGGTGGACGCCCGGCCGGTGCCGCCGGAGGACGCCCGGCCGGTGCCGCCGGAGGACGGGCGGCGGGGCTGACTCCCCCGGGCGCCCCTGTGCGCTCCCGGGGCCCTGAGGGCCTCAGCGGGTGATCGGGGCGGTGCGCGCCGCGGTGAGGGTGATCAGGTCGGCCGGGGCCAGCTCGACCTCCAGGCCCCGGCGGCCGGCCGAGACGTAGACGGTGGGATGGGCGAGCGCGCCGGCGTCGACGACGGTGCGCAGCGGACGGCGCTGACCCAGGGGGGAGATGCCGCCCAGGACGTAGCCGCTGCTGCGTTCGGCCGCCGCCGGGTCGGCCATCACGGCGCGCTTGCCGCCGACGGCGGCGGCCAGGGCCTTGAGGTCGAGCCTGCCGGCGACCGGGACGACGCCCACGGTGAGGACGCCGTCGACGTCGGCGACCAGGGTCTTGAAGACCCGGTCGGCCGGGACGCCGAGGGCCTCGGCGGCCTCGCCGCCGTAGGAGGCGGCGGCCGGGTCGTGCGCGTAGGCGTGGACGGTGAACGGCACGGCGGCGGTCTCCAGGGCGACGGTGGCAGGGGTGCCCTGGCCGCCCTTCTTCGGTTTCTTGGCCATGTGCGGGCCTCCGGTGGACGGGCTGCCCGGTCCCGGGGCCGCCCGGGCCGGGCCGCCCCGGGCCGGTCAGTTGGGGCTGAAGGACTGGCGGGTGAGGTCGGCGGCGGGCAGCGAGGGGAGCCAGCCGAGCACGGCCGTCTCGCGGCGGAGCAGGTCGAGTTCGAGGCGCAGCCGCTGGGCGTTGTCGGGGGAGGCGAGCAGCTTCTGCTTGAGCGGGGTCTCCAGGACGGTCGCGGCGGCGACCAGGTAGGAGAGCACCTGGGGGTCGTCGGGCAGCTCCTGGCGGCCGACGGTGCTGGCCTCGCGGGCGCCGGCCAGGCGCTTCTGGTACGTCCGGAAGGCGCGTTCGACCTCGGAGGCGAGGGCGCCGGAGCCCTCCCCGGTGCGCTCCTCGATCGGCTCGGCCTCGCCGGTCAGGTACGGGCCGCCGGTGTCGGCCGAGCGGAGCCGGAACCGGGTGGTGCCGGTGACCAGCAGCTCGTACCGGCCGTCCGGCTGGGGCTGGACGGAGGTGAGGTCGGCGACGCAGCCGATGTGGTGGAGCGCCTCCAGCGGGTCGCCGGTGACGGTGCCGAGGCCGTTCAGCGGGCCGGCCGGGCCGTCGTCGGGGCGGACCGGGGCGACCTCGCGGCCGTCCTTGATGGCCAGCACGCCGAACCGCCGGGGCTGGTCCTCGGGCAGGGCGAGCAGGTCGGCGACGAGACGGCGGTAGCGCTCCTCGAAGACGTTCAGGGGCAGCACCAGGCCCGGGTAGAGCACGGTGTTCAGCGGGAAGAGGGGCAGCCGTTCTGTCACGGCGGACAGCGTAGTTCCCCGGGGCGGGCGGGCGCCCGGGGGTTACCGGCACGGGGCCCCGGCCGGGTGCCCCCACCCGTCCCGGGGGCCCGTTGCCGGGGCCGGTTCTAGCCG
Source organism: Streptomyces sp. BE20 (assembly GCF_036322525.1). Taxonomy (NCBI): domain Bacteria; kingdom Bacillati; phylum Actinomycetota; class Actinomycetes; order Kitasatosporales; family Streptomycetaceae; genus Streptomyces; species Streptomyces sp. BE20. The sequence continues at coordinate 46,566 of NZ_JAQYWW010001017.1, read as the reverse complement.
CGCTGGAGCATCCGGCTGGCGCCGGCGGCGACGGTGGTGGCGAGCACCCACCCGACGATGACCAGGCCGGCGGCCACCCACTGGGAGGTCCCGCCGGGGTTCCAGCCCTGCTGGCCGAGGTCGACCACGGGCAGCAGCTGGCCGAGCGCGTAGAGCACCGGGTTCCAGTGCGGCCGCTCGTCGGCCTTGAGCGGCTGCAGCTCGTGGGTGGCGAAGTAGAGGCTGCCGAGCGCCCAGGCGAGCAGCAGCCAGAGCGCGGCCCGGTTGGGGCGGAAGCCGTAGCCGACGGTGGCGTCCTGGATCCGGCCCCAGATCCGGGACGGCAGCGGCAGGGTCTGCCGGCGGCGGCGCTGCTTGGCGTAGAGCACCTCGCGGGCGTCGTCGTCGGCGCCGTCCCGGCGCAGGGCGGCGGCCAGCTGCTCGTACGACTCGGGCTGGAAGTCGACCGAGGAGCCCTCCAGCCAGGCGATCCGCTGCCGGACGGTGAACGGCACGGCCGGGCGCAGGCACTCGTAGGTGAAGCCGGTGAGGCCCAGGTGGCGGCCGTGCGGCCAGGCCTCGGGGGAGTCGACCAGGTTGCCGATCCGTGCGCGGGAGAGCGAGACCGGCCCGGTGGGCGGGGTGCGGCAGGTGAACCGCAGCTCGGGGGTCTGGATCCGGCGCAGCGCGAGCTCGTCCCCCTCCCCGAGGTGGAACTCGGCGCCGGAGATCAGGCAGGCGTTCTCGAACCGGCCGTCGGAGAGCCGGACCCGGCCGTACGCGCGGAACGGGGTGCTGGAGGCGCTGGGCGGGATGACCTGGCCGTAGCCGGAGCCGTAGTAGGACTGCGAGTCGGTCCAGCCCCGGTCCGCCGAGCTGCTCAGGTACAGCGTGTGGCCGACGGTTATTCGCGGGGCGTTGAGCGCGTTGGGGTTCTCCGGGACGGCCTGCAGCCGGGCGCCGCGCAGCGAGAACCGGCCGCCGATCCGGGCGGTGCGCAGGCTGATCTCGCCGACGGCCTCCAGCCGCTCGGCCTCGAAGTCCTGGCTGACGGCGAGGCCGTCGGCGGACAGCGCCCGGCCGAACCGGTCGCCGCCGAGCACGGCCTGGTTGAGCAGCAGGTCGGTGCCGATCCGGGCGTCGGTGAGCCGGACCCCCTGCGGGAGGCGGCAGCGGGCCAGGTGCAGGTCGCCGGAGGTGGCGAGCCGGGAGGCCTCCAGGCGCGGGATCAGGCAGCCGACGAAGCGCACCGTGCCCGCCTCGGCCTCGGACATCAGGACCTTCTGCTCGAACCGGCACTCGTGCAGTTCGACGTAGTGGCTGATGGTGCCGCCGGCCAGCCGCAGCGGGCCGGCGATCAGGGCGCCGGTCAGCTTGAGCGAGGCGACCCGGCCGGAGACGGCGGTGGGCCCGTCCAGCAACAGCCGGGAGAGCACCTCGGCGCGGACGGTGCGCCCGGGCCCCCAGTCGGCGTCGCCGAACGGGTCGTCCTGCTCGGCCACGCCGACCCGCAGGTCGTGGATCCGGCCGTGCCGGAACGCGTGCCAGAGCCCCTGCTCGGTCACCGTCCAGCCGTCGGGTGCCCGTTCGGTCATGGTTCCCCCCTGCTTCCCCCGGTCGTCTCGCTCTTCGTATCACGGACTGAAATGCGGGGCCGCCCGTTCCGGCCACTCCTTACACTGGGTGGCGTGATCTCTCGAATCGACCTCCGCGGCTCGCTCGACGACCCGCGTGACCTGCTGCCCCGTGCCGAGTTCGACGTGGCGGCCGCCCTGGAGACGGTGCGGCCGATCGCCGAGGACGTGCACCATCGGGGCGTACAGGCGCTGATCGAGATCACCGAGCGCTTCGACGGCGTGCGGCTGGAGACCACCCGGGTCCCCGCCGAGCAGCTCGCCGAGGCCCTGGAGACGCTCGACCCGAAGGTGCGCGCCGCACTGGAGGAGTCGATCCGCCGGGCCCGCACGGTGCACGCCGACCAGCGCCGCGAGGGGCACACCACCCAGGTGGTGCCCGGCGGCACGGTCACCCAGCGCTGGGTGCCGGTGGACCGGGTCGGGCTGTACGTACCGGGCGGCCTGGCGGTCTACCCGTCCTCCGTTGTGATGAACGTGGTGCCGGCCCAGGAAGCCGGTGTCCGCGGCATCGCGGTCACCTCGCCGCCGCAGAAGGCCTTCGGCGGCCGCGTGCACCCGACCATCCTGGCGGCCTGCGCGCTGCTCGGGGTCACCGAGGTGTACGCGGTCGGCGGCGCCCAGGCGGTCGCCATGTTCGCGCTCGGCACCGAGGAGTGCGAGCCGGTGAACATGGTCACCGGCCCCGGGAACATCTACGTCGCCGCCGCCAAGCGCTACTTCGCCGGCCGGATCGGCATCGACTCGGAGGCCGGCCCGACCGAGATCGCCGTCCTCGCCGACGACAGCGCCGACCCGCGCGAGGTCGCCGCCGACCTGATCAGCCAGGCCGAGCACGGCCCGACCTCGGGTTCGGTGCTGGTCACCGACTCGCCCGAGCTGGCCGAGGCGGTGGAGGCCGAGCTGAAGGTGCAGGTCACCCGGACCCGGCACAGCGAGCGGGTCGCCGAGGCCCTGGGCGGCCGGCAGTCCGGCGTCATCCTGGTCGACGACCTCGACCAGGGCCTCGCGGTGGTCGACGCCTACGCGGCCGAGCACCTGGAGATCCAGACCCGGGACGCCCACGCGGTCGCCGCCCGGGTCCGCAACGCGGGCGCGATCTTCATCGGCCGGTACACGCCGGTCTCGCTCGGCGACTACGCCGCCGGCTCCAACCACGTGCTGCCCACCGGCGGCTGCGCCTGCCACTCCTCGGGCCTGTCCGTGCAGACCTTCCTGCGCGGCGTGCAGGTCGTCGAGTACGACCGCGAGGCACTGGCCGGCATCGCCGCGCACGTCGTCACCCTGGCGGACGCCGAGGACCTGCCCGGTCACGGCGACGCGATCAAGGCCCGATTCGACTGGAGTGTGCCGGGCGCGTGAGCACCATCGACTCCCTTCCCATCCGCGACGAGCTGCGCGGGCAGTCCCCGTACGGCGCGCCCCAGCTCGACGTGCCCGTCCAGCTGAACACCAACGAGAACCCGTACCGGCTCCCCGAGGAGCTGGTGGCCCGGATCGCCGAACGGGTCGCCGAGGCCGCCCGCGGCCTCAACCGCTACCCGGACCGGGACGCGGTCGAGCTGCGCGAGGGCCTGGCGGCCTACCTGACCCGCACCACCGGCTTCCCGGTCGCCCGGGCGAACGTGTGGGCCGCGAACGGCTCCAACGAGGTGCTCCAGCAGCTGCTGCAGACCTTCGGCGGCCCCGGCCGCACCGCGCTCGGCTTCGAGCCCTCCTACTCGATGCACGCCCTGATCTCCCGGGGCACCGGCACCGGCTGGATCTCCGGGCCGCGCAACGAGGACTTCACCATCGACCTCGACGCGGCCGTCGCCGCCATCGCCGAGCACCGGCCGAACGTCGTGTTCGTCTGCTCGCCGAACAACCCGACCGGCACCGCCGTCGAGGCCGACATCGTGCTGCGGCTGTACGAGGCCGCGCAGGCCGCCCGGCCCAGCCTGGTGGTGGTCGACGAGGCGTACGTCGAGTTCTCGCACCGGGACTCGCTGCTGGAGCTGATCGAGGGCCGCCCCAACCTGGTGGTCACCCGCACCATGTCCAAGGCCTTCGGCGCCGCCGGACTGCGCCTGGGCTACCTGGCCGCCGACCCGGCGGTGGTGGACGCGGTCCAGCTGGTCCGCCTGCCCTACCACCTGTCGGCCGTCACCCAGGCCACCGCGCTGGCCTGCCTGGAACACACCGACACCCTGCTCGGCTACGTCGGCCGGCTCAAGGCCGAGCGCGACCGGCTGGTCGACGCCCTGCGCGGGCTCGGGCTGGAGGTGACCGACTCGGACGCCAACTTCGTCCAGTTCGGCCGCTTCGCCGACACCCACGCCGTCTGGCAGGCCATCCTCGACCGCGGCGTCCTGGTCCGTGACAACGGCGTCCCGGGGTGGCTGCGCGTCACCGCCGGCACCCCCGCCGAGAACGACGCCTTCCTGGACGCCGTCGCCAAAGTGATCAAGGAGCTGTAACCCCGCATGACCCGCATCGGACGCGTCGAACGCACCACCAAGGAGACCTCGGTCCTGGTCGAGATAGACCTCGACGGCACCGGGAAGACCGACATCTCCACGGGCGTCGGCTTCTACGACCACATGCTGGACCAGCTCGGCCGGCACGGACTCTTCGACCTCACCGTGAAGACCGAGGGCGACCTGCACATCGACACCCACCACACCATCGAGGACACCGCCCTCGCCCTCGGCGGCGCCTTCAAGCAGGCGCTCGGCGACAAGGTCGGCATCTACCGGTTCGGCAACTGCACCGTGCCGCTGGACGAGTCGCTCGCGCAGGTCACCGTCGACCTCTCCGGCCGCCCCTACCTGGTGCACACCGAGCCGGAGACGATGGCGCCGATGATCGGCACCTACGACACCACCATGACCCGGCACATCCTGGAGTCCTTCGTGGCCCAGGCGCAGATCGCCCTGCACGTCCACGTGCCGTACGGGCGTAACGCGCACCACATCGTGGAGTGCCAGTTCAAGGCGTTGGCCCGGGCGCTGCGCTACGCCGCCGAGCGCGACCCGCGCGCGGCCGGCATCCTCCCGTCGACCAAGGGTGCGCTGTGAGCAAGTCTGCGATCGTCCTTCTCTTCGTCGGCCTCTTCCTGGCCGGCGGCGTGATCTCGTTCTGGAAGCAGAAGATCCCGAAGGGCGTCATCGTGGTGCTCGCGCTCGGCTCGGTGATGTGTCTCGTCTCCGGCCTGATGCGCCTGTAATCCGTCGAGCGACCGAAAGACTGGACACCTGAACATGGGCAAGAACGTCGTCGTGCTCGACTACGGCTCCGGCAACCTCCGCTCGGCCCAGCGCGCCCTGGAGCGCACCGGGGCGAACGTCACCGTCACGTCCGACTTCCGGACCGCGATGGACGCGGACGGCCTGCTCGTCCCCGGCGTGGGCGCCTTCGAGGCCTGCATGCGCGGGCTGAGGGCCGTCCGCGGCGACTGGATCATCGGCCGCCGGCTCGCCGGGGGCCGCCCCGTCATGGGCATCTGCGTCGGCATGCAGATCCTCTTCGAGCGGGGGGTCGAGCACGGCGTCGAGACCGCCGGCTGCGACGAGTGGCCGGGCACCGTGGAACCGCTGGAGGCGCCGGTCGTCCCGCACATGGGCTGGAACACCGTCGACGCCCCCGCGGACGGCCGGATGTTCGCCGGCCTCGACGCCGACACCCGCTTCTACTTCGTGCACTCCTACGCGGTGCGCAGCTGGGAGCTGGAGGTCCACAGCGCGCGGATCAACCCCCCGCTGGTGACCTGGGCCACCCACGGCGAGCCGTTCGTGGCGGCCGTCGAGAACGGTCCGCTCTGGGCCACCCAGTTCCACCCGGAGAAGTCCGGCGACGCCGGCGCCGCCCTGCTGACCAACTGGGTCAGCACCCTCTGACGATCTGAGAGTTGCCAACACTATGAGCCGCCTCGAACTGCTCCCCGCCGTCGACGTCCGGGACGGCCAGGCCGTCCGCCTGGTCAAGGGCGCCTCCGGCACCGAGACCTCCTTCGGCGAGCCGCTCGCCGCCGCCCTCGCCTGGCAGGGCGCCGGCGCCGAGTGGCTCCACCTGGTCGACCTCGACGCCGCCTTCGGCACCGGCTCCAACCGCGAGCTGCTCCGCGAGGTCACCGCCGCCCTCGACATCAAGGTCGAGCTGTCCGGCGGCATCCGCGACGACGAGTCGCTGGCCGCCGCGCTCGCCACCGGCTGCACCCGGGTGAACCTCGGCACCGCCGCCCTGGAGAGCCCCGAGTGGGTCGCCAAGGTCATCGCCGAGCACGGCGACAAGATCGCCGTCGGCCTGGACGTGGTCGGCACCACCCTGCGCGGCCGCGGCTGGACCCGCGACGGCGGACAGCTCTTCGACGTGCTGGCCCGCCTCGACTCCGAGGGCTGCGCCCGGTACGTGGTCACCGACGTCAACCGCGACGGCACCCTGACCGGCCCCAACCTGCAGCTGCTGCGCGACGTCTGCGCCGCCACCGACCGCCCCGTGGTCGCCTCCGGCGGCGTCTCCTCGCTGGACGACCTCCGGGCGATCGCGACGCTGGTCGGCGAGGGAGTCGAGGGCGCGATCGTCGGCAAGGCACTCTACGAGCAGAAGTTCACCCTCGAAGAGGCCCTGGAGGCAGTGTCCCGATGAGCGAACCCCCGGCCGCGCGGCGGCTCGACCGAGTACCGGGCTCCTTCCCCCAGGAGGAGGAGTTCGGCTTCTCCCGAGCCGTCGCGGCCGGGGACTTCCTCTTCGTGTCCGGCGCCACCGCCCTCGACGTCGACGGCGTCGTCCACCACGAGGGCGACCCGTACGGGCAGACGCTCGCCGCCTTCGGGACGGCGCGCGAGGCCCTCGAACGGTTCGGCCTCACCCTCGCGGACGTGGTCCGCACCCGGATGTACGTGACCCACGCCCGGGACTGCTCCGAGGCCGGCCGCGCCCACAAGTTCCTCTTCGACACGGTCCGTCCGGCCGCCACCATGGTGGTGGTCGAGGGCCTGGTCGACTCCCGGATGATGGTCGAGGTCGAGATCGACGCCTATCGTGCCGGGCTCGCCAAGACTCTGGAAGGCAGACAGCAGTGACCCTCGCAGTACGTGTCATCCCTTGCCTGGACGTCGACGCCGGCCGCGTGGTCAAGGGCGTCAACTTCCAGAACCTGCGTGACGCCGGCGACCCGGTCGAGATGGCCAAGCTCTACGACGCCGAGGGTGCGGACGAGCTGACCTTCCTCGACATCACCGCCTCCTCCGGCGACCGGGAGACGACCTACGACGTGGTCCGCCGCACCGCCGAGCAGGTCTTCATCCCGCTCACCGTCGGCGGCGGCGTCCGCGCCGTCGAGGACGTCGACAAGCTGCTCCGGGCCGGCGCCGACAAGGTCGGCGTCAACACCGCGGCCATCGCCCGGCCGGAGCTGGTCCGGGAGATCGCCCGGCGGTTCGGCCGTCAGGTGCTGGTCCTCTCGGTCGACGCCCGGCGCTGCCCGCCCGGTACCGAGACGGAGTCGGGCTTCGAGGTCACCACGCACGGCGGGCGCCAGGGCACCGGCCTGGACGCCGTCGAGTGGGCCGGGCGCGCCGCCGAGCTGGGCGCGGGCGAGATCCTGCTCAACTCGATGGACGCGGACGGCACCAAGGACGGGTACGACCTGGAGCTGATCCGGGCCGTCCGCAAGACCGTCTCGGTGCCGGTGATCGCCTCCGGCGGCGCCGGGAAGCTCGCCGACTTCGCCCCGGCGGTGGAGGCCGGTGCGGACGCGGTGCTGGCCGCCAGCGTCTTCCACTTCGGCGACCTGCGGATCGGCGAGGTCAAGAACGCGCTGCGGGAGGCCGGGCAACCGGTCCGCTGAGGGCGGGCCGGGCACCCGGCGCCCCGGGGTGCCGGGTGCCCGCCCCGGCGTCACTTCAGGGCGAGCAGCACCAGCAGGACGAGCACCAGCAGGCTCAGTGCTCCGATGACGGCGAGGGCGGGACGGCCGAATCCGCCCGGGACGCCTGGAGCCCCCGGCGTCCCGGCGGGCGCTACCGGTCCGGGGCCGCGAGTGACTCCAGGATCCCGCCGAGCAGGATCAGCCCCCGCCCCGCCGAGGTCAGGACCCGCGCGGTCCCGTGCAGCAGACCCGGGGGGATCGGGAGCGGGCGCGGGCCCGGTGGCCCCGCTCCGCCCCCCGGGTGGGAGAGGCACGTCGACGACGTGCAGGAGCTCCTTCGTCCGGCGCGGTTCCAGTTCGGTCAGCGGCAGCTCCTCGCCGCCCTCGGCCGGGCCGGGGAGGTCGGTCGTGCCCGGGAGCGGATCCACGGGGCGGCGCGGGTTGTCGGCGAGGAAGTAGCTCCGGACCGAGCCCCGGACCAGCTCGTGCACCGCGTCGAAGTACGCGGCGGTGGGCCGGCCGGTGGGCCGTTCCAGGGTGACCACCCCCTCGACCAGGGGCGCGATCCGGCTGCCGCTGCGGGCGACCTCGCCCTCCTGGTCCACCTCCCGGGCGCTCAGCGGGACCATCCGGTAGAGCAGCCAGAAGCTTCCGCCGTCGGCGCCGATCAGCTGCACCAGGGAGGCGGAGCCGTTCAGGCTGCCGCCCGCGGTGCTGCTGAGGACGGACGCCTGGCGGCGTTCGACCAGGAAGTCCGGCGCGGCGGCGAGCCCGTAGCCGGTGGTCGGGGCGCAGACGATGGCGAACGGCCAGACCGTCTGCCGGCGGGTGCCGGTGGCGGCGCTCATGCCCGGGCCGTCCAGAGGTCGAGCCGGGAGCCGGGGTGCTCGTCCTCGAACTCCTCCAGCCGGGCCTGGAACGCCTTGGCGATGCGGACCAGTGCCTGCTGGTCGGTGGCGGCCTGCTCGACCGCCCGGCGCAGCTGGGCGGCACTCTCCTCGATCCGGCGGCCGTGGCGCCGCGCCTGCTCGTCGACGTACTCGGCGAGGGCGTCGACGACGACCTCGCCGGCGGTCTTCAGCAGCGGGTTCCTGGTGGCACGGGTGGCGAGGAACGCCCGGACCAGCGGCATGCCGGCGCTGACCCGCCGGAAGATCCGCAGCAGGCCCTCGGAGTTCCCCGGCGCACGGACGGCGGAGTTCTCCCGGGCCCGGGTGTACTTCCTCAGCTCGGTCGTGAAGAGGTCCACCACGACGGCCATGAACGGCACCTCGACGTCGAGCGGGTCGGGCCGGGCGCCGGGCGTCTTGACCACGTGGCCGTTCTCGTCGAGGCGGGCGAAGCCGCGGCCCACCGAGCTGACGGGGATGAGCCGGATCACGCCGCCGTCGCCCTGCAGCGCGCGCCGGCCGTCGACGAAGAGCCGGAACTCCCGCGTCGCGCAGAGCCGGTCGGCCACCTGCTCCAGGGTGTGGCCGGCCGCCTCCAGCAGGTCCCACTTGGTCAGGACGAAGTGGACCACCGCGTCCTGGTTGGCACCGAGATGGCTGAAGACGGGCCGGTACTCGCTGATCAGCCGGTTGTCGCCGGCCAGGAAGCGCAGAACCCTCTCGCCGTCCAGCAGGATCAGCAGGAAGGGCGAGGCGGTCATCAGCCGGTCGAGCTTCTCCAGCGACTCCGGGTACAGGTCCCCCTGGGTGAGGAGCTCGCCGCTGTAGTCGACGTAGGAGACGGCGAACGGGGTGAGCCGCCGCCGCGCCGGAGTGCTGACGGTGCAGGTGAAGTCCCAGACCGGGAAGTCCGCCGGGGTGGAGGGGATCGGCCAGTCGCCCGGGCCGACGACCTGCTCGTAGACGGCGTTGAGCTGCTGGGACTGGCCGAGCGGCAGGGTCACCGAGAAGCCGAGTTCGGGGTCCTGCTGGGAGAGCCTGGCGAAGAGACTGGCCAGGTACACGGTCTTGCCGGAGGATCGTGGACCCACCACGGTCACCGGGATCGAAGACATGAGCGCCCTTTCCGTACGAGCGGTCCGCACCACGGGCCCCGCGGGCGGGCCCGGGGCGTAGTAGAGCGCGCCGGCGGCGGCCCGAACCCGTCGCAGGACGGGTTCGGGGGCTTCGCAAGGGTTCCGTGACCGGATCTCGGCCGGGCGGCGATCTTCTGCGGGTCAGCGGCCCGGTTCGCCCTCGGCGGCGACGGCGAGCAGCCCGGGCAGCGACAGGACGACGGTGCTGCGGCGGCCGAGCCGGAGCAGGCCGCGGTCGGCCAGCTCGTGCAGGGCGTGGTGGACCCGCCGCTCGCCGGCGCCGATCAGGGCGCCCAGCTCGACCTGGGTCAGCCGGGGGCGGACGGTGATACCGCGCGGGCCGGCGCTGCCGTACCGCTGGGCGAGGTCGGCGAGGTCGTGGGCGAGCCGGTTGACGACCTGCTCGGAGGCGAGGCCGACCAGGCGGCGGGTGGCGGTGCGACTGCGGTTCACCAGGCAGCGGCTCAGCGCGATGCCGGCGACCGGGTGGGTGCCGAGCCAGTGCAGCCAGTCGGGTTGGGAGATCCGGCGGACGGTGACCGGACCGGCGGCGCTCACCGTGGCGGACCGGGGGCGGTCGTCGAGGGCGGCGGCCTCGCCGACGATGTCCCCGTACGCGCGGACGTCGAGCAGGACGGGCGTGCCGGCGGTGTCCTCGACGGTGGCCTTGGCGAAGCCGTCCAGCAGGAGCAGGACGAAGCGGCCGTGGTCCTGGTCGAGGATGAGGGTCTCGTCGTGGCCGTGGACGCGCCGGGTGCCCAGCCGGAGGATGTCCTGCTCGGCGGCGAGCGCGGCCGGTGACCCGTCGCGGCGCAGTTCGGCGAGGAGGGTGCCCTCGGGCCAGCCCCGGGCCGGCGGGCGTGCCGCCGGTGGCCGTACGGCCGGCGGGCCCGGCCGGGCGGTCGGGTCCGGCTGCCGGGGGTCCTGGCGGTGGGGGTTCGCGTGGTGGTGGTCCGGGTGGTGGTTCGGTGCCGTCGGCTGCGCCGGTCTCAACCCGTGGTCCTCCGCTGCACGGTGGATGGGCGGCGATCCCGCCGGGGGATCGGCCGTGGGGATGCCCTGGTGAGGCTAGCGCAGCGGCCGGGGTACGGGAAGGTCGCGCGCGGCCCCCGCGGAGGCGCCCTCGGTTCGTCAACTTCCTTGTCCTGTACCGGACATGGCGGACGAGGGGGCCACCTCCGCGGGGTCGGGCGGGCCGGCCGGACCGGTCAGGACTCCTGCGGCGGCTCGCCCTTGATCAGCGCGAACGGGGCACCGAACGGGTCGGTCAGCCAGGCCAGCACGCCGACGTCCGGGACGTGCTCCGGGCCCATCAGCACCGTGCCGCCGGCCGCGGTGGCCCGGGCGACCACCGCCGGCACGTCGGACGAACCGAAGTACGGGGTCCAGGCGGTCGCCTGGTCCTCGCCCATCACCGGGGCGATGCCGCCGAAGGTGGCGTCCTGCTGGTCGCCGTCGGCGGTGGAGACCACCCGGTACGTACCGCCGGGGGAGGGGAGGTCGGCGTGGCGCCAGCCGAACACCTGCTCGTAGAAGGCGAACCCGGCGTCCACGTCGGTGGTGTGCAGCTCGGCCCAGATCAGCGCGCCGTCCTCGGAGACGACGTCCAGGCCGGTGACCGCGCCGGGCTGCCAGAGCGCGAACCGGGCGCCCTGCGGGTCGGTCAGCTGGGCCATCCGCCCGGCGTCCATCACGTCGAAGGGCGGGACGCGGACGGAGCCGCCGGCCTGCTCGACGGCCTTGGTGGCGGCGTCCGCGTCCGGCGTGCGCAGGTACGTCGTCCAGGCGGACTGCGCGCCCTCCTCGGTGAGCGGGCCGATGGCCGCGACCGTCCGGCCGTCCAGCTGGAGGAAGCCGTAGCCGCCGGCCTCCGGGCCGGCCGACCGGAAGGTCCAGCCGAACACCGAGCCGTAGAACGCGGCGGCGGCGGCCGGGTCCGGACTGCCGAGGTCGATCCAACAGGGGGAACCGGTGGGGAAGTCGGTGGTGAGCATGGTGTCGCGCTCCTTCGACGGGACGGGGCCGGGCAGCCCTCAGACGGCCGTGGAGGCGCCCCTCCCCGGCCCTCTGCGAGTCTGCACCCCGCCACTGACATCCGCAGCCGGGGCGGGCCCGGCCTGCGGCGACACCGGGTTCGGCCGACAGGTCCTACGGGAGCGGCAGGACGTGGCGGAGGGCCTCGACGGCGTCCTGCGGGCCGTCCACGGTCAGCTCGGCGCGGGCACCCCGGCCGAAGGCGAAGAGCAGCAGCTCGCCCGGCTCGCCGGTGATCCGCACGGTCGACGAACCGGACGGGCCGACGGTCGGGCCCGCGCCGTCCGGGCGGTGCAGCTCCAGCCGTACGGGGGAGCGGCGGCCGGCCTCCAGCCGGGCGATCAGCGGCAGCCGGCGCCAGAGCGCCTCCGTCCGCCCGGGCGGCACCGGCCGGCGCACGGGGTCGGCACCGGCCCGCGCGACGTCCTCGGCGTGCACGAAGTACTCGACGGTGTTGGCCGCCTCGTCCGCGCCGGGCAGCGAAAACAGCGAGAACACCGGCGGGCCGGAGCGGAACAGCCGGATCAGCTCCTCGTACGGGCGGTCGGCGTACGCGTCCTGCACCCGTCGGGTCCGGCCGGCCAGCGGGCCGCCCCGGATGCCCGCCGCCGCGTCCGGCCGGCGCTCCCGGAGCACCAGGTGGGCGGCGAGGTCCCGGGTGGACCACCCGGCACAGAGGGTGGGCGCGTCCGGCCCGGCGGCGGCCAGCAGTTCGGCGAGGCGGTGACGCTCGGCGAGGGCGTGGTTCGACATGCCGCCCAGCCTAGTCAGATGACGTGCCCCGGGTGAGGGACCCGGGCACTCACGGGCGGAGGTTGCCGGTGAGCTTGGTGGAGTCGAGGCGGTTGCTCGCCGTCAGGGTGCAGGTGTAGTCCCGCCAGCCCTGCTGGTAGAAGGTCTTGGTCGGACCCACGGGGTAGCTGTAGTACGGGCCGCCGCCGCCCTGGCGGGCCTCGGCGGCGGCCTGCGCCTCCTTGCAGCCGTCCCGCATCGCGTTGGCGATCTGGTAGTCGCCGCTCAGACCCTCCGGGAGCAGCAGGTCGGCGATCGCCTCGCCGTCGTGCCGGCCCTCGCAGGGCCGTGCCTCCGGCTTGGTGATGGTCCTGCTGAGCTGCGGGTGGTCGAAGCAGGTGCCGACCGTGAAGAAGGTGTACGGGACCACCTTGGTGGGCGTCGGGGTCGGGGTCGGCGTGGGGGTCGGGGTGGGTGTGGGCGTGGGCCTCGGGGAGGTCGTGGTGGGGGAGGGCGGGGGTGGCTGGGCGGCCGGCCTCTCCTCCGGCCAGAGCAGCACGGTGGCCACCACCGCGAGCAGGACGGCCAGCACCGCCACGACGGCGAGCAGCAGCCCCCGCGACGGCCCGGCGGCGGGCCCGCTGCCCGGACGGCCGGCCCCCGGCGCGCCGGCACCCGGTCGGTCGCGGCTCGAACGGTCGGTACTCGGACGGTCGGTGCCCGGGGGCTCGGCGGCGGGCGGCTCGGTGGTCATGGGCACGAGGATGGCCCAGAGCGGTGCCGGTCGGCAGCCGGTTGGCACAACTCGTCCGATCCGGGCCCGGACCTCGGGCGGCGTCCCGCGGACCGGGCCGGGGCCGGCCCGGTCGGCAGGGCGTTCCCCGGCCTCCGGGCGGACCGTCCGGGCCCGGCCCGCGGCGGCGGCCCGGATCCGGACGGCGGGCGTCGCGAGCGGACCGGACTGACACAATGGCCCCATGTCCACCACACCCGCCGCCCCCGGCTCCACCGCCCTCGCCCCCGAGATCGCCGCGCGCCTCAAGCGCACCGAGGACGGCCTGCTCCCGGCTGTCGCGCAGCAGTACGACACCGGCGAGGTGCTGATGCTCGGCTGGATGGACGACGAGGCGCTGCACCGCACCCTCACCACCGGCCGCTGCACCTACTGGAGCCGCAGCCGCCGCGAGTACTGGGTGAAGGGCGACACCTCCGGCCACGTCCAGCAGGTGAAGTCGGTCGCGCTGGACTGCGACGGCGACACCCTGCTGGTCAAGGTGGACCAGACCGGCGCGGCCTGCCACACCGGCGACCGCACCTGCTTCGACGCCGACGTGCTCCCCCTCGGCTGACCACCCCCACCCCACTTCCGTAAGGTGCCGCCCGCCATGGACCTCGAAGCCTTCCGCAAACTCGCCGTCGACACCCGGGTCATCCCGGTCACCCGCAGGCTCCTCGCGGACGGCCTCACCCCGATCGGTCTCTACCGCAGCCTGGCCGCCGAGCGCCCCGGCACCTTCCTGCTGGAGTCCGCGGAGCAGGGCCGCAGCTGGTCCCGCTACTCCTTCGTGGGCGTCCGCAGCGAGGCCGCGCTGACCGTCGGCCCGGACGGCGGCGCCCGCTGGCACGGCGCCCCGCCGGTCGGCATCCCCACCACCGGCGACCCGCTGGAGGTGCTGCGCGCCGCGCTGGAGACCCTGCACACCCCGCGCAGCGCCGACGACGGCCTCCCGCCGCTCACCGGCGGCCTGGTCGGCTACCTCGGCTACGACGTGGTCCGCCGGCTGGAGAAGCTCCCGGACCTCAACCCGGACGACCTGAAGCTCCCCGAGCTGACCATGCTGCTCGCCACCGACCTCGCCGTGCTCGACCACGCCGACGGCACGGTGCTGCTGATCGCCAACGCCGTCAACCACAACGACCTGGCCAGCGGCGTCGACGAGGCGTACGCGGACGCGGTCGCCCGGCTGGACGCCATGGAGACCGACCTGCTGAAGCCGGTCGACCCCGGCCTCGCCACCTTCACCCCGACCGGCCCCGGCGAGGTGCGCTCGCCGTTCGGCGGGGAGCCCTACCGGGCCGCGGTGGAGGAGATCAAGGAGCGGATCCGGGCCGGCGAGGCCTTCCAGGTGGTGCCCTCGCAGCGGTTCGAGGCGCCCTGCCCGGCCTCCGCGCTCGACGTCTACCGCGTCCTGCGCACCACCAACCCCAGCCCGTACATGTACCTGTTCCGGTTCCCCGGGCCGGACGGCGGCGCCGAGGGCGGCTTCGACGTGGTCGGCTCCAGCCCGGAGGCACTGGTCAAGGTCACCGACGGCGAGGCGATGCTGCACCCGATCGCCGGCACCCGGCACCGCGGCGCCACCCCGCAGGAGGACAGCGACCTGGCCGCTGAGCTGCTCGCCGACCCCAAGGAGCGGGCCGAGCACCTGATGCTGGTCGACCTCGGCCGCAACGACCTCGGGCGGGTCTGCGAGCCGGGCAGCGTCGAGGTCGTCGACTTCATGCACATCGAGCGGTACAGCCACGTCATGCACATCGTCTCCACCGTGACCGGCCGGGTCGCCGAGGGCCGGACCGCCTTCGACGTGCTCACCGCCTGCTTCCCGGCCGGCACCCTCTCCGGGGCGCCCAAGCCGCGCGCGATGCGGATCATCGAGGAGCTGGAGCCCACCCGCCGCGGCCTGTACGGCGGCTGCGTCGGCTACCTGGACTTCGCCGGGGACTCCGACACCGCGATCGCGATCCGGACGGCGGTCCTGCGCGACGGCACCGCGTACGTCCAGGCCGGCGCCGGCGTGGTGGCCGACTCCGACCCGCACGGCGAGGACACCGAATGCCGCAACAAGGCGGCCGCCGTCCTGCGCGCGGTGGCCACGGCGAATACGCTGCGCACGCCGGCGGTGTGAGCCGCCGTAAGGAGCCGGGATGTCGCAGGACCAGGGTGCCGGATCGGCCTGGGACGTGCTGGAGGGCGTGAACCTCCCGCGCGGGTACCGGGTGGAGATCACGGACGGGAAGATCATCATGACGCCCCGGGGGGAGAGCCACCGGGCCGTCGTGCGCAGCGCGGCCGCGCAGCTGGAGCAGCAGCTCGCGGGCCGCGGCACCGTTCTCGCGGACGCCATGGTCGACTTCCCCTCGGCCCGCTCCGGCTACGCCCCCGACCTGACGGTCGTCGCCCCCGGCGCCGAGCGCAACGGCCGCGGCCGGTTCGCGTGGCACGACCTCGAAGCGGTGATCGAGGTCGTGCCGCCGTCCGGCCGGGACCACGACCACGTGACGAAGGTGCGCACCTACGGCGGGTGCGGGATCCCGCTGTACGTCGTGGTGGACCAGGCCGAGGCGGTCTGCACGGTGCACAGTGCCCCGCAGCGCACCGGGGGCTACCGGGAGGCGGAGCGGGTGCCCTTCGGCAACGACGTGTTCCTGCCGTCGGCGGACCGGACCCTGGTGCTGTCGACCGACGACTTCCCGGTCGACCCGGCGTAGGTCCGGCGCGTGGTGTCAGGGATAGTGGACGGGTGAGCGTTCCTACCCAGTCCCGTACCGAGACCGAGCCCGTCCCCGCGAAGGGCGGCGCCGGGCGGCGGACGCTCGGCCTGATGCTGCTGCTGACCGCGCTGGGCGCGGTCCTGGTGCTGACCGCCGCCGGCCGCGTCTGGGCCGAGGGCCTGGCCGGCACCCTGGAGGTCTCCGTCACCGGCGGGAGGATCTCCGAACTGCCCGCCGGGCTGGCGCTGGTGGCGCTGGCGGCTGCGGTCGCGGTGTTCGCTGTGCGCGGCGCCGGGCGGCTCGCGGTGGGCGCCCTGACCCTGCTGGCCGGGCTCGGCGCGGCGGCGGCCGCCGTGGCGGGCGCCGGGGACACCGCGGCGCTGGACGGCGAGGCGGCCCGCAAGCTCGCCCTGACCGGCTCCGCCGCGACCGGGGTCGGGCACACCGGATGGCCGTGGGTGGCGCTGGCCGGCGGGCTGCTGCTGGCACTGGCCGGGCTGCTCACCCTTCGGTTCGGGCGCGGCTGGCCGGCCATGGGCAGCCGTTACGAGGCCCCGACCGGGAGGGCGCCGGTGTCGCGGAGGACCGCGGCCGCGGAGAGTCCGGCCGACCTGTGGAAGGCGCTGGACCGGGGCGAGGACCCGACCGCCGGCTGACCGGCCGGCGCACGGCGCGCGCTGTGACGCGATAGACCCTCCACCCCCTTTGGGGCACCCGTGTGTGGCCCGGCACAATGGAACCGTCAACCCGCCAGGGGCCCGCAGGCCCGGCCGGGACCCGAGAGCCTAGGAGCACCATCAGATGGCAGCAGCAGCACACGGTCACACCCTCGCCGCCTGGACCGGCGTGACCATCTCCTTCATCGGTTTCGGCATCGCGGGCGTCGCCATGATCCTGCCGTCGGTGCTGCTGGTCTGGGCCGGCCTGGCGGTCGTCCTGCTCGGTGCCGTGGTGGGCAAGGCCATGGCGATGGCGGGCATGGGCCAGCAGCCCAGCACCAACGTGTACACCTCCGAGGAGCAGGCCGCGCTGGTCGCTGCCTGAGGAACTCCCGGTACTGCGTGAACGGCGGGCGCCACGCCCGCCGTTTCGTTTCTGGCGGGAGGCCCGGGCGGGCACAATCGTGGGCGTGAACGCCGCTCCCACCGCTTCCGCCGCCACCGCCCGGTCGTCCGGGCCGCGCCGGCTGGTGCCGCCGCTGACCGCCCTGGTCGCGGTGGCCGTCCCCACCGGGTACGTCGCCGCGGTCGACCCGAACGCCCCCGGGCACTACCCGGACTGTCCGTTCCTCGCGGCCACCGGCTGGTGGTGTCCCGGCTGCGGCGGGTTGCGCTGCGTCCACGCGCTGGCCCACGGGGACCTGAGCGGTGCGCTGCACGACAACGCGGTGGCGGTGCTGCTCTTCGCCGTGCTGGCGGTGCTCTGGCTGCGGTGGATCTGGTCGGCGGCGCGCGGTGTGCCGGTGCCCCGGCTCGCGCTCGGGGCGCGGCGCTGGGTGCTGGTGGGGCTGCTGGTGCTGGTCTTCACGGTGGTGCGCAACCTGCCGATCGGTGCGGGGCTGGCCCCGCCGCTGGTCTGAGGACCCCGTGCTGGTCCCGAGCCGGTCCGGCCGGTCCGGGGCACGGAGAGCGGGGGTGGAGGAGCCGTGAAACCGCAGCTCGGAGGGGGCCCGGGGGCGTCCGCTCCGCGAGACGCGCGCTGGGCGGATGCGCTGGGCGCCCCCCCTTGCCGATACCATCGAAGGGCCGGAGGCCCACTGGCCGTCCGGCTCCTCGCTAGCAGAACTAGCAGACATGATGGGGGCGCTTGGCGTGAGTGTGCTCGACTCGATCATCGAAGGGGTCCGTGAGGACCTCGCCGAGCGGCAGGCCCGAGTGTCGCTGGACGAGCTCAAGGAGCTCGCCGCCAAGGCCCCGGACGCCAAGGACGGCGTGGCCGCGCTCAAGGGCGACGGCGTACGGGTGATCTGCGAGGTCAAGCGCTCCAGCCCGTCCAAGGGCGCCCTGGCCGCGATCGCGGACCCGGCCGCCCTGGCCGCCGACTACGCGGCCGGCGGCGCCGCCGCGATCAGCGTGCTGACCGAGCAGCGCCGCTTCGGCGGGTCGCTGGCCGACCTGGACGCCGTCCGCGCCGCGGTGGACACCCCGCTGCTCCGCAAGGACTTCATCGTCACCGCCTACCAGCTGTGGGAGGCCCGCGCGCACGGCGCCGACCTCGCGCTGCTGATCGTCGCGGCCCTCGACCAGCCGGCCCTGGTGTCGCTGATCGAGCGTGCCGAGTCGATCGGCCTCACCCCGCTGGTCGAGGTGCACGACGAGGAGGAGATCGCGCGCGCGGTGGACGCCGGCGCACGGATCATCGGCGTCAACGCCCGCAACCTGAAGACCCTCGAAGTGGACCGGAACACCTTCGGCAACGTCGTCCACGCCATCCCGGACAACGTCGTCAAGATCGCCGAGTCCGGCGTGCGCGGCCCGCTGGACGTGATCTCCTACGCCAACCTGGGCGCCGACGCGGTGCTGGTCGGCGAGTCCCTGGTGACGGGCAAGGACCCGCGCGCCGCCGTGGCCGACCTGGTCGCGGCCGGTGCCCACCCCGCGATCCGCCACAAGGACTGATCCCGCCGCCATGAAGATCGCCACCCGTCTCGCCCCCGGCTGCCGCCCGCGCGGCTGCCGCGCGCCCGCACGCCGGGTGCTGGGCAGGCGGGTGCGGTACGTCATCGGCTGCGAGCCCGGGCAGGTGCCGGGACGGCGATGGCGCGGGACGCACGGCTGACCAGCCGTTCCGACGTCCCTCTCGTCATCGTCATCTTCCCGAGTTCCCGAAGGACTTCACCATGTCCGACAAGTCCGCCAAGGACTACCTGCCCGGCGCCGAGGTGCCGGACGCACGCGGCTACTTCGGCGCGTACGGCGGCCGCTTCATCCCGGAGGCCCTCGTCGCCGCCGTGGAGCAGGTCGCCGAGGAGTACGAGAAGGCGAAGGCCGATCCGGCCTTCACCGCCGAGCTCGACGCGCTGCTCAAGGACTACACCGGCCGGCCGAGCCCGCTGACCGACGTCCACCGCTTCTCCGCCGAGGCGGGGGGCGCGCGCGTCCTGCTGAAGCGCGAGGACCTCAACCACACCGGCTCGCACAAGATCAACAACGTGCTTGGCCAGGCGCTGCTCACCCGCCGGATGGGCAAGACCCGGATCATCGCCGAGACCGGCGCCGGGCAGCACGGCGTGGCCACCGCCACCGCCTGCGCGCTGTTCGGCTTCGACTGCACCATCTACATGGGCGAGGTGGACACCCAGCGCCAGGCGCTCAACGTCGCCCGGATGCGGATGCTCGGTGCCGAGGTGGTGTCCGTCACCTCCGGCAGCCGCACCCTCAAGGACGCCATCAACGAGGCGTTCCGCGACTGGGTCGCCAACGTCGACTCCACCCACTACCTGTTCGGCACCGTCGCCGGGCCGCACCCCTTCCCGATGATGGTCCGGGACTTCCACCGGGTGATCGGCATCGAGGCGCGGCAGCAGGTCCTGGACCGGACCGGACGGCTGCCCGACGCCGTCGTCGCCTGCGTCGGCGGCGGCTCCAACGCGATGGGCATCTTCCACGAGTTCATCCCGGACGCGGGCGTGCGCCTGATCGGCTGCGAGGCGGCCGGCGAGGGCGCCGAGACCCCGAAGCACGCCGCCACCCTCACCAAGGGCGACCCGGGCGTGCTGCACGGCTCCCGCACCTACGTCCTCCAGGACGAGGACGGCCAGACCATCGAGTCGCACTCGATCTCGGCCGGCCTCGACTACCCGGGCGTCGGCCCGGAGCACGCCTGGCTGAAGGACACCGGCCGGGCCGAGTACCGGCCGGTCACCGACGACGCCGCCATGCAGGCGCTGCGGCTGCTGTCCCGCACCGAGGGCATCATCCCGGCCATCGAGAGCGCGCACGCGTTGGCCGGCGCCCTGGAGCTGGGCCGCGAGCTCGGGCCCGAGGCCACGATCCTGGTCTCGCTCTCCGGGCGCGGCGACAAGGACATGCACACCGCGGCCGAGTACTTCGGCCTGTACGACGAGCCGGGCGCCGGCTCCGCCCACGGGGGTAAGTGATCATGGCTTCGAAGCTCAGTGGCATCCTGGCCGCGGCCAAGGCGGAGAACCGCGCGGCGCTGATCGGCTACCTGCCGGCCGGTTTCCCGAGCGTGGACGGCGGGGTGCGCGCGGTCAACGCGCTGATCGAGGGCGGCTGCGACGTCGTCGAGATCGGCCTGCCGCACTCCGACCCGGTCCTGGACGGTCCGACCATCCAGACGGCCGACGACATCGCGCTGCGCGGCGGCGTCCGGATCAAGGACGTGCTGCGGACGGTGCAGGAGGTCGCGGCCGCGCACCCCGGGGCGGCGGTGCTGGTCATGACCTACTGGAACCCGGTGGAGCGGTACGGGACCGCGCGGTTCGCCGCCGACCTGGCCGCGGCCGGCGGGGTGGGCTGCATCCTGCCGGACCTCCCGGTGGAGGAGTCCGAGGAGTGGCGCAAGGCGGCGGACGAGCACGGTCTGGACACCGTGTTCGTGGTCGCGCCGAGCAGCAGGGACAAGCGGCTGGCCGAGGTCACGGCGGCCGGCAGCGGCTTCGTGTACGCGGCCGCGGTGATGGGCGTGACCGGCAGCCGGGCCCAGGTCGGCGACCTGGCCGAGGACCTGGTCGCCCGGACCAGGGCCACCACCGAGCTGCCGGTCTGCGTCGGCCTCGGGGTGTCGACCCGTGAGCAGGCCGCGCAGGTGGCCGGGTTCGCGGACGGTGTGATCGTCGGATCGGCGTTCGTGCAGCGGATCCTGGACGCGGACGGGGACGAGCGGGCCGGCCTGGCCGCCGTGCGCGCCCTCGCCGGTGAGCTGGCGGAGGGCGTCCGCCGGCGCTGACCCGCAGGACCGACGGCCCGCCGCCCCGCATTCCGGGGGCGGCGGGCCGTCGGCGTTCCCGGTCCCGGCGGGGACGACCCGAACGGGTGAACAGCGGCGGGTGCACGCATCAACGGGGGTTGACCGGCGTTGAGTGGAGGGACGAGTGCACGAACGACGTGCCCCGGTGGTGCGGAGCGAGCGGAAGGGGTCGGCCGGTGCCAGGTCTCCAGCGAGCCGTGCTGCTGCGGGCGGCCGCGGCCGCCCTGGTGCTGGGGGCCGCCCTCGGCGCCCAGGGCGTGGTCGGTCCGGCGCTGGCCAAACGGGGTGTGGAGCGCGCCGAGCGGGACGCCCACGTCTGTGCGGAGGCGGCCCGGGTGGACGCGGTGGTACGGGCCGGCCGCTCGGTCCGGGAGGGGCGACGGGACCTCGACGCGGGCCGCTACGACCTCGGCCGGCCACCGGGCTGCGATCCGAACACGCGCTAGGGCGCAATCGGACAGGGCGTCATAAACGTCACTCTTTCGGCTTAACTCCTGAATATGGAGGAACCCGGCGTCACTGGTTACGGTTCATCAGGACGTGACGGTGTTTCCCGAGGGGGTTGTCCGGATGGCCGGGCCGGTGACGGAGTGGATCGGCACGGCCGCCCGACTGGGCCTCGCCGTGGTGTGGGGCTGGGCCGGGCTGGCCAAGATCGCCGACCCGGCCGAGGCAGCGCAGGCCGTGCGGGCGTACGAGATCCTGCCGGAGGGCCTGGTCAAACCGGTCGGCCACGCGCTGCCCTTCCTGGAGCTGGCGCTCGCGCTGCTCCTGGTGATCGGCCTCGGCGTGCGGCTGGTCGCCGTGGTCTCCGCGGTGCTGCTGCTCGCCTTCATCGGCGGGATCGCCTCCGCGTGGGCGCGCGGCATCTCGATCGACTGCGGCTGCTTCGGCGGCGGCGGGGCGGTGGACGCCTCGCAGACCGAGTACCTGCAGGAGATCCTGCGCGACACCGGGTTCCTGCTGCTGGCCGGGTGGCTGATCTGGCGGCCCCGCACCAAGTTCTCCGTGGACGGCTGGCTGGCGAGCTGAACAGCACGTCGGGCCGCCCCGTCGCACCGCATCCCCACCCCCGAACCTGGAATGTCCAAGGCTGATGAGCGAGAAGAACCGAGAAGGCAAGCGCACCGCCCGCGAGCGGATGCTGGCGGAACGGGCCGAGGACGAGGCCCGCGGCCGGCGCAAGAAGAAGCTGATCATCGGCGGGGTGGCACTGGCCGTGATCGCCGCCGCGGTGGTCACCGGCGTGGTGGTGCAGAACGAACGGTCCAAGCCCGAGACCCCCGCCGCCGCCCCCGCCGGCACCATCGGTGACAAGAACCTGGTCATCCCGGTCGGCGCGGCCGATGCCCCGGCCACGCTCACCGTCTACGAGGACCCGCGCTGCCCGGCCTGCGCGATCTTCGAGAAGGAGTTCGCCGAGACCATCGACCGGCTGCAGGACGAGGGCAAGATCGTCGGGAACTACCACATCGTCTCGTTCATCGACCGGGCGGTGGGCGGCAAGGGCTCCAAGTACGGGGCCAACGCGCTGGGCTGCGCCCAGGACGCCGGGAAGTTCCGCGCCTACCACGACGTCCTCTACCGCAACCAGCCGCAGGAGACCGACGACGCCTTCGGCAAGACCTCGACCCTGATCGAGCTGGCCAAGCAGGTGCCGGGGCTGAACACTCCGGAGTTCGAGGCGTGCGTCAACGACAACAAGTACAGCGGATGGGTGTCGGCGGTCCAGCAGGACTTCGACAAGTCCAGCTACAAGTCCACGCCGACGGTGCTGCTCAACGGGCAGCCGATCTACCCCAAGTACAACAACGAGGAGATCACCCCGGCCAACCTCACCAAGTGGGTGGACGCGGCCAACCAGGGCAAGCAGCCGGGTACCGCGAGCGCGTCGGCCGCCCCCTCGGGCCCGGCCGCCACCCCGACCGCCGGCTGACCCGTACCCGTGCGGATACCGCCGTCTCCTCCCCGTCCGGAGGGGGCGGCGGTGCGCTGTGCGCCGATCTGTGACCCTGGGGGTGCCCGGCGGAGGCCGTGGACCCTGTAGCGTCGGAGCTGCCATGGATATCGCCTACATTCCCAGCCCGTCGCGGGGCGTCCTGTACATCGGACCGGTCCCGCTGCGCGCGTACGCCTTCTGCATCATCCTCGGTGTCGTCGTGGCCGTCTGGCTCGGCAGCAGGCGCTGGGTCGCCCGCGGCGGTGGCAAGCACACGGTCGGCGACATCGCCGTCTGGGCTGTGCCGTTCGGCCTGGTCGGCGGCCGGCTCTACCACGTGATCACCGACCACCAGCTGTACTTCGGCGAGGGGAAGAACCCCTGGAACGCCCTCAAGATCTGGGAGGGCGGCCTCGGGATCTGGGGCGCGATCGCGCTCGGCGCGGTCGGTGCCTGGATCGGCGCCCGCCGCCGGGGCGTTCCGCTGCCCGCCTACGCCGACGCGATCGCACCGGGCATCGCGCTGGCCCAGGCGCTCGGCCGCTGGGGCAACTGGTTCAACCAGGAGCTGTACGGCCGGGAGACCACGCTGCCGTGGGGCCTGGAGATCCAGAAGACGCTGCCCGGCGGCGAGACGGTCACCGGGATCTACCACCCGACCTTCCTCTACGAGTCGCTCTGGTGCGTCGGTGTCGCGGCGCTGGTGATCTGGGCGGACCGCCGGTTCACCCTGGGCCACGGCCGGGCCTTCGCGCTGTACGTGGCCGGGTACACGGTGGGCCGGTTCTGGACCGAGTACCTGCGGATCGACGACGCGCACCACGTGCTCGGCCTGCGGCTCAACGGCTGGGTCGCGGTCGTGGTCTTCGTGGGGGCCGTCGCCTACTTCGTGATCGTGGGGAAGAAGCGGCCCGGCCGCGAGGACCCCGCGAGCATCGACCCGACGGCGCCCGACTCGGCGTCCGCGGCGGCCGTGACGGACCCGGACCCGGACCCGGCCGTGGACGAGGAGTCGGAGGGTGCGTCCGGCCAGCCGTCGGACGGGAGGACCGGCTCGAAGCCCGGCTCGACGTCCGGCTCGACGTCCGACGCCAAGTCGGAGGACAGGCCCGGCGCGGGATCGGCCGACACGCTCGCCGAGAAGCTCGACAGGTTGGAGAAGGGCGCCAGGAACCCCGCCTGACCTGCGACGTTCATCGACTCCGGCCGCCCTCCGCACCCTGCGCGAGGGCGGCCGGAGCTTTGTTCGGACAGCCTTGCTTTGCTGGAAATGCCCAGCTCAGGAGGGCTACGGTCGATTCGTCAGCCGAACTGACGATCATTCGACCGTATGGAGGCCGGAGTACCGTGAGCGCGACCACCCTCGACCCCGAGGCCGGGCACCACCCCCGGATCCCCGCCGCCGGGCACCACCGCGACGTGAACGGCGGCTGGCTGCGACCGGCCGTGTTCGGCGCGATGGACGGGCTGGTCTCCAACGTCGCCCTGATGACCGGCGTCGTCGGCGGCGCCGTCTCCGGCGGCACCGTGGTGCTCACCGGTCTGGCGGGCCTGGCGGCCGGTGCCTGCTCGATGGCGGCGGGGGAGTACACCTCAGTCGCCTCCCAGCGCGAGCTGGTCCAGGCCGAGATCGAGGCTGAGCGGCTGGAGCTGCGCCGCAACCCGCACGGCGAGCTGGCCGAACTGGCGCAGCTGTACGTCGAGCGCGGGGTCGATCCGGCGCTGGCCCGCGAGGTGGCCCGGCAGCTCTCGGCGGACCCGGACCGGACGCTGGAGATACACGCCCGGGAGGAGCTGGGCGTCGACCCCAACGACCTGCCCTCGCCGTGGGTGGCGGCCGGGTCCTCGTTCGTCTGCTTCGCGGCCGGTGCGCTGCTGCCGCTGCTGCCCTACCTGCTCGGTGCGACCTCGCTGCTGCCGGCCCTGCTGCTGTCGGCGGCCGGGCTGTTCGCCTGCGGGGCGGTGGTGGCCCGGGTGACGGCGCGCAGCTGGTGGTTCAGCGGGCTGCGGCAGCTGGTGCTGGGCGGGGCGGCGGCCGGGGTGACGTACCTGCTGGGGTGGCTGATCGGCGGGCAGGTCGGCTGACGGGCCCGCCGGGGGCCGCTCGGCCGGCCCGGTCGGGCCGGCCCGAGGGCTGGGCGGGTGTGCGGGCGGCGCCGTAGGATGGTACGGAAGTGTGCATGATTATGCGGACGACTGCGTGACGTTCCGCACATGAAGTCCGGATGCGACCTTGCCTAGTCTCACCATTCGGGCTCGGGGTCCGACGATTCGCATCCTGGGATCGACTCCGGGGATGGATTCGCAGGCGGCCATGATCGGCCTCTGTGGCGTGCGGGTTTCGCCCCTGTTTCGGGCCGCCGAACGCCGGGCACAATCGTCGGTACGTGCGCTGCTGCACGTCCTCTCATTGCACCCTTGACCTGCGGATCAGTCCGCGATGTGGACTCGATATTCCGCTACCCGGGTTCTTGGGCATCATGTAACTTGCATGAAATCGCATCAGGGCCAACGTCGTCCCTACTGCACCAGCTTCGAAAGACGACGACGGGAGAGCCGATGCTGTCTGCATCCATGCACTCCGCCAACGAGCCCCAGGTCGGCGCCGCGCGCCCGCCGTACGCGCTCGTTCCGGATGCGCGACCTGCTGCTCAGGGCCTGTACGACCCGCGAAACGAGCACGACGCCTGTGGCGTCGGTTTCGTCGCCACGCTGACCGGCATCGCCGACCACACCGTCGTCGAGCAGGCGCTGACCGTCCTGCGCAACCTGGAGCACCGCGGTGCGACCGGCGCCGAGCCGGACTCCGGCGACGGTGCGGGCATCCTCACCCAGGTCCCGGACGCCTTCCTGCGCGCCAGGACCTCCTTCGAGCTCCCGGCGGCCGGCGCCTACGCGGTCGGCATCGCCTTCCTGCCCGACGAGGACGCCGCCGACGCGGCCGCCGTCGCGCAGATCGAGACCATCGCCGCCGAGGAGGGCCTGACCGTCCTCGGCTGGCGCGACGTCCCGGTCACCCCGGACCTGCTGGGCGCCACCGCCCGCAGCGTGATGCCGCGCTTCCGGCAGATCTTCCTGAGCAAGGACGGCGTCGAGGGCATCGTCCTCGACCGGATCGCCTTCGTCGTCCGCAAGCGCTCCGAGCGTGAGGCCGGTGTCTACTTCCCCTCGCTCTCCGCCCGCACCGTCGTCTACAAGGGCATGCTGACCACCGGCCAGCTGGAGCCCTTCTTCCCCGACCTGTCGGACCGGCTCTACGCCTCCGCGCTCGGTCTGGTGCACTCGCGCTTCTCCACCAACACCTTCCCGAGCTGGCCGCTCGCCCACCCGTACCGCTTCGTCGCGCACAACGGCGAGATCAACACGGTCAAGGGCAACCGGAACTGGATGACCGCCCGGGAGTCCCAGCTCGCCACCGACCTGATCCCCGGCGACCTCGGGCGGATCTTCCCGATCTGCACCCCGGACCACTCCGACTCGGCCTCCTTCGACGAGGTCCTGGAGCTGCTCCACCTCGGCGGCCGGTCGCTGCCGCACTCGGTGCTGATGATGATCCCGGAGGCGTGGGAGAACCACGCCACCATGGAGCCGGCCCGCCGTGCGTTCTACCAGTACCACTCCAACCTGATGGAGCCCTGGGACGGCCCGGCCTGCGTCACCTTCACCGACGGCACCCAGATCGGCGCCGTGCTGGACCGCAACGGTCTGCGCCCGGCCCGGTACTGGATCACCGAGGACGGCCTGGTCGTCCTCTCCTCCGAGGTCGGCGTGCTCGACATCGACCAGGAGAAGGTCGTCCGGAAGGGCCGGCTGCAGCCCGGCAAGATGTTCCTCGTCGACACCGCCGAGCACCGCATCGTCGACGACGAGGAGATCAAGTCGGCGCTGGCCTCCGAGCACCCCTACGCGGAGTGGGTCGAGGCCGGCCAGATCCAGCTCGCCAAGCTCCCCGAGCGCGAGCACATCGCGCACACCCACGCCTCGGTCACCCGCCGCCAGCAGACCTTCGGCTACACCGAGGAGGAGCTGCGCGTCATCCTCGCGCCGATGGCCAGGACCGGCGGCGAGGCGCTCGGCTCGATGGGCACCGACTCGCCGATCGCCGCGCTGAGCGAGAAGCCCCGCCTGCTGTTCGACTACTTCGTGCAGCTCTTCGCGCAGGTCACCAACCCGCCGCTGGACGCCATCCGCGAGGAGCTGGTCACCTCCCTGCTCTCCAACCTCGGCCCCGAGGGCAACCTGCTGGCCGCCGAGGCCGCCGCCTGCCGCTCCGTCGGCATCACCTTCCCGGTGATCGACAACGACGAGCTGGCCAAGCTGGTCCACATCAACGCCGACGGCGACCAGCCCGGCCTCAAGGCCGTCACGCTGTCCGGCCTGTACAAGGTCTCCAGCGCAGGCGAGGGCCTGGCCGCCCGGCTCGCCGCGATCGCCGCCGAGGCCGACGCCGCGATCGCCGACGGCGCCCGGATCATCGTGCTCTCCGACCGGCACTCGGACGCCGAGCACGCCCCGATCCCCTCGCTGCTGCTCACCTCGGCCATCCACCACCACCTGATCCGCACCAAGCAGCGCACCCAGGTGTCGCTGCTGGTCGAGGCCGGCGACGTCCGCGAGGTGCACCACGTCGCCCTGCTGATCGGCTACGGCGCCGGCGCGGTCAACCCGTACCTGGCCATGGAGTCGGTCGAGGACCTCGTCGCCCAGGGCGTCTTCATCGAGGGCGTCGAGTCCGAGAAGGCGATCAAGAACCTGATCAAGGCGCTCGGCAAGGGCGTGCTGAAGGTGATGTCCAAGATGGGCATCTCCACCGTCGCCTCCTACCGCGGCGCCCAGGTCTTCGAGGCGATCGGCCTCTCCCAGGAGCTGGTGAACGGCTACTTCGCCGGCACCACCACCAAGCTCGGCGGCATCGGCCTGGACGAGATCGCCCGCGAGACCGCCGCCCGGCACGCCAAGGCGTACCCGGCCTCCGGCATCCCCGCCGCGCACCGCGCGCTGGACATCGGCGGCGAGTACCAGTGGCGCCGCGAGGGCGAGCCGCACCTGTTCGACCCGGACACCGTGTTCCGGCTCCAGCACTCCACCCGCAACCGCCGGTACGACATCTTCAAGCAGTACACGGACCGGGTGAACGAGCAGTCCGAGCGGCTGATGACGCTGCGCGGCCTGTTCCGGCTGGACGGCCTCGGCCGCACCCCGATCTCCGTCGACGAGGTCGAGCCGGTCTCCGAGATCGTCAAGCGGTTCTCCACCGGCGCCATGTCGTACGGCTCGATCTCCCTGGAGGCGCACGAGACCCTGGCGATCGCGATGAACCGCCTCGGCGCCAAGTCCAACACCGGTGAGGGCGGCGAGGACCCGGACCGCCTGTACGACCCGGAGCGCCGTTCGGCGATCAAGCAGGTCGCCTCCGGCCGGTTCGGCGTCACCTCCGAGTACCTGGTCAACGCGGACGACATCCAGATCAAGATGGCCCAGGGCGCCAAGCCCGGCGAGGGCGGTCAGCTGCCCGGCCACAAGGTCTACCCGTGGGTCGCCAAGACCCGGCACTCCACTCCGGGTGTCGGTCTGATCTCGCCGCCGCCGCACCACGACATCTACTCGATCGAGGACCTGGCGCAGCTGATCCACGACCTCAAGAACGCCAACCCGGCGGCCCGCATCCACGTGAAGCTGGTCTCCGAGGTCGGCGTCGGCACGGTCGCGGCCGGCGTCTCCAAGGCGCACGCGGACGTGGTCCTGGTCTCCGGCCACGACGGCGGCACCGGCGCCTCGCCGCTCACCTCGCTGAAGCACGCCGGTGGTCCCTGGGAGCTCGGCCTCGCCGAGACCCAGCAGACCCTGCTGCTCAACGGTCTGCGCGACCGCATCGTCGTCCAGACCGACGGCCAGCTGAAGACCGGCCGCGACGTCGTCATCGCCGCGTTGCTCGGCGCGGAGGAGTTCGGCTTCGCGACCGCTCCGCTGGTCGTCTCCGGCTGCATCATGATGCGCGTCTGCCACCTGGACACCTGCCCGGTCGGCGTCGCCACCCAGAACCCGGTGCTCCGCGAGCGGTTCTCCGGCAAGCCCGAGTTCGTGGTCAACTTCTTCGAATTCATCGCCGAGGAGGTCCGGGAGATCCTGGCCGAGCTGGGCTTCCGCACGATCGAGGAGGCCGTCGGCCACGCCGAGCACATCAACGCACAGGCCGCGGTCGACCACTGGAAGGCCGCCGGGCTCGACCTGGCCCCGCTCTTCCACGTCCCCGCGCTGCCCGAGGGCGCCTCGCTCCACCGCACCACCACG
This sequence comes from Streptomyces sp. BE20, assembly GCF_036322525.1. Lineage (NCBI taxonomy): Bacteria > Bacillati > Actinomycetota > Actinomycetes > Kitasatosporales > Streptomycetaceae > Streptomyces > Streptomyces sp. BE20. The sequence goes on along the minus strand of NZ_JAQYWW010001017.1, from coordinate 17,656 downwards.
CAGGACCACGCGCTCGACAAGGCGCTCGACAACCAGCTGATCGACCTGGCGCAGGACGCCCTGGAGAACGGCGACGCCGTCCGCATCCAGCTGCCGATCCGCAACGTCAACCGGACCGTCGGCACCATGCTCGGCCACCACGTGACCAAGCGGTACCGCGGTGAGGGCCTGCCGGAGGGGACCATCGACGTCACCTTCACCGGCTCGGCCGGCCAGTCCTTCGGCGCCTTCGTGCCCCGCGGCATCACGCTCCGGCTGGAGGGCGACGCCAACGACTACGTCGGCAAGGGCCTGTCGGGCGGTGTGATCGTGGTCCGCCCGGCCCGCGACGCCGCCGCCATCGGCAACGACGCGCAGAACCACGTCATCGCCGGCAACACCATCGGCTACGGCGCCACCAGCGGCCGGATCCACCTGCGCGGCAAGGCCGGTGAGCGGTTCGCCGTCCGCAACTCGGGCGCCACCCTGGTCGTCGAGGGCGTGGGCGACCACGGCCTGGAGTACATGACCGGCGGGCGGGTCGTCGTCCTCGGTGAGACCGGGCGCAACCTGGCGGCCGGCATGTCCGGCGGCATCGCCTACGTGCTCGACCTGCGGCCGGCCAACGTCAACGACGGCATGGTGGGCATCGAGGCCCCCACCGCCGCCGACCGGGACTGGCTGCGCGAGACCGTGCAGCAGCACTACGAGGAGACCGGCTCCACCGTCGCCGCCGAGCTCCTGGCGGACTGGGGCAGCGGTGTCTCCCGCTTCTCCACGATCATGCCGACCGACTACAAGGCAGTGCTCGCCGCCAAGGACGCCGCTGAGCGCGATGGCCTCTCCGAGGCCGAGACCACTCGCAAGATGATGGAGGCGGCACATGGCTGACCCCAAGGGCTTCCTGACCACGCCCAAGCAGCTGGCCGAGCGCCGTCCCGTGGACGTCCGTCTGCGGGACTGGAACGAGGTCTACGTCGAACGCAGCCTCCTGCCGATCATCACCAAGCAGGCCGGCCGCTGCATGGATTGCGGCATCCCGTTCTGCCACAACGGCTGCCCGCTCGGGAACCTCATCCCCGAGTGGAACGACCTCGCCTACCGGGACGAGTGGTCCGGTGCCATCGAGCGTCTGCACGCGACCAACAACTTCCCGGAGTTCACCGGTCGCCTCTGCCCGGCGCCGTGCGAGTCGGCGTGCGTCCTCGGCATCAACCAGGACGCGGTGACCATCAAGAACGTCGAGGTCACCATCATCGACAAGGCCTGGGACCGGGGCGGCGTCACCGCCCAGATCCCGGAGCGGCTCTCCGGCAAGACGGTCGCCGTGGTCGGCTCCGGGCCGGCCGGCCTGGCCGCCGCCCAGCAGCTCACCCGGGCCGGGCACACCGTCGTGGTGTACGAGCGGGCCGACCGGATCGGCGGCCTGCTGCGCTACGGCATCCCCGAGTTCAAGATGGAGAAGCGCCACATCAACCGCCGCGTCGAGCAGATGCGGGCGGAGGGCACCCGGTTCCGCACCGGCGTGCACGTGGGCGAGGACATCACCGGGCAGCAGCTGCGCGAGCGCTTCGACGCCGTCGTCGTCGCCGCCGGTGCGACCACCGCCCGTGACCTGCCGGTGCCCGGGCGCGAGCTCAAGGGCGTCCACCAGGCCATGGAGTACCTGCCGCTGGCCAACAAGGTGCAGGAGGGCGACTTCGTCGAGGCCCCGATCAGCGCCAAGGGCAAGCACGTCGTCGTCATCGGCGGCGGCGACACCGGCGCCGACTGCGTCGGCACCGCCCACCGGCAGGGCGCGGCCTCCGTCACCCAGCTGGAGATCATGCCGCGGCCCGGCGAGGACCGCCCCGGCAACCAGCCCTGGCCGACCATGCCGATGACCTACAAGGTCACCTCCGCGCACGAGGAGGGCGGCGAGCGGATCTACTCCGTCTCCACCACCCACTTCAGCGGTGACGAGGACGGCAACGTGCAGGAGCTGCACCTCGTCGAGGTGGAGTTCAGGGACGGGAAGTTCGAGCAGGTTCCCGGCAGCGCGCGGGCCCTCCCGGCGCAGCTGGTCACCCTGGCCATGGGCTTCACCGGCACCGACGTGAAGAACGGCCTGGTCGAGCAGCTGGGCGTGGACCTCGACGCACGGGGTAATGTTGCCCGTGACGGTCGTTTCGCCACCAACGTCGATGGCGTGTACGTCTGCGGCGACGCCGGGCGTGGCCAGTCCCTGATCGTCTGGGCCATCGCGGAGGGCCGTTCGGCCGCCGCGGCCGTGGACGCGTACCTGGGCGGCAAGACCCCGCTGCCCGCCCCGATCCGGCCGACCGACCGCCCGCTGGTGGTCTGACGCACCCCTGAACCGCCCGGCGCCGCATCGCCGGGTTGCACCGAGCCGCATCCCGCCAGAGTCGCCGGGCCACCGCGGTCCCTGGCGCCTGCCCTCTCCCCGACCAGTCAGAGGGCAGGCGCCGCTGTGCGTTCCCGCGCGGCGGTGCCCCCGCACGGCGGTCCGGCTCCCGCACGGCGGTCCGGCCGTCGCCGTGGTCGCGTCGGCTAGCGGCCGTCCAGCAGGAGTTCGGACGCCTCGGTGCGGGCGTACAGCACCGTGCGGCCGGTGCGGTGCCGGGCGGTGAGGCCGGCCCCGCGCAGGGCCGTGAGGTGGTGGGAGACGTTGGCGGGGGAGAGGCCGGTCCGGGCGGCCAGCTCGGTGGTGGAGGCGGGCGCGGCGAGTTCGGCGAGCAGCCGGGCGCGGGTGCGGCCGATGACCCGGGCCAGCCCCTCGGGGACGGTGGGGCCGGTGGTCTCCCAGAGCGTGGCCACGCCCCGGGGCGGGTAGACCAGGCCGGGCTGGCCGGCGTTCCCGCTCTGCCAGACCATGCCGGGCCAGATGAACGCGCACGGGACCAGCACCAGCCCCCGGCCCGCGTCCAGCCGCTCCTCGATGTCGTAGCGGCGCTGGGCCAGCGTCAGCCGGCCGTCCCGCCAGCTCACCTTGTGGTGCAGCCCCTCGAACAGCGCCGCCGGCCCCGCCGCCGCCATCCGCCGCGCCCGGTACAGGATCTCGCCCTCCGCCAGCCGCTCGATGCGGGGCCAGTACGGCGCGACGGCCACCGCCCAGTACGCCCGGACCTCGGCCACCAGCCGGGCGATGCCGGCCCCGGGGTCGGCCCGCAGTGCGGCGACCAGCGGGGGCAGCGGTTCGGCCAGCGGGGCGAGGCCGGTGCGGACGGCGGCGGGCGTGGTGGAGGCCAGGAGGGCCAGCTCGGTCTCCAGGTCGGGCGCGGTGGCGGACGGCATCGGGATGAGGAAGCCGGGCAGGTGCCAGGCCGGCATCGGGACGAGCTGGGAGAGCAGGTCGTGGCGGACGCCGGCCGCGGCCAGCCGCTCGCGGGTGCGGCGCACCCACGGCAGGTGGACGGCCTTGGCGCCCGGGTCCTTGAGGACCTGGACGCTGGTCACCACCTCCAGGAGGCGCGAGCACGCGAACCGGGTGGCGGCGACGTCCTGGGCGGAGAAGTCCAGGGTGAGCACGAGGTCCTCCGGCGGGGAGCGGGGAGCGAGCGGCGAGGATTCGAGCAGGGTCGAATCTCTGGGCGCGGTCGATCATCGCCGAAAGGCTCGGCCCATGACCACCACCGTTGCGCCTGTCGCACTCCGGGACCGCCTCGGACTCCCCGTCACCACCGGCCGCCACCGGCTGATCGCCGCCCACCTCGTGGACAGCCTCGGCACCGGTCTGATCCTCGCCTTCACCCTCGTCTACTTCGCCCGCACCACCTCCCTCACCGTGCCGGCGATCGGCGCCGCCGTCTCCGCCGCCCGGTTGCTGGCGCTGCCCACCGCGATCGTCGTCGGCCCGCTGATCGACCGTTACGGCGCCCGGACCACGGCCGTCTGCGGCAACGCACTCTCCGCCGTCGCCTTCGCGGGCTACCTGGTCGCCGGGCAGCTGTGGCAGATCGTGCTGGTCTGCCTGCTGGCCCAGATCGGGCACGTCGGCTACTGGACGTCCAGCAGCGGGCTGGTGGTGCTCGCCTCGGCCGAGGGCGAGCGGACCCGCTGGTTCGCGCTCGTCCAGACCCTGCGCAACACCGGGATGGGGCTCGGCGGGGCCCTGGGCGCCGTCCTGGTGGCCGGGGGCGGCACGGGCGGGCTGCGGGCGCTGGTGGTGCTCAACGCGGTCAGCTTCGCCCTGGCCTCGGCCATGCTGGCCTCCTGGCGCCCGGCGGCCGCTGCGGCCCCGGGGAGGGGCCCGGACGGGGCCGCGGGGGCGGACCGGGGCGCGGCGCCCGCCGCCCGCGAGCGCGGCGGCTACCGGGCGGTGCTCCGGGACCGGCGGTACCTGCTGCTGGTGGCCGTCAACCTCACCTTCGTCTTCGGCTCGATGATCATCAGCATGCTGCTGGCCGTCTACCTGGTCGAGGGCCTGCACCGGGAGGCCTGGGTGGCCGGCTCGCTGCTCGTCCTCAACGGCGTCCAGGTGGTGCTCACCCAGAGCGCCGTCGCCCGCCGGCTGGAACGGTTCCGGCCGACCCGGGTGGTGGCGGCCGGCGCGCTGCTCAACGCCGTCGCCTTCGGCCTCTTCGCCGCCGTGGCCGCCGCCCCCGGCTGGGCCGTCCTGGCCGGCCTCTACCTGGCGATGGCCGTCTACAACCTCGCCGAGACCGTCTCCACCCCCTACGCCGAGGAACTCTCCGTCTCGCTCGCCGACCCGGCCCGCCGCGGCCGCTACCTCGCCGTCTACCAGCTCTCCTGGAACCTCGGCCAGGCCGTCGCCCCCGGACTCCTCACCCTCCTCCTCGGCCACGGCACCGCGCTGCCCTGGATCTTCCTGCTCGTCCTGAGCCTGGCCGCCGTTCCCGCCCTGATGCGGCTGGAACGCTTGCGGTGACCGGGATCCGGGGATGTCCAGAGGGCCGTCCGACGGCTAGAGTGCAATCCGAGCAGCTACGGGACAACTACCGCGCGTGTCCGGGCGGCAGGTCGGCCCCGGGCGCGAAGCCGACGGCGGCCGGGTCACCGGGGACCGCGTCGGGCGGGCTGTTCGCGGGGGCGTACCGAGGACTGTTGTTTGTCGGTCCCTGATGGAAGACTGCGGCCGACGGCCGGGGGGCTGCGCGAGGTGCGGAGGTTGAGGCGATGAGTGCGACTCAGGCGGGCGGCGGTGCCACGGTGCGGCGTCTGCTGCTGGGGTCACAGCTGCGCCGGCTCCGGGAGGCGAGGGGAGTCAGCCGCGAGGAGGCCGGGTACTCGATCCGGGCCTCCGAGTCGAAGATCAGCCGGATGGAGCTCGGCCGGGTCGGCTTCAAGGAGCGCGACGTCGCCGACCTGCTGACGCTGTACGGCGTCGAGGCGGAGCAGGAACGGGCCTCGGTACTGGGGCTGGTCCGCGCCGCCAACGCCACCTCCTGGTGGCAGGGGTACGGGGACGTCCTGCCGGGCTGGTTCCAGAACTACCTGGGGCTGGAGGAGGCGGCCACCCTGATCCGCAGCTACGAGGTCCAGTTCGTGCACGGGCTGCTGCAGACCGCCGACTACGCGCGGGCGGTGATCACCCACGGCGGGCACGTCACCGAGGCGGAGGAGATCGAGCGCCGGGTGGAGGTGCGGCTCAAGCGGCAGGCGGTGCTGACCGCCGAGCAGTCGCCCCGGCTGCTCGCGGTGCTGGACGAGGCCGTGCTGCGTCGCCCCTGGGGCGGGCCGGAGCTGATGCGGGCCCAGGTCGACCGGCTGCTGGAGCTGACCGAACTGCCCAACGTGGTGCTCCAGGTGATGCCGCTGGGGTTCGGCGGCCTGCGGGCGGAGGGCGGCGCGTTCTCCGTGCTGACCTTCGACGACCAGGACCTCCCCGACATCGTCTACCTGGAGCAGTTCACCACCGCGCTCTACCTGGACAAGCCGGCCGAGGTGGCCGAGTACGCCGGTGCGATGGACGGCCTGCTGGCCGACAGTCTCTCCCTCGACCGGACACGGGAACTTCTTCGCTCCGTACGCCAAGAGCTGTAGACGCTCAGTACGATGAGCCTCGATCAGATCTGATCGCGAACTGCTCGCGGGCGTTCACGAATCGGCACGAGAGGGACTTAGATGTCGTACCTTTCCGAGTTGGCGCTGCAGTACATCGACGGCGAGTGGCGCAATGGCAGCGGCTCCTGGGACATCGTCGACGTCGACCCGTTCACCGGTGACAAGATCGCCACCGTCACGGTCGCCACCGTCGACGAGGTCGACCAGGCGTACCGGGCCGCCGAACGGGCGCAGAAGGAGTGGGCGGCCACCAACCCGTACGCCCGCCGGCTGGTCTTCGAGCGCGCGCTGCGGATCGTCGAGGAGCGCGAGCAGGAGATCACCGAGGCCATCATGGTCGAGCTCGGCGGCACCGCGCTCAAGGCCGGGTTCGAACTCGCCCTCACCAAGGACATGCTGCGCGAGGCGATGCAGCTGGCGCTGCGCGCCGAGGGCCGGCTGCTGCCCTCGCCGGTCGACGGCAAGGAGAACCGGCTCTACCGCCTGCCGGTCGGCGTGGTCGGCGTGATCAGCCCGTTCAACTTCCCGCTGTTCCTCTCGATCAAGGCCGTGGCGCCCGCGCTGGCGCTCGGCAACGGCGTGGTGCTCAAGCCGCACCAGGAGACCCCGGTGGTCGGCGGCACCCTGCTCGCCAAGATCTTCGAGGAGGCGGGCCTGCCGGCCGGCCTGTTCAACGTCGTGGTCACGGACATCGCCGAGATCGGCGACGCGTTCATCGAGCACCCGGTGCCGAAGGTGATCTCCTTCACCGGCTCCGACAAGGTCGGCCGGCACGTCGCCACCGTCGCCGCCTCGCACTTCAAGCGGACCGTGCTGGAGCTGGGCGGCAACAGCGCGCTGATCGTGCTGGACGACGCCGACCTCGACTACGCGGTCGCCGCCGCCGTGTTCAGCCGCTTCGCCCACCAGGGCCAGGTCTGCATGGCCGCCAACCGGATCCTCGTCGACCGCAGCGTGGCGGAGGAGTTCACCGCCAGGTTCGTCGCCAAGGTCGCCGGCCTGAAGGTCGGCGACCCCAAGGACCCGGCCACCCAGATCGGCCCGCTGATCAACCCCGTCCAGGCTGCCGCCATCGGGGCCGAGGTCGACCAGGCGCTCGCCGCCGGCGCCACGGCGCTGCTGCGCGGCGAGACCAACGGCAGCCTGATGGACCCGGTCGTCCTCGGCGACCTGCCGGCCGACGCGCCGATCCTGCGGCGCGAGCTGTTCGGGCCGGTGGTGCTGGTGGTGCCGTTCGACGGCGAGGACGAGGCGGTGCGGATCGCCAACGACACCCCGTTCGGGCTCAGCGGCGCGGTGCACACCGCCGACGTCGAGCGCGGCGTGCGGGTGGCGCAGCGGATCGAGACCGGCATGATCCACGTCAACGACGGCACGATCGCGGACGAGGCGATCGTGCCCTTCGGCGGGGAGAAGAACTCGGGCGTCGGCCGGCTCAACGGCGAGTCCACGGTCGACGCGTTCACCACGGTGAAGTGGATCTCGATCCAGCACGGACGCAGCCGCTTCCCGTTCTGAGGCGCCGCGGCCGGTGCGGCCGTACGGGCCCGGCCGTCCCCCCGCCGTGGCGGGCGGACGGCCGGGTTCCACCTTGTTTCCGTAGGTGTACGGCAGATGCCCTATGCTGCCCGGCATATGACCGGAACGGACCCAGGGGGTATCGGGGATGACCGACTATCAGGAGATCGGCCGGGACTGGCTCGTCGGCGGTGAGGGCGACGAGGCCCGCCCGCCCACCGACCTCCGTCCGGAGATCCCGCACCCCGCCCGGATGTACGACTACTACCTCGGGGGCAAGGACAACTTCCCCGCCGACCGCGCGGCCGCGGAGAAGGTCCTCGCGATCAGCCCGCTGGTGCGGATCAGCGCCGTCGCCAACCGGGCCTTCCTCGGCCGCGCCGTGCGACAGCTCGCCACCGAGGGCATCCGGCAGTTCGTCGACGTCGGCACCGGGATCCCGAGCGCCGGCAACACGCACGAGATCGCCCAGGCGGTGAACCCCGACGCGCGGGTGGTCTACCTGGACAACGATCCGATCGTGCTGGTCCACGGGCGCGCCCTGCTGAGCGGAACCGCCGCCGGGAGCACCTCCGTGGTCCAGGCCGACCTGCGTGACCCCGCGGCGATCCTGGCGACCCCCGAGGTGCGCAGGGCGCTCGACTCCGGGGAGCCGATCGGCCTGCTGCTCGTCGCCGTGCTGCACTTCGTCGACGAGGAGCGCGACCCGTACGGCATCGTGCGCACCCTCGTGGACGCGCTGCCGGCCGGCAGCCGCCTCGTCCTCTCGCACGGCACTCTCGACTTCACCCCCGACGTCGACGCCTCCCGCGGCCCGGCCGTCTACCGCAGCGCCACCGCACAGCTGACCATGCGCAGCCGCGCGCAGGTGCTGCGCTTCTTCGACGGCCTGGACCTGGCCGAGCCCGGCCTGGTCACCGCGCCGCTCTGGCGCCCCGACGGGCCCGAGCAGTCCACCGACTCCCAGGTGGGCATCTGGGCGGGCGTCGGCGAGAAGCGGTAGGGCGGCGGTCCCGGCCTCGCGGCCGTCGGGCCGACGGGTGGCGGAGCAGTTCGGCGGGCACGTGGTTGCCGCCCGGCTCGACGGTGGCGATCGGGACGTAGGTGAGGTCGGGACTGCGGAGCTTGCCGGTGCGGGGCGAGGCGAGGTCGGTGTTCCCGCGGGGCATCGGATCGGCGGGGCGGCGGGCGTCGGACCGGCGGCGGACGAGCAGCAGGTTCCGCTGGTGGATCACGGACGGCCGGCCGTCATGATGATCTCGTCGCCGGTGGCCTCGATCCTCCACCCCGACGGAGGGGTGAGGCTCTACGCGCGGGCCGGCAACCAGGCGTGCCGTTCGGCGGCGTGGACTCTGGTCATGCGGTCATTCTCGGACGCGGCGGGCTGCGTCACGGATAGTTCGTACCGCGAATTGTAAGGTGCCCGACTGCTAGTCTGGGCGGGTGGACAAGAGTGATGACGACCGGATCGGGATCGTGGGGGCGCTGGTGCGGACGGCGTTCCTGGTGGACACGGTGTACACGGAGTCCGCGCGGGACCACGGGATCACGCCGCAGCAGGGTCAGCTGCTCTGCGTGCTGATGGCGCGGTCGTTCGTGATGGGTGAGCTCGGGTCGGTCCTGCGGCTGGCCAAGTCGAGCCTCACCGGCCTGGTCGACCGCACCGAGCGCAACGGTCTGGTGCGGCGGGAGAGCTGCGCGGAGGACGCGCGCGCGGTGCGGGTCGCGCTGACGCCCGAGGGTGCCGTGCTGGCCGAGGAGTTCCACACCGAGACCTGCCGCCGGATCGAGGCGCTGCCGGACGGCCTGGCCCCCGGCGAGCGGGAGGTGCTCACCGACCTGCTCGGCCGGGTGGTGCTGGACAACAAGGTGCCCGCGGTCTTCGGAGAGTCGGGCGTAGGCGTCGGGGGGTGCGCCGGCCACACGTGCTGAGGCCCGGCTTTTCGCCGGAAGGGGTTGCAGTTCGCGAAACGAACTAATATGTTCGTGGAGCGAACTGCAACTCTTTTCTGCTTGGGGGCAAGGGACATGAGTCGTACCGTTGTAGTGGTCGGCGGAGGGTACGGGGGAACCGCGGTGGCCAAGGCGCTCGACGCCGAGGCCGACGTCGTCCTGATCGACCCGCGCGACGCCTTCGTCAACGCCGTCGGGTCGCTGCGGGCGCTCGTCCGGCCCGACTGGGCGGGCAACATCTTCTTCCCGTACGACACGCTGCTCGCCCGGGGCGAGGTGATCCGCGACCGTGCCGCCTCGGTGGACCCCGGCGGCGTCACCCTGGCCTCCGGCCGACGCGTCGAGGCCGACTACCTGGTGCTCGCCACCGGCTCGACCTACGCCTACCCGGCCAAGCCCACCGCCGACTCCGCCGGCGAGGCGCTGGAGCACCTCCACGGGACCCACAAGGAACTGGCCGCCGCCGCCCGGGTCCTGATCGTCGGCGCCGGACCGGTCGGGCTGGAGCTCGCCGGCGAGATCAAGGAGGTCTGGCCGACGAAGGACGTCACCGTCCTCGACCCGGCCGACCGGCTGCTCCCGGCCTTCCTGCCCGAGGTGCGCGAGGACCTGCACCGGCAGCTGGACGAGCTGGGCGTGCGGCTTCGCCTGGGCACCGGCCTCGCCGGGCAGCCCGCCACCGAACCGGGCCGGGCCGGGGAGTTCACCGTCGCCACCACGGACGGCGCGGAGATCACCGCCGACATCTGGTTCCGCGCGTACGGCGTGCGGGTCAACAGCGACTACCTCGCCGACGGCCTGCTGCTGGAGCGCACCGAGCTGGGCCAGGTCCGGGTCGGCGAGACCCTCGCCGTCGAAGGCCACCCGCACGTGTACGCGGTCGGCGACCTCACGGACGTCGCCGAGCCCAAGATGGCGGGCAACGCGGGCCGGCACGCCGAGGTGGTGGCGCGGAACATCCTCGCCCAGCTGAAGGGCGAGCCGGCCGAGGCGGTCTACCAGCCGCTGTCCCACGCGGCGATGCTGGTGCCGCTGGGCCCGCGGGGCGGTGTCGGCCAGCTGCCCGGACCCGACGGGCCGTTCTTCGCCCCGGCGGCCACGGTCGCCCAGTACAAGGGCGGCGACCTGTTCACCGCGCAGTACATCGAGCTGTTCGGCAGGGTCTGAGCCGCACCGTTCGCCGAGCCGCACCGTCCGGGCGCGCGGGGGGACTGCGGCGCCCGGGCGGGAGGCCGCCACCCCCGTTCCGCCGCCCCCGTTCCGCCGCCCCCGTTCCGGCGCGCCCGGCGGGGGCCCCGGCGGGCAGGCCCTACGCCGTGCGGGCCTCGCGGCGGTAGCCGCCGGGGGCCTGCCCGTACTCGCGCTTGAACGCCTTGGCGAAGGCGTACTCCGAGCCGTAACCGGTCTGGGCGGCGACGGTGGTGAGCGGGGCCTCGGACTCGCGCAGCAGCCGGGCGGCCGTGGTCATCCGCCACCGGGTGAGGTAGGCCATGGGCGGCTCGCCGACGAGGTGGGTGAAGCGGCGGGCGAAGGCCGCCCGGGAGAGGCCCACGCGGCCCGCCAGGGACTCCACCGTCCACGCGGTGGACGGCGCCTCGTGGATGGCGGTGAGCGCCGGGGCGACGGCCGCGTCGCCGAGGGCCGCCGCCCAGCCGGCGGCCGTCGCCGCAGGCCGGTCCTCGAACCACGCCCGCAGGATGTAGAGGAGCAACGAGTCGATCAGGGCCGGGACGATACCGGTCGAGCCGATCCTGGGGTTCTCCAGCTCGGCGCCCAACAGCTGCACGGCCGCGCTGAGTTCGGGGTGCCGGCCGTGCCGGGTCGGCAGGTGGATGATCTCCGGCAGCTGGCGCACCAAGGGGTGCGGGCGCCCCTGGTCCAGGTGGTAGTTGCCGCACAGCAGGCTGGTGCGCGGCCCGTCGCCGCCGATGGAGACCGTGCCGATCGGCAGGCTCGGCCGGAACTGGTCCGGCCGTTCCGGGACGGCCGGGGTGTCCGGGTGGTCGGCGAGGATGTGGCCGCGACCGTCCCGCAGGAAGACCACGTCCCCCGGGCTGAGCGCGACCGGCGCCAGCCCGGGGGCGTCGTCCAGCGGGACCAGCCAGCACGTTCCGTACAGCACCACGTGGAACCCGGCGCCCGCGACCGGGGGAAGACGCAGCCCCCAGGGCGCCCGCCCCTCGGTGCGGACGGAGGTGGGCTGCCCCGTCCGCATCGAGCTCAACGCCTCGGTCAGGATGTCCACGTGTTCTCCCCGGTCAGGTGACGCATGTCCGCAGCCTAGAAGCCCGGGCTCAGGCGACGGTGAGGACGATCTTGCCCTGGGTCCGCCCCGAGGCGATCAGCTCGTGGGCCTTGCCCGCCTCCTCCAGCGGGAAGGTGTCGGCGATGTGCGGCCGGATCCGGCCCTCGTCGACCAGCTTGGCGATCGCCTCCAGCGAGGCGTAGTCCGGCTCCACCGAGATACCCGCGAACCGGCGCCCGGCGGCCTCCACCTCGGCGGCGAGCGCGGTGTTCCAGTGCTCCATGATCGAGACGAGCACGCCGCCCGGCCGCAGCACCCGCAGTGAGGCGGTGCCCTGCGAAGAGGAGTCGAAGACCACGTCGACCTCGCCGACCGCCTCCAGGTAGCCGTCGGCCCGGTAGTCGATCACCTCGTCGGCGCCGAGTCCGCGCACGAACGCGTGCTTCGGCTCGCTCGCCAGCGCGATCACGTGGGCGCCCCGGGCCGTGGCGATCTGGACGGCGAGGTGGCCGACGCCGCCCGCCGCACGGTGGATCAGCACCCGCTCGCCCTCGGAGAGCCGCGCCGCGTCCACCAGGCCCTGCCAGGCGGTCAGCGCCGCCAGCGGCAGGGCCGCCGCCTGCACGTGGTCCAGCGAGGCGGGCTTGCGGGCCACCTGGCGGGACGGGACCGCCACGTACTCGGCGTAGCCGGTGGCGGCCCGCGGGAAGAACGGCAGCCCGAACACCTCGTCGCCCGGCTTGAAACGGGCGCCCGGGCCGACCGCCTCGACCACGCCCGAGATGTCCCAGCCGACCCCGAACGGCGGCTCGCCGAGCAGCGGGTAGTTGCCCGAACGGACCGCCGCGTCCACCGGGTTGACGCCGCTGGCGTGGACCCGGACGAGAACCTCGGCGCCGAGCGGGGAGGGACGGTCGATCTCGACGACCTCCAGGACCTCCGGGCCGCCGACGGACTTCTGGATGACTGCGCGCATGGGACTGTTCCTTCTCTGCCGGGGCGATCCGCTGGTGACGTCTCCAACAGTAGGAAGGCCGTGAGCGCGGATGAATATCCTGCTGTCTCCGGAAGATGTCCCAGCGTCTCGCCGGCCGGCCGCCTGGGCCCGTCCGGACGGCCCAGGCCGTCCGCTCGGGCGGCCCCGCCGAAGTGGACTCTCCCCCGGAGGGAGGGTCCACGATGGCGGGGTGCCAGACCACGACGAACTCCTCACCATCGGGCGCTTCGCCCGGCTCTGCCGTCTGAGCGTCAAACAGCTCCGCCACTACGACGAGACCGGCCTGCTGGCCCCCGCCCGGGTCGACGCCGCCACCGGCTACCGCTACTACGCGCCCGGGCAGGCCCGTGACGCCCTCACCATCGTGCTGCTGCGCGAACTCGACCTCCCGCTGGCGGTGATCGCCGCCACCCTCTGCGCCGAGCCTCCCGACCGCGCGCGCCTGCTGCGCGCCGAACGCGACCGCGTCGCCGAACGGATCACCCGCGACCGGGCCCGGCTGGACCTGCTGGAACGTCTCGCCGACGGCGGCGGTCTGCCCGGCTACGAGGTCGTCCGCGGCCGGGAGCCGGACCGGCGGCTCGCGGTGGTTCGGGCGACCGCCGGGCCCGCGGAGCTGGGGGAACGGGTCGGCGCGTGCGTCGGGGCGCTGCTGGCCGGTCTCGCCGGTCCGGGCGGACCGGGTGACCCGCAGTGGAGCCCCCCGCTCTGGGGTCTGTTCCCGCTGGACCTGGGGGACGGGATGCGGATCGCCGTCGGGGCGGAAGTGGAGGCGGCGCTACCGGCGACGGAAGGCGTCGGGACGCCGGTCGGGACGCAGGCCGGGGCGCCGGAGGGGTCACCGGAGGGGGGACGGGTGGAGCGGGGCCTCGCGTACGAGGTGCTGCCCGGCGGGCCGGTCGTCGAGACCGTGCACCACGGCCCGTACTCCCGACTGCCGCTCGCCTACCACGCGCTGCTCTCCGCCGTGCACGAGCGCGGGCTGCGCCCGGTGCCCCCGGTCCGGGAGGCGTACCTGGTCGGCCCCGGTGAGGCGCCGGACGAGGAATGGATGACCAGGTTGGTCGTACGGGTCGAGGAGGACGCGACATGACGGAGCCGCGCGGGGCGAAGCACTGCGAGACGACCGCCCTGGGGGTGCTGCTGCGCCACGAGGGCCTGGACCTGTCCGAACCGATGCTGTTCGGGCTCGGGGCCGGGCTGTCGTTCGTCTACTGGGACGGCAAGGGCCTGGACTTCCCGTTCCTCGGCGGCCGGGTCAGGCCGTTCGAACTGACCCGGAACCTGGCCGGGCGCCTCGGGCTGGAGCTCGTGGTCAAGGAGACCGGATCCGCGCGCCGGGCCTGGGAGAACGTGGCCGCCGAACTCGACGCCGGCCGGCCGGTCGGGCTCCAGGTGGACAGCTACCACCTGGAGTACTTCACCTCGAAGGTCCACTTCGGCGGGCACGTCGTCGCGATGTACGGCCATGACGGCCGGGACGCGCACCTGGTCGACACCGAGCAGCAGGGCGGCGCCGTCACCACCAGCCTCGCCTCGCTGGCCGCGGCGCGCGCCGAGCGCGGGCCGATGACGGCGCGGAACCGCTCGTTCACGCTCGCCCTGCGGGGCGAACCGGCCGGGTTCCAGGGGCCGTTGGCGCGGGAGAGGCTGGTGCGGGAGGCGATGGTGCCCGCGCTCACCGCCTGCGCCGACGCGTTCCTCCACCCACCGATCGCCAACCTCGGCCACCGGGGTGTCGACAAGGCGGCGGCGCTGGTGCCGGGCTGGCAGGCGCGCGCCGACCGGCCGGAGATCCGACTGCCGCAGGCCGCCCGGATGATGGAGCTGGCCGGTACCGGTGGCGCGCTGTTCCGCAACCTTTACCGGGGCTTCCTCGGCGAGTGCGTGGAACTCCTGGACGACCCGCGCATCCGGGTCGCCCACGCGCAGTACGCGGAGGCGGCGCGGGGCTGGACGGAGGTGGCCCGGCTGGTGGCCGCCGCCGGCACCTCCGGTGAGGCGGCGCAGCTGGTCGAGGCGGGCGCGCTGCTGCGGGAGCTGGCGGCCCTGGAACGTTCGGCGATGGGGGAGTTGACCCGGCTGGGGGAGTTGAGCCGGCTGGGGGAGTGAACGCCCGCTAGCCGGGGGGCAGTTCGCCGACCCGGGTGACGGCGGCCCGGGATGTCCGGCAGTGCCACCAGGCCGTCCCGTCCGGTCCGCCGGCGGCCGGTTCCAGCAGGTGGGTGTGCCCCGGGCAGGGCGGCCACTGGACGAACTCGTAACCGGCCAGGTGGTCCTGGACCTGCTCCGCCACGTACGCGGTGAGCGGGCCGGGCGGGAGGTAGGGGTCCGTGTCGTGGGTGAACAGCGGGTGCTGTGCGCCCAGCCCCAGCAGGAAGCCGGAGTAGTGCTCCTCCGCGAGCTCCCAGCGGACGCCCGGTGGCAGCTCGCGGTCGGCGAGCGTGCGCAGCAGGTCCCGCCCCACCAGGGTGCAGGGCTCGCGGAACTCGGCCGGCACGGTGGCCGGGGGCTCGCCGTCCAGCGGCCAGCTGGCGATGATGCGCATGCCGACAGGCTAACGGCGGGCGGCACGGACGGGAACAGGCCCCGGGGCGAGGGCCCCGGGGCCTGTTCCTTCGATGCGTACGGCGGACGCGGCGGCGCGGCGGTCCGCCGGTCCTCCCGTGGGAGGGTCCGCGAAAGCGTCCGCAGGAGTCCGGCCTAGAAGACCGGTTGGCCGGCGCGGACCAGGCGCCACGACGCGGTGTGGAAGTCCGCCGGGTCGATGACGCCCTTCTCCTTCACCCACCCGATCATCGCGTTGCGGATCTCGTCGGAGTTGGCCCACAGCTTCTGGGCGGCCGCGACGTGCGGGAAGTTGCCGCCGCCGTTGGCGCGGTAGTTGTTGACCGCGAGGACGAACTGCGCCTGCGGGTCGATCGGCTTGCCCTCGAAGCTGAGGCCGACGATCCGGGAGCCGACCGGCTGGGCGATGTCGATGTCGTACGAGACGCCGTACACCGCGTCGTAGTTGTAGTCCGGGGTGTTCTGCGCGTTGGTCAGGGCGGCCCGGTCGATCGGCGCGCCGGGGGCGACCTGGGCGTAGTACTTCGCCGAGTACTCCAGGTAGTCCTTGATCTGAGCCCCCGTCAGGACGCGGGCCTCCAGGGTGTTCTCGTAGATGTACAGGCCGGCGGCGTCGCGCAGCTTGACCTGGCCGGCCGGGATGACGGCGGTGCGGTTGAACGGCGCGGCCTGGGCGAGGACCGGCAGCTCGGCGTACTGGCCGCCGGCCAGTGCGGCCCGGACCACGTCGGCCTGGACCCGGCCGATGAGGTCGATGATCGGCGTGTCCCGGAACGGGGCCTCGGCGATCGAGAGCTCGATCGCGGCGGTGCCGATGACCTGGTTGACGTACTCGACGACCTTCCTGTGCTGGTCGGTCATCAGGTCGACGATCTCCGGGTCCTCCGGGACGGTGTTGGAGTTCAGCACCCGGGCCGAGAGCGAGACGACCTTCCAGACGCCCTTGTCCAGCTCGACCTCGAAGTCGAAGCAGGTCAGCCGCTGGCCCCAGCAGAGCGGCTCGGAGAGCACGACGGCCTTGCCGGTCTCCTTGTTGGCGATCAGCCGCTGCGGGATCTCCTTGTGGGCGTGGCCGACCAGGATCGCGTCGATGCCGGGCACCTGCTCGGCGAGCGCGCCGGAGGCGTTCTCCGCCCACGGCAGCTGGTCGCCGTACGAGGTGGCCTCGTCGATGCCGGAGTGGCAGGCGACGACGACGACGTCCGCGCCGGCCGCCTTCAGCCGGGGCACCCAGACCTTGGCGGTCTCGACGATGCCCGGGAAGGTCATCTTTCCGGCGACGTTCGCCTTGTCCCAGATCGCGATGCCCGGGTTGGTGAGGCCGAGGATACCGACCTTGAGGGCCGGGCCGTTGCCCAGCTTCAGCTTGCGGATCACGTACGGCGGGAAGGCCGGCTTGTCGTTGCGGGCGTTCAGCGCGTTGGCGCCGAGCAGCGGGAAGTCGAGCTGCTCCTCGAAGGCGCGCAGGGTGTCGATGCCGTAGTTGAACTCGTGGTTGCCGAGCGCGGCGGCGGTGTACTCCATGGTGTTCATGGCGAGCGCCATCGGGTGCTCGGGCGCGGTGTCGGCCTCGGTGGCGATCGGCTCGACCCGGGCGTAGTAGTAGGTCAGCTGGGTGCCCTGGATGGTGTCGCCGGCGTCGATCAGCAGGGTGCGGTCCCAGCCCTTCTCCTCGCGGACCTGCTTGGCCAGCGTGGAGATCTTGGCGAGGCCGACCTCGTTGTGCGCCTTGTCCGCGTAGACCGCGTCGGTGAAGTAGTCCCAGTTGAGCACCCGGCCGTGCAGGTCGGTGGTGCCCATGACGGTGAAGGACTGCCGCTTGTTCCGGCCCTTGGCGCGGGCCTCCTCCGGACCGGCGGCCGCGGCCGGGGAGGCGGCGGCCAGGCCGGCGCTGCCGGCCAGCGCGGCGCCCGCGGCGGTGGCGGCGGACCGGGCGACGAAGTCACGGCGGTTCAGGGGCATGGACGACTCTCCCGGTGGGGACGGCGGAACGGATCGTCAACAAGGGCCGACGACGGCCGACGGTAGCGGCCCACAGGCTCTGTGACGCGCGTAGAGGTACGCGCGTAGAAGTGTGCCGTGCGCCCCCGGCGATGGGTAGCCCCCCGAGCTGTCCGGCAGGTGAGATCTTGGCGACTCGTTCGTGACGCGGGCGGGCGGGTGCTGTTGGCCCCCCCCCCCCCCCCGCCCCCAAACCCGCCCCCCCCCCCGGCGGCCCCCCCCCCCCCCCGGCCCCACCCGCGCGCGGGCCCGCTTGCTCCCGGGGGGGGCGCGGGGGCCAACAGCACCCGCCCGCCCGCGTCACGAACGAGTCGCCAAGATCTCACCTGCCGGACAGCTCGGGGGGCTACCCATCGCCGGGGGCGCACGGC
>NZ_JAQYWW010001016.1:0-143414 GCF_036322525.1 Streptomyces sp. BE20 | reverse complement strand
TCCCGCAACACGTGTCCTCGCCCGCTCGCCTCCGGGCCGCTTCGGTCCGGTGCCGACGGTCGGCGCTCCCGCGCTCCTTCGTCGCTTCCTCGCTTCTCCCTCTCGGCCCCGGCGCGGGCGTGTTAGTGTTCGGGGGTGTGGGTTGTGGTGGGGGTTAGTCCCCGGGGGCTACTCCGCAGCGCCCACGTCCGGCTCCGGAACGGCCCGGAGGCGGGCGGGCGAGGACCCCGCCCCGAGCCGAAGGACCGCGCCGGTGCCGAGAGGGAGAAGCGAGGAAGCGACGAAGGAGCGCGGGAGCGCCGACCGTCGGCACCGGACCGAAGCGGCCCGGAGGCGAGCGGGCGAGGACACGTGTTGCGGGACACACGGGGAGATGCACCCGTCGGGCCTGGGCAGGCTGGTTACCGACGGGTAGCATGACGGTGAAGCAGCGCCGCTCACGTCCCCTCGTGCGACGGACGGCGGCAGCCTGCCCACCTCAACCTGTTGGTCCCTGGGAGGAGAAGCCCCCGTGCCTCGTACCGCGAGGGACGTCGTCTTCGTCGATGGCGTCCGCACCCCGTTCGGCAAGGCCGGCCCGAAGGGCATCTACCACGAGACGCGCGCCGACGACCTGGTCGTCAAGTGCATCCGGGAGCTCGTGCGCCGGAACCCGAACCTGCCCGTCGAGCGCATCGACGAGGTCGCCGTCGCGGCCACCACGCAGATCGGCGACCAGGGTCTGACGATCGGCCGCACCGCCGCGCTGCTGGCCGGCCTGCCGAAGTCCGTCCCCGGCTACTCGATCGACCGCATGTGTGCCGGCGCGCTGACCGCCGTCACCGCGACCGCCGGCGGCATCGCCTTCGGCGCGTACGACATCGTCGTGGCCGGTGGCGTCGAGCACATGGGCCGCCACCCCATGGGCGAGGGCGTCGACCCGAACCCGCGCTTCGTCTCCGAGAAGCTCGTCGACGAGTCCGCCCTGTTCATGGGGATGACCGCGGAGAACCTGCACGACCGGTTCCCGCACATCACCAAGGAGCGCTGCGACGCCTACGCCGTGCGCTCGCAGGAGAAGGCCGCCAAGGCGTACGCCAACGGCGACATCCAGCCCGACCTGGTGCCGATCTCGATCCGCAACACCAACCCCGAGGTCGGCGAGACCGGCTGGGGCCTGGCCACCGTGGACGAGCCGCTGCGCCCGGGCACCACGATGGAGAGCCTGGCGGGTCTGAAGACCCCGTTCCGCCCGCACGGCAACATCACCGCGGGCAACTCGGCCGGTCTGAACGACGGCGCCACCGCCTCGCTGCTGGCCGCCGAGGACGTGGCCGAGGAGCTCGGCCTGCCGGTCAAGATGCGGATGGTCTCCTACGCCTTCGCGGGTGTCGAGCCCGAGGTGATGGGCATCGGCCCGGTGCCGGCCACCGAGAAGGCGCTGGCCAAGGCCGGTCTGACCATCGACGACATCCAGGCCTTCGAGGTCAACGAGGCCTTCGCCGTCCAGGTGCTGGCCTTCCTGGACCACTACGGGATCGCGGACGACGACGAGCGGGTCAACCCGTACGGCGGCGCGATCGCCTTCGGCCACCCGCTGGCCTCCTCCGGCGTGCGCCTGATGAACCAGCTGGCCCGCCGCTTCGAGCAGCGCCCGGACGTCCGTTACGGCCTCACCACGATGTGCATCGGCTTCGGCATGGGCGGCACCATCATCTGGGAGAACCCGCACTTCGAGGGTGGTAAGTGACCATGAGCACCACGACTGAGCTGCTGACCCGCGGCGCCGAACTCTTCCCCGGCGAGGTCGTCACCACCGCGCACGTCCGCCACCTGGACCTGCCGCTGCAGGCCGGCCGGCTGGCCCTGATCACCCTGGACAACGGCTTCGACCACACCAAGCCGACCACCTTCGGCCCGGGCTCGCTGCTCAAGCTGAGTGCGGCGCTGGACCAGGTCGAGGCGGAGGCCGCCGAGGGCACCGTCGTCGGTGCGGCGATCACCGGCAAGCCGTTCATCTTCGCGGTCGGCGCCGACCTCAAGGGCGTCGAGCTGCTCAAGGAGCACGCGGACGCGCTGGCCATCGGCAAGGGCGGCCACGAGGTCTTCAAGCGGATCGCCGCACTGCCCGTCCCGACCTTCGCGTTCTACAACGGCGCGGCGATGGGCGGCGGCGTCGAGGTCGGCCTGCACTGCGACTACCGCACGGTGTCCGCGGGCGTCCCGGCGTTCTCGCTGCCGGAGGTCTTCCTCGGCCTCGTCCCCGGCTGGGGCGGCTGTACCGTCCTGCCGAACCTGATCGGCCCGGCGAAGGCCGTCAAGGTCATCATCGAGAACTCGATGGCGCAGAACAAGCAGCTCAAGGGCAAGGACGTGTTCGAGCTGGGGATCGCCGACGCGATCTTCGAGCCGGCCGACTTCCTGGAGCAGTCGCTGCTCTGGGCGGCCCGTGTCCTCAAGGGCGACGTGACCGTCGAGCGCGAGGAGATCGACCGCGGCAAGGCCTGGGACGACGCCGTCGCCTGGGGCCGTCTGGTCGCCGACGCCAAGGTCCACGGTGCGGCCCCCGCCGCCTACCGGGCGCTGGACATCATCGCCCAGGTGAAGGACCAGGACCTCCAGGCCGGTTTCGACGCCGAGGACGCGGCCCTGGCCGACCTCATCATGGGCGGCGAGCTGCGCAGCGGCATCTACGCCTTCAACCTGGTGCAGCGCCGGGCCAAGCGCCCCGTCGGCGCGCCGGACAAGTCGCTGGCCCGCCCGGTCACCAAGGTCGGCGTCGTCGGCGCCGGTCTGATGGCCTCGCAGCTGGCGCTGCTGTTCGCCCGCCGTCTGGAGGTGCCGGTGGTCCTCACCGACATCGACCAGGAGCGCATCGACAAGGGCGTCGGCTACGTCCACGCCGAGATCGACAAGCTGCTCGGCAAGGGCCGGATCGGCCAGGACAAGGCCAACCGTCTCAAGGGCCTGGTCACCGGCTCGCTCGACAAGGCCGCCGGCTTCGCCGACGCGGACTTCGTGATCGAGGCCGTGTTCGAGGAGATGGGCGTCAAGCAGACCGTCTTCGCGGACCTGGAGAACGTGGTTTCGCCGACCTGCGTGCTGGCGACCAACACCTCCTCCCTGTCGGTCACCGAGATGGCGTCGAAGCTGAAGCACCCCGAGCGGGTCGTCGGCTTCCACTTCTTCAACCCGGTCGCGATCCTGCCGCTGCTGGAGATCGTCCGCGGCGAGCAGACCGACGACGTCGCGCTGGCCACGGCCTTCGGCGTCTCGAAGAAGCTGCGGAAGACCTCGGTGCTGGTCAAGGACGCCCCGGCGTTCGTGGTGAACCGGATCCTGACCCGCTTCATGGGCGAGATCCAGAACATCATCGACGAGGGCACCCCGATCGCCACCGTCGAGAAGGGCGTCGAGCCGCTCGGCCTGCCGATGTCCCCGATCGTGCTGCTGGAGCTGGTCGGCCCGGCCATCGCGCTGCACGTCTCGGAGACCCTGCACGGGGCCTTCCCGGAGCGCTTCACCGTCTCCGAGAACCTCGGCAAGGTGGTCAAGGCCGGCAAGCGCGGCTTCTACACCTGGGTCGACGGCAAGCAGGTCCTCGACCCCGAGGTGCTGGAGCTGCTCTCCTTCGGCGACAGCGTGCTGACCGAGGAGCAGGTGCTCTCGCGGTCGCTGGAGGCCGTCGCGCAGGAGATCGGCCTGATGCTGGAGGAGGGTGTCGTCGCCGAGGCGCAGGACATCGACCTCTGCATGATCACCGGCGCCGGCTGGCCCTTCCACCTGGGCGGGATCACCCCGTACCTGGACCGTGAGGGCATCTCGGAGCGCGTGAACGGCAAGCCCTTCCTCGCCCCCGGTGTGGCCTCGGTGCCCGCCTGAGGAGTGCACGACGGAGCCCCGGTGACCGACGGATCGGTCACCGGGGCTCTTCCGCGTACCTGGGCTCCTTCGCGTGCCGGGACTGCCGGACCGGGCGGCGGCCGGGCGGGCCCGGCCCCGACCGCCGGGGGCGTCAGCGCTTGAGGCGGTAGACCACCGTGTCGGCGAAGACGCCGACCATCTCGTAGTGGGTGTCCAGCAGCGCCTCGATCTTCGGGATCATGCCGGGCTGGTACGGCGCGAGGCCGGAGTCGTCGACCACGACCTCGGGCAGGCCCTTGGCGATCTCCTGGTCGAAGGTCTGCCAGGCGTTGTCCACGGAGAACTGCTCGCCGACGTTGAGGCTGCTGTCCTTGCCGCCGCTGTAGTTGGTGAGGAATCCGGCGGTCAGGTACCGGGTGGCGGGCTTGCGGTCCGCGAGCCAGTACAGCTCCGGGTGCATGCCCCAGACCAGCACGGTGTCCTTGGGCGAGGTCTGGGCGGCGACCGCCGTGGCGACCTCGGTGGTGCGGCTGAGCCGCTCCCCCGGCCAGGCCAGCGCCAGGCCCCAGAAGACCGTGGCGGCGGCCGTGGTGTACACCAGGACCGGCTTCCAGCGGACCGCCGAGGTGGCGACCGCCCCGGTGCCCAGCAGCACCAGCGGGGGCATCAGCTGCAGGTAGTAGTGGCCGAAGAAGTGGAAGCCGACGCTGACCGCGATCACCGAGGACAGCAGCCAGACCCAGAGGTCCGTGGTGGAGCCGTGCTCCTCCCCGGCGACGGGCAGCGGGCGGTGGCGGTACTTCAGCCAGAGCCGTCGGCCGACCGGCAGCAGGAAGCCCAGCCCGGCCCCGAGCAGGATCGCCGAGTTGCCGAGCGCCCGGCCGACCATCTGCAGCAGGGCGCCGCCCGCCGAGGCGTAGTCGCCGCTGCCGGTGACCACCCAGAAGAGGAAGCCCTTGGGCTTGGTGAGGATGACCGCGACCAGCGCTATCGGCAGCGTGAAGCCGAACCCGATCTTGAACAGGGCGGGCGGCCACCGGACGCCGCGTCGGCGGGCGTCCTGGTAGAGCATCCAGAGCACGGCCAGCAGCACCGCGCCGCCGGTCTGCTTGGTCAGCGAGCAGAGCGCCACCGCGATGCCCGCCGCCAGCCAGCGGCGCCGCTCGGCGTACCGGAAGGCGGCCACCATGGCGGGCAGCATGAAGACCTCGAAGGTCGCCGCCTGGGTGTCCTCCGGGGAGAGCCCGATGGAGACCAGCAGGTAGAGCAGCCCGGCGCCGGCGCCGGCCCGGTTGCCCCAGCGGCCGCGGGCGATCGAGGCCAGCAGGATCGCGGTGACCAGGTGGGCGCCCACCGCCAGCGTGCGCAGCGGCCAGAGCGAGGCGGAGCCGAAGACCGCGAACGAGGCCTGGTAGAGCCAGGGCAGGAGCGGCGGCTTGCGGTCGACCACGGTGTCGTACAGGACGCCGCCGTCGGCGAGCATCCGGGCCTGGGTGGCCAGGAAGCCCTCGTCGGGGCTCCAGACCGGCCGGACGAAGGACGGGATGTGGGTGACGAGCGCGACCAGGGCCAGCAACGGCACCAGCCGCGTCCAGTAGCCGACGCGGACGCGCTCCCAGCCCTCGGCCGGGGGTACCCCCAAGGGCAGGCGCTCGGCGAGCGCGGTCAGGCGGGATCGGGTGGGGGTCGGCACGGATGACAACCTACCGGGCGGGATCGGCGCCGGAAGCGCCGGTCCCGCCTTTCGGTGCGATTATCAGCCCGATCCGTACCCGATCCGTGCCGAACTGTTGCCGAGCCGTCGACGTCGGACGGCCGGGACGGCCCCGCAGGGCCCGGCCGACCCGCCCCGCCCCGATCGGCCGGGCGGGTGACCCGGCCGGGTCGGCGGAGGTCGGTCAGGCCTCGACGGCGGCCACGTCCAGCTTGGAGACCAGCGCCGTCACCTGACGGGCGACGTCCGGGGCGGTGAGACCGATCTCGGCGAGGATCTCCGGCCGCGAGGCGTGGTCCAGGAACTGCTGCGGAATGCCGAAGTCGCGCAGCGGCAGGTCCACGCCGGCGTCGCGCAGCGCCTGGGCGATGGCGGCGCCGACACCGCCGACCCGGCCGTTGTCCTCGACCGTGACGACCACCCGGTGCTCGGCAGCCAGGCCCGGCAGGGCCGGGTCGACCGGCTTGACCCAGCGCGGGTCCACCACGGTGGCGGTGACGCCCTGGGCGGCCAGCAGGTCGGCCACCTCCAGGCACATCGGGGCCAGCGCGCCGACCGAGACGATCAGCACGTCGGCGCGGCGGCCGTCGGCCGTCTGCCCGGCGGCGTCCGGCGCCGCCTCGCGCAGCACGTCCATGCCGCCGATCCGGCCGACCGCCGGGACGGCCGGACCGACCGAGCCCTTCGAGTAGCGGACCACGGTCGGGGCGTCCTTGACGTCGACCGCCTCGCGCAGTTGGGCGCGCACCTGGTCGGCGTCGCGCGGCGCGGCGAGCCGCAGGCCGGGGACGACCTGGAGGATCGACATGTCCCACATGCCGTTGTGCGAGGCGCCGTCGGTGCCGGTGACGCCGGCCCGGTCCAGCACGAAGGTGACGCCCAGCTTGTGCAGCGCAACGTCCATCAGCACCTGGTCGAAGGCACGGTTCAGGAAGGTCGCGTACACCGCGAAGACCGGGTGCAGGCCGCCGGTGGCCAGGCCGGCGGCGCTGGTGACGGCGTGCTGCTCGGCGATGCCGACGTCGAAGATCCGGTCCGGGAACGCCTGCGCGAACGGGGCCAGGCCGACCGGGTGGAGCATCGCGGCGGTGATGCCGACGATGTCCTCGCGCTCGTGCCCGAGCGCCACCATCTCCTCGGCGAAGACCGAGGTCCAGTCCTTGCCCGCGCTCTTGATCGGCAGTCCGGTCTCCGGGTGGATCACGCCGACCGCGTGGAAGCGGTCCTCGTCGTTGTTCTCGGCGGCGTGGTAGCCGCGACCCTTCTCGGTGAGGCAGTGCACGATCACCGGGCCGCCGAAGCCGCGCGCCTTGGTCAGCGCGGACTCCAGGGCGGTGAGGTCGTGGCCGTCGATCGGGCCGATGTACTTGAGGCCGAGGTCCTCGAACATGCCCTGCGGCGCGATGAAGTCCTTCAGGCCCTTCTTGGCGCCGTGCAGGGTCTCGAACAGCTGCTGGCCGACCACCGGGGTGCGCTGCAGCGCGTCCTTGCCCCAGGAGAGGAACCGCTCGTAGCCCTGGGTGGTGCGCAGGGTGGCGAGGTGGTTGGCGAGGCCGCCGATGGTCGGCGAGTAGGAGCGCTCGTTGTCGTTGACGACGATGACGACCGGGCGGTCCTTGGAGTCGGCGATGTTGTTGAGCGCCTCCCAGGCCATGCCGCCGGTGAGCGCGCCGTCACCGATCACGGCCACCACCGGGTCGTGCTTGCCCAGCAGCTCGTTGGCCTTCGCCAGGCCGTCCGCGTAGGAGAGCACGGTGGAGGCGTGCGAGTTCTCGATCACGTCGTGCTCGGACTCGGCGCGGGAGGGGTAGCCGGAGAGGCCGCCCTTGATCCGCAGCTGCGAGAAGTCCTGGCGGCCGGTGAGCAGCTTGTGGACGTAGCTCTGGTGGCCGGTGTCGAAGAGGATGCGGTCGCGTGGCGAGTCGAAGACCCGGTGCAGCGCGATGGTGAGTTCCACCACGCCGAGGTTGGGGCCGAGGTGGCCGCCCGTCTTGGAGACCTCCGTCACCAGGAAGGTCCGGATCTCCTGGGCCAGGGTGGCCAGCTGTCCGGGCGTGAGCCGGTCGAGATCGCGCGGTCCCCGAATGCGGGTCAGCAGGGCCACCCGTTCCTCCTCGTTCAGTGTTCGCGGACCGCGAGGTCCGACGGGCGTCGCTGCCCGGTGCGGCGGCACTCCCCGCCGCCTCGCGGTCGGTGCCGACCGGTCGAGTCTAATCTCCGGCCGCCGGACACCGGGCGGGGCGTCCGGTGCCACCGGCCGGTACACGCCAGTCACCTCGACGGTCACTCTTTCGGGTGAACCGCAGAAACCGGCGTGTCGGCGCGCCCGGACGGGCCCGGGGCGCACCGTGCCAGGGACGGCCGTGACCCGGCCGCCGACGGGGAGGGGCGGGCCCGGGGGCGGCCGTCCGCGGCCCGAGGGCTCCGGGGCTCAGGGGCGGGCGGTGGCGGCCGGGGTCGGGCGGCCGAGTGCGCCGGACTCCCCCATCTCGCTCATCACCAGCGCGAGCGCGCCCAGCACCTCGGCGCGGCCGCCCAGGGTGCCGGGAACGACCGAGAGCTGACGGGCGGCGCTGGGGATGGCGTAGCGGGCCACCGAGTCGCGGATCGGGGCGAGCACCAGCTCACCGGCCTCCGCGAGGTCACCGCCGAGGATCACGCGGCGCGGGTTGAGAAGGTTGCAGAGGGTCGCCACACCGGTGCCGATCTGCCGGCCGGCGTCGGCGATCACCCGGCGGCACCCGAGGTCGCCCTGGTGGGCCAGCTCGACCACCCGGGGCAGCGAGAGCTCCGGGCCGAGGGTCGGCACGAGCAGGTTGAGCAGGTAGCGCGAGCCGACGAAGGTCTCCAGACAGCCCCGGTTGCCGCAGCGGCAGACCGGGCCGGCCTCGTCCAGGGTGATGTGACCGATCTCGCCCGCGGTGCCGCCCGGGCCGCGGTAGATCTGCCCGTTGACCACCAGCCCGGCGCCGACGCCGCTCGCCACCTTGATGTAGGCGAGGTCGCTCAGCCCGCGTCCCGCGCCCCAGACCAGCTCGCCGAGTGCGCCGAGGTTGGCGTCGTTGTCGACGTGCACCGGCATGCCGAGCCGCTGGGCCAGCTCACGCCCGGGGGCGATCCCGGTCCAGCCGGGCAGGATCGCGGTCGAACCCAGTGCGCCGGTCTCCACGTCGATCGGACCGGGGACGCCCAGGCCCACGCCGATCACCTTCTCCGGCCGGAACCCGGCCTCGGCGAGGAGCCGTTCGACCAGGGCCTCGGCCCGGTCGAAGCCCTGCGCGGCCGAGACGTCGACGTCGATCGGGGCGCTCTCCTCGGCGAGCACCCGGTGCGCGAGGTTGCCGACCGCGACCCTCAGGTGGGTGTGGCCGAAATCGATCCCCACCACGATGCCCGCGTCCCCGCTGAGCGAGACGCTGCGGGCGCGCCGCCCGCCGGAGGAGGTGTCGGCGACCACGACGGTGCCGCTCTCCTTCAGTTCCCGGACGATGTTGGACACGGTGGCCGCCGAGAGACCGGTGCCGCGGGCGATCTCGGCCTGCGTCAGCGAGCCGGCCATCCGCACCGCGCGGAGCACCCGTTCCAGGTTGGCGCGGTGCAGTGAGGACTGCGAGCCCGGTGTGTCCGTGGACATGATCCACCCTCCCAAGGGCGCGGGGACCCCTCCGCCGGGCGTCCCCTTTCAAGTCCTGAAGCCTAGGGCCTGCGGCGAGGGGAGGGCGCGGTCATCCGTGAACGGGAGGAGCGGCGCCGGGGCGGTGGCGGCCCGGGGACGGGTGAGGACTCCGGACAGAAACCGGAGCGGGACCGGGGAGAGGCTGGGGAGAGAGCGGGGAGAACGGGGGCGGAGGGCGCCCCGGCACCGGCCCGCCGGGCCCTGCGGGCGGGCAACCGGCCGGTCCGGCCCCAGGTCAGGGCCGCGGTGCACGGCGATACGGGCGCCAGGGACCGTCCGAAAACCGTCCCCCCGTACGATGGTGCCCAATCTCACCCGTCCCACCGGCCGCGGACGTGAACCGGCCGGGGGACGCTTCCAGACATGACGGGGCATCAGATGGCAGGGGATCACCCTACGCCGGGGGCGGGCGACACGCCCGGCGGCGGTCAAGACAACCGGGGCGTCTCGCTCGGGCGCAAGCCCGGTGGCGTGGACCCGGCGGCCGTGGCGGACCAGCAGACACAGCTCGACGGGTCGGCGGTGCCCGGGCAGGCGGCGCCGCCCGCACCGGCCGGCTCACCCCCGGCACCGGGCATGCCGCCGGCCCAGCCCCCGGCCGCGGGCCAGGGCTACGCCTACGCGCCCACCGCCCCCGCCTTCCCCGCGCAGGGTCCGCCCCCGGGCGCCCCGGTCGGCCCGTACGACCCGAACGCGGGCCAGCAGTTCGGCGCCCCGAACGCGGGCCAGCCCTACGGCTACGCGGCCCCGCCGCCCGCCGACGGCGGCGCCGGGTACGGCTACCCGCAGCAGGGCGGCTACGGCTTCCCCGGTGCGCCGGTGCCGGCCGCGCCCAAGCAGCGCAACCCCGTGATGATCTGGGGCGGCATCATCGGCGGTGTGCTGGCGATCGCCATCGTCGCCGCGCTGATCGTGCTGTTCACCGACGACAAGAAGAAGAACGACGACCCGCCGGCCGCGACCGGCGGCACCAGCGGCGAGGTCACCGGCGGCTCCACCGGCGGCACGACCACCGCCCCCACCACCGGGGCCACCAGCAGCCCGACCACGGGCGGCGGCGGTGGCAAGGCCGGTGCCTACAACCTCGCGTGGGCCGCCGAGAAGCCGGCCGCCGGGGGCAGCAGCTCGCGGCTGCTCGCCATCTGGGGCGCCGAGAAGACCGCGGTGCGCGTCGACACCACCAGTGTCCGGGGCATCAGCACGGTCGACGGCAAGGAGGCCTGGAACATCCCGGTGCCGGCCGGCACCAAGGAGTTCTGCTCCGCCTCGTACAGCACCAACGCGAAGCACATCGCCGCGATCTCGCTGAACACCGGTGACAGCGACTGCTCCACCATCGCCGCGGTCGACGTCGCCGCCGGCAAGCTGCTCTGGACGGTCAAGGTCGGCCAGCAGCGGATGTCCTCCCCGTCGCTGACCGTCACCGACAAGGTCGTCGGCATCGGCGCCAACACGGCCGCCGCGATCAACATCACCGACGGCACCCCGGTCTGGGCGTTCCAGCCGCGCGAGAAGGACTGCAGCGTCTACGGCACCGCCGCCGGCGCCCAGATCGTCGTCACCGACCGCTGCTACGGCCTCAACACCACCGTCAAGTCGCAGCTGGTGGTCGTGGAGACGGACAGCGGCAAGGTCACCTCGCCCGCGCCGATCACGCTCGGCGGCACCATCGAGCGGGTCGACAAGGTCCTCTCGGACCAGCCGCTGGTGCTGCTGGTGACGAACGGTCCGAACGGCGACTACATCCTGCCGTTCGACAAGACCAACAAGGCCGGCAACCAGATGTCGGTCAAGGAGCCCGGCTACGACAGCCTGCGGCTCAGCGGCCAGGCCGACGCGTTCAGCCTGAACGTGATCAGCGGCACGACCCTGTACGTGCAGACCAACCCGACCAAGCCGGCGATCAACGCGTACGACCTGAACACCGGCAAGCGGCTCTGGTCGACCACCGGTGACGCCAAGGACGGGCTGCGGCTGGTCTCCGGCACCGACAAGGACGGCAAGGTCCGGGCCATCCTGGACATGGGCTACGGCAAGGACGCCAAGCTGGTGACCCTCTCGCCGACCGACGGTGCGGCGACCGAGCTCGGCGCCATCATCGAGAGCAAGAACGTCGACCTCAACATCGGCCTCAGCCTCACCGAGTTCGTGATGCAGTCGGACGGGTCGCTGTACGGCTTCGGGCGCAGCAGCTCCGACGCCCCGGTGGCCAAGTACGTCAAGAAGTGACGCCGCAACGGTGATCCCGCCGGACACCCGGCGGGACGGGCGGGGCGGGGGTGGTCCACGGACCACCCCCGCCCCGCCTTCGGCGTCCCCCCTCCGGCCCGGCCCTCCCCTCCCGTCCGACAGCCGCGGGCATATTCCTCCGGACCCGGCGGGCGGGCATGGCAGGATGCCAGGCATCAGCCTGACGAAGGAGTCCAGCGAGTGCCCGGCACCAACCTGACCCGTGACGAGGCCCGCACCCGGGCCGACCTCCTGCACGTGGACGCGTACGAGATCGAGCTCGACCTGAGCTCCGCCCGAGAGGGGGGCACGTTCCGGTCCACCACCGTGGTCCGGTTCACCGCCCGCACCCCCGGCGCGGCCACCTTCATCGACCTGGTCGCGCCGAGCGTGGAGGAGATCGTCCTCAACGGCGAGCGGCTCGACAACGCCAACTTCGCCGACAGCCGGATCGCTCTCCCGGGCCTCGCCGCCGAGAACGAGCTGCGGATCGTCGCCGACTGCGCCTACACCAACACCGGTGAGGGCCTGCACCGGTTCGTCGACCCCGTCGACGGCGAGACCTACCTGTACACCCAGTTCGAGGTGCCGGACGCCCGCCGGGTCTTCGCCTCCTTCGAGCAGCCCGACCTCAAGGCCGCCTTCACGTTCACCGTGACCGCGCCCACCGGCTGGGTGGTGGTCTCCAACTCGCCCACCCCGACGCCCGAGGACGAGGGCGACAGCCAGGTCTGGCGGTTCGAGCCGACCGGCCGGATCTCCACCTACATCACCGCGCTGATCGCCGGCCCGTACGTCGGTGTCTTCGACGCGTACCGGAACGGCGACCAGGAGGTGCCACTGGGCATCTACTGCCGTCCCTCGCTGCGCGAGTTCCTGGACGCCGAGGCGATCTTCGAGGTCACCCGGCAGGGCTTCGACTACTTCCAGGAGAAGTTCGACTTCCCCTACCCCTTCGCCAAGTACGACCAGCTGTTCGTCCCGGAGTTCAACGCCGGCGCGATGGAGAACGCGGGCGCCGTCACCCTGCGCGACCAGTACGTGTTCCGGTCCAAGGTGACCGACGCCGCGTACGAGGCACGCGCCGCGACGATCCTGCACGAGCTCGCCCACATGTGGTTCGGCGACCTCGTCACCATGGAGTGGTGGAACGACCTCTGGCTCAACGAGTCGTTCGCGACCTTCGCCGAGGCCGTCTGCCAGGCCGAGGCCCCCGGCTCCAAGTGGCCCAACTCCTGGACCACCTTCGCCAACCAGATGAAGACCTGGGCGTACCGGCAGGACCAGCTGCCGTCCACCCACCCGATCATGGCCGACATCAACGACCTGGAGGACGTCCAGGTCAACTTCGACGGCATCACCTACGCCAAGGGCGCCTCGGTGCTCAAGCAGCTGGTGGCGTACGTCGGCCAGGACGCGTTCTTCGAGGGCGTGCGGGCCTACTTCAAGCGGCACGCCTGGGGCAACACCCGGCTCAGCGACCTGCTCGGCGCCCTGGAGGAGGCCAGCGGCCGCGACCTCAAGTCCTGGTCCACCGCCTGGCTGGAGACCGCCGGCATCAACGTGCTCCGCCCCGCCCTCACGCTCAACACCGACGGCGAGATCGAGTCCTTCGCCGTCCTCCAGGAGGCCCCCGCGCTGCCCGCCGGCGCCAAGGGCCACGCCGTGCTCCGCCCGCACCGGATCGCCGTGGGCCTCTACGAGCTGAACGACGGCGCCCTGATCCGCACCGACCGGATCGAGCTGGACGTCGACGGCCCGCGCACCGAGGTGCCCGAGCTCACCGGCCGGCACCGCCCGGCCGTCATCCTGCTCAACGACGACGACCTCTCCTACGCCAAGGTCCGGCTCGACGAGGACTCGCTGGCCGTCGTCACCGAGCACCTCGGCGGCTTCCCCGACTCGCTGCCGCGCGCCCTGTGCTGGGCCTCCGCCTGGGACATGACGCGGGACGGCGAGCTGGCCGCCCGCGACTACCTGACGCTGGCCCTCTCCGGCCTCCGGCGGGAGTCCGACATCGGTGTCGTCCAGTCGGTGCAGCGCCAGGTGCGGCTCGCCCTCGACGCCTACGCCGACCCGGCCTGGCGCGAGCAGGGCCTGTCCCGCTGGGCCGAGGCCGCCGAGGACCGGCTGCGCACCGCCGAGGCGGGCAGCGACCACCAGCTGGCCTGGGCCCGCGTCCTGGCCTCCGTCGCCCGGACCGACGGTCAGCTCGGCCTGATCGCCGGCCTGCTGGACGGCTCCGTCGAGATCGCCGGCCTGGCCGTCGACACCGAGCTGCGCTGGACCCTGCTGGGCCGGCTCGCCGCCACCGGGCGCGCCGACGAGGCCGCGATCGCGGCCGAACTCGCCCGCGACAACACCGCGGCCGGCCAGGAGCACGCCGCCAGCTGCCGGGCCGCCCGGCCGACCGCCGAAGCCAAGGCGGAGGCCTGGGCCTCGGTCGTCGAGTCGGACACGCTCACCAACTACGTGCAGGCGGCGGTGATCGGCGGCTTCCAGCAGACCGACCAGCGCGAGCTGCTGGCACCGTACGTGGCGAAGTACTTCGCGGCGGTCAAGGACGTCTGGGAGTCCCGCAGCCACGAGATCTCGCAGCAGATCATCGGCGGGCTCTACCCGGGCCTGCTGGTCGAGCAGACCACGCTGGACGCCACCGACGCGTGGCTGGACTCGGCCGACCCGGCGCCGTCGCTGCGGCGTCAGGTCGTCGAGGCGCGGGCCGGGATCGAGCGGGCGCTCAAGGCGCAGGCCGCCGACCGGGCGGCGGGCGCACGGGGCTGAGGTCCCGGCGCGGCCGACCGCCGTCCCCCCCTGTCTCCCGCCGCCGGGCCTTCCCGGTGGCGGGAGGCAGGGGGCGGGGTCGGAGGCAGGGCCGGGGCGGGAGGGTGCGCGCCCCGGCCCGGGAACGCCCGAGGGGGCGCCGGACGTGGTCCGGCGCCCCCTCGGGGTCTGTCTGGGCTCTGTGGCCGGAGGGCCTGCGGCCGCTACTTCTTCTCCTTGCCGCCGCCGTACGGCAGCGCGGCCAGGGCGGCGATGATCACGAAGGACGCGATCGGGATCACCACGAACAGACCGAGGGTCTGGGCGACGCTCAGGCCGCTACCCGGGTCGTCGCCGTCGTCCCTGGTGAGGGCCATGGCGGGCGACGACAGCAGCATCATCAGCGTGACCGTTGCGGTGACCGCGCCGGCTCGCAAAGCGTTCCTCTTGTCCACGATGCCAACTTACCCGCCACTTACGAGGGGCCGCTCGGCGGGGTCGGCCTTTCGGGCCGGGGCCCGGTCTGCTGCCCGACGGTCCGCAGCAGGTCAGCCAGGGCGCCCGCGGCCGGAGCGGCGGCCAGCGCGTCCAGCGTGACCGGCCGGCCGGAGCCGTCCGCGACCGGAAGCCGCCAGTTCGGGTACTGGTCCCAGGTGCCCGGCAGGTTCTGCGGGCGCGGATCGCCCACCACGTCCGGCAGCCAGACCCCGACCAGCTCGGCCGGGGTGTCCGCCAGGAAGCGGTACAGCGCGGTCGCCGAGAGCGGCTCGTCCTCCCCCAGCAGGCCCAGCCGGGCCAGCTCGGCCCGCCAGTCGGCCAGCTCGGCCGCCGCCTCCGCCTGCTCGTCCCCGAGCGCCCTGGCCAGCAGGCCGAGCCGGTGCCGCAGCTCCACGTGCTCGCCCGACAGCCGGGCGGCCGTCGACGGCAGGTCGTGCGTGGTCAGCGTCGCCAGGCTGCCCGGGCGCCAGCGCCCGGGCGGCAGGATCTCGCCCTTCGCCTGCCAGTCCCGTTCGAACCAGAGCACCGAGGTGCCCAGCACCCCGCGGGCCGCCAGTTCCTCGCGCACACCCGGCTCCACCGTGCCCAGGTCCTCACCGATCACCGCCGTGCCGGCCCGGTGCGCCTCCAGCGCCAGCACCCCGAGCATCGCCTCGGCGTCGTAGCGGACGTAGGCGCCCTCGATCGGCGCGTGCCCGGCCGGCACCCACCAGAGCCGGAACAGGCCCATGACGTGGTCGATCCGGATCGCGCCGGCGTGCCGGGCGGCGGCGCGGATCAGCTCGGCGAACGGCGCGTAGCCGGCCTCCGCCAGCGCGTCCGGGCGCCAGGGCGGCAGGCCCCAGTCCTGGCCGTGCGCGTTGAAGGCGTCCGGGGGCGCGCCGACCGAGATGCCGGTGGCGAGGACGTCCTGCAAGGCCCACGCGTCGGCGCCGTCCGGGTGGACACCGACCGCGAGGTCGTGGACCAGGCCCACCGGCATGCCGGCGGTGCGGGCCGCCTGCTGGGCGTGCGCGAGCTGCCGGTCGACCTGCCAGGCCAGCCAGCGGTGGAAGCCGACCCGGTCGGCCGACTCGGCGGCCTCGCGGGCGACGTGCGGGGAGTCCGGGTGGCGCAGCCCCTTCGGCCAGGCGTGCCGGTCGGCGCCGTGCTTCTCGGCCAGGGCGTTCCAGACCGCGTACCGCTCCAGCCACGCGCCCTCGCGGGCCCGGTACGCCTCGAAGGCGGCCCGCCGGACCGCGCCGTGCTCCGCCGCGTACCGCTCGAACCGCGCGTACAGCAGCTCCAGCGCGCGGCGCTTGAGCGCCCACACCCCGTCGCGGTCGATCAGGCCGTCGTGCTGCAGCACCTCGGCCCGCAGGCGGGCGGCGCGCAGGACCAGCCCGTCGGCCTCGGCGCGGTCCTCACCGGTCAGGTAGGCGTACTCGGGGACCGCCTCGACCCGCAGGTGGACTGGGTCGGCGAAGCGGCGGGACGACGGGCGGTAGGGCGACGGGTCGGACGGGACGGCGGGCAGGGCCGCGTGCAGCGGGTTGATCTGCAGGAAGCCCGCGCCCAGGCCGGCGCCGGCCCACTGGGCGAGGTCCGCGAGGTCCGCGAGGTCGCCCATGCCCCAGGACCGGTCCGAGAGCACGGAGTACAGCTGGGCGAGGAAGCCCCAGCTGCGGCCGGGCAGCGCGGGGAGCCGCTCGGGGGCGACGATCAGGTGGGCGGTGCCGGTCCGCCGCTCGTCCCCGGTCCGCCCGGGGACCTCGGCCCGCAGGACGTGACGGCCGAGCGGCAGGTCGGCGGGGAGCCAGTGGGCGTGGCCGCGCGGGAGGTCCCAGCGGCCGCCGTCCTCCAGCTCGACGGTCAGCCGCGCGTCGGCGGGCACGTCCAGTGCGGTCCGCCGGCCCGCCCGGACCACCACGGTCGGGGGCAGCAGGCGGGCGCGCTGTTCGGTGCGGTGGTGCTCCAGCGCGGCCCGGGCGGCGTCGGGGGTGGCCGCGTCCACGCCGAGCGCGGCCAGCACCGCGACCAGCGTCCGTGCGCCCGCCGGCACTCCTCCGGGCCCGTACCGGGCGTCCACTCCGTACGCCTGGGCCAGCGCCACCAGCTCCGGCGGAGGGGGCGGCGCGTCCTGCGCCGGCACCTCCAGGCCGTCGGCTCCGTCACGGTCGAGATAAGCGGCCACTCGCGGCTCCTGCGATGTCTCGGCAACGCCCAGTCAGGACAGCCACAGTCCTACCCGCGTGACGCCCCGGCGACCCTGCGCGACACACGGACCCGGGGGTGGCGCGGGAGCACCGGGTCTGCCGGGGGCGCGCGAACGGGACGTCGGCCGGGCCTGCGTCCCGCTCCGGCGGGCGCGTTCGCGACCGGGGCTTTCGGTGCGGGGGCGAAGGGTTGGAGTCCGGGGTAAATCGGACAAAGTCGTCATACCCGTCGGCGACGTTGACACCGGGAGGGGTAGCTGGTGGGCTTTGGCGCGATGTGGTTCCTGGCGAGGAGGCTCCTGTGCAAGCCCGAGTGTCCGAGGTAGCCGGGCGGCGGCTGCGTCAGCAGCTGGAGCAGAGCCCGGCGCTGCGTGACGTGTTGCAGCACCCGGCGGCCCTCGCGGCGCGGCGGGCGACAGCACGGACCTGCCGTCAGCTGGCGCCGAGGACGGCGGACCGGCTGATCGCCGATCTCAAGGGGACGTCTCCGCTGCTGCCGTCGGTGCGCGCCGAGCGCGCGCTGGCCGCGCGGCCCGGGGCACCGAGCCGGCGGACCCTCCAGGTGGCGGCGACGCTGTCGGCGGCGGCCGTGGTCGGCGGACTGCTGGTGAGCGGTCCGGCCGCGTACGCGTACTCGCCGGGACCGGACGTCGTGAGCACCGCGAGCAACGCGGCGCAGACGCCGCTGGGCAACGTGAGCAACCCTCAGGTGTTCCCGCGTCCGCAGGAGATGGGCGTGGCCGGGAAGCCGGTCACCGTGCCGACCGGCGTCACCCTGGTGGTCTCGCCGAAGGCGGACCACGGTGCGGTGGACGCGGTGCACGAGGTGCTGGGCGTGGCCGGGGCCACCGTGATCACCCCGCGGTCGGAGCCCGGCACGCCGGTCGCCGGCGACCTGGTGGTGTACGTCGGCGGGCCCGCCGAGGGCGCGGGCGGCGCCACCGACCGGGTGCTGCGGGAGCTGACCGCGGCCGCGGTCGGCAAGGACACCGCGGCGCCGACCACGGCCGGGATGCCGGCCGGCGGGTACGTGCTGTCGGCCGGTCAGCTGCCGGTGCAGGGCGGCGGGACGTACGGCGTGGTGGTGCTGGCCGGCACCGACGCGGCGGGCACCTTCTACGCCGCGCAGTCGCTGCGCCAGCTGCTGGCCGTCGTCCCGGCCGGGCAGGGGCAGGCGCCGGGTGCGGCCGGTCTCGGGCTGCCGGGCGTCACGCTGCGGGACTGGCCGTCCGGCGCGCCGGTGCGCGGCACCGCCGAGGCGTTCTACGGCACCCCGTGGACCCAGCAGCAGCGGCTCGACCAGCTGGACTTCCTCGGCCGGGCCAAGCAGAACCTCTACCTCTACGCGCCGGGCGACGACCCGTACCGGCTCTCCCGCTGGCGGGACGCCTACCCGCAGGGGAAGGCCGACGACCTGCGGGCCCTGGCCGCCCGGGCCGCGCACAACCACGTGACGGCCGGGTACGCGATCGACCCCGGTCAGTCCTTCTGCTACAGCTCCGCGAAGGACGCGGACGCGCTGGTGGCCAAGCTGGACGGGCTGCGGAAGCTCGGCTTCGGCGCGTTCCAGCTGCAGTTCCTGGACGTCTCCTACGACGAGTGGCACTGCTCCGAGGACCGCGCGAAGTACGGCACCGGGCCGGCCGCCGCCGCCAAGGCGCAGGCCGAACTGGCCGGCCGGGTGCAGGACCGGCTGATCGCCCGCAACCCCGGGCTGGCCGCGCTCTCGGTGGTGCCCACCGAGTACCACCAGCAGGGCGCCACCCCGTACCGGACCGCGCTGGCCGCGGCGCTGCCGGCGGGCGTCCAGGTCGCCTGGAGCGGGGTCGGCGTGATCCCGGAGCGGATCACCGGCACCCAGGCCGCCGACACCGCGAGCCTGTACGGGCACCCGCTGGTCACCATGGACAACTACCCGGTCAACGACGCCACCCCGGACCGGCTCTTCCTGGGGGCCTACACCGGGCGCGACACCGAGGTGGCGACCCGTTCGGCCGTCATGCTGACGGGCGCGATGCAGCAGCCGGTCGCCTCCCGGATCGCGCTGGCCACCGCCGGTGACTTCGCCTGGAACCCCGCCGGGTACAAGCCGGAGGAGTCCTGGCAGGCCGCGCTGCGCTCGCTGGCCGGTCCGACCGCCTCGGCCGCGACGCCCGCCGGCGCGGCCCTGGCCGCCGTCACCGCGCTGGCCGGCAACAGCGCCTCGTCGCCGCTCGCCAAGCAGGAGTCCGGCTACCTGCTGCCGCTGCTGGAGCGGTTCTGGGCCACCGCCGAGCCGACCTCCGGCGTGGCGCCCGACCTCGCCCGGCTGATCGAGGCGGCCGCCCCGCTGCGGGAATCCTTCGCCGCGATGGCCGGCGCGCAGCAGACCCTCGCCTCGGCGCCGGCCACCGCCCAGCTGGCCGCCGAGTCCGCCTCCTGGCTTGCTCCGCTGCGCGACTACGGCCTGGCCGGACAGGCGGCCGTGGACATGCTGGTCGCCCAGCGGGGCGGCGACGGCGGGGCCGCCTGGAAGGCCCGGGTCGAGCTGAACAAGCTCCGCGAGCAGCTCGGCCAGAGCCCGGCGACGGTCGGCGCGGGCGTGCTCGGCCCGTTCCTGGAGCGGGCGCTGCGGGCCGCCGACACCTGGGCCGGCGTGCTCGACGGCGGCGTCACCCCGACCACCACCCTGGGCACCGCGCACGACCACCTCCCCGCGCTGATGACCGACGGTGTCGCCGACACGTTCTACTGGAGCTCGGCGCCGCCGCAGCCCGGCGACTCGGTCGGCCTGGAGCTCGGCGACGGCCGCCCGGTCGGCAGCGTCACCGTGCTGATGGGCTCCTGGGGCAACGGCCCGGACGGCCAGAACGCGCTCGACGACTACCTGCGCGAGGGCGTGCTGGAGTACTCCACCGGCGAGGGCGGCTGGAAGCGGCTGGCCCAGGTGAAGAACCAGAAGTCCGTCTCCGCCCAGCTGCCCGCCGGGACCGTCGTCCGGGCGGTCCGGCTGCGTGCCACCTCGGCGCAGAAGACCGCGGTCGCGGTGCGCGAGTTCTCGGTCACCGCGCCGGACGAGGCCCCGGCCAGTGTCTCCGGCGGCCCGGCCGCACTGCCCGGCTCCTCGGCCGCCGCGGTGCTGGACGGCAACCCGGACACCGCCTACCGGGCGGCCACCGCGCCGACCTCGCTGGACGAGCCGCTCACCGTCGAGCTGGGCGCCGCCCGGCCGCTGGACCGGCTGACCATCCTCACCGACCCGAACGTGCGTGCCTCCGCCGCCGTCGCGGTCCGGCGCGCGGACGGCAGCTGGGCGGAGATCGGCACCATACAGCCGGGCTGGAACGAGCTGTCGGCCGGCGGGCTGCCCGCCGACGCGTTCCGCCTGGCCTGGAAGCCGGGCGGGCAGCCTCCGGTGGTCAACCAGGTGATCCCCTGGTACGCGGACGCCCCGGCGGCCCGGCTCAGCCTGGCCGACACGGCGGTCGACGCGGTCATCGGGGCCGGCGCGCCCGTCCAGGCCCGGGCCACCGTCGAGGCCGGCCGGCCGGAGGGGGTGACCGGCGAGCTGCGGACGGAGGTGCCGGCCGTCGCCAAGGGGCTGACCGTGACGCCCGCGACCGGTGTGAGCGTGCCGCGCGGCGGCCGGGTCGGCGTCCCGCTGCTGGTCACCGCGGGGCCGGACACGCCGTCGGGCACCTACCAGGTGCCGGTGGTGTTCGTGACCGGGCAGACCAGCATGCGGCAGGTGCTCCAGGTGCACGTGGTGCCGCCGACCGGCGGGCCGGACCTGGCGATCACCGCCGAGGCGACCTCCTCGGGCGACGAGACGCCGCACTTCCCCGCCTCGGCCGTGGCCGACCAGGATCCGAAGAGCCGGTGGTCGTCGCCGGCCGCCGACGACGCCTGGGTGCAGCTGGAGCTGCCGCGGGCCGTCCACCTGGGCTCGGCGGTGCTGCACTGGCAGGCCGCGTACGCCGCCGCGTACAAGATCCAGACCTCGGCGGACGGCCGTTCCTGGACCACCGTGGCGACGGTGGAGGACGGCAGGGGGGGCAACGAGACGGTGCGGTTCGACGCGCCGGGGGCGAAGTACCTGCGGGTGCAGGGCGTGGCCCGGGCCACCAAGTACGGCTACTCGCTCTGGGGCGTCGAGCTGTACGCCGTCGCCGCGGCGGCGGGGGCGACCCCGCCGGTGACACCGCCCCTCACTCCGCCGGTGACGCCTCCGGGCGGGCAGCCCGGCGGTGGCGGCCAGCAGGGCGGCGGACAGCAGGGCGGCGGACAGGCCGGCGGACAGCCGACCACGGTGCCGACCGCCCCGGCGACCACCCCGGCGCCGTCGGCCACGCCCACCGGGCCGACTCCGGCCCCGTCCGGCTCGACCGGCGCTCCGACGGCCCCGCCGGCGAAGCCGTAGCGGGGGTGCCGGACCGGGCGCGGGATCCTGCGCCCGGTCCGCCCCCGCGGGCACGCACGGCCGCACAGGCACGGGCACGCGGGGCCTGCGTGCGCACGGTGGGCGGGAGGGCGGCCGGGCCCGGAAACGCGGCGGGCCGCCGCGCTCCCCGTCTGCGGGGTGCGTGGCGGCCCATGAGGCGTACCGGGAAATCTGTCGGGCAAGCCCTTGTGGAGCGGTGGTCAGGCGGAGAGCGCTTCGGGCTGCTCACCGCGGCGGACGGGTGCGGAGTGGGCCGAGTGGGCGGAGTGGGCGGAGTGGGCCGAGTGCGCCCGGCCGAGCGGCACCGGATGGGTGGCCTCGGTATGGTCGTGGTGTTCGTACTCGCCCCACTGCGGGGCGCGCAGCTGGTCGCCGCCGCCGTACGGCTCCAGGTAGGGCCGCCAGCGCGGATCCTTGATCCCGGTGCCGATGATCCGCCAGGCCAGGCCGGACGGCGGGGCCGGCGGGCGCTTCATCCGCCAGCCGAGTTCGGTGAGGTGGCGGTCGGCCTTGGTGTGGTTGCAGCGGCGGCAGGCGGCCACCACGTTGTCCCACCGGTGCTGGCCTCCCCGGCTGCGCGGGATGACGTGGTCGACGCTGGTGGCGGCGGCCCCGCAGTAGACGCAACGGCCGTGGTCGCGGGCGAACAGCGCCCGACGGGTGAGCGGGACGGGCCCGCAGAACGGGACCCGGACGAAGCGGGTCAGTCGGACGACGGACGGCGCCGGAAGGGCGCTGGTGGCGCTGTGCAGAGTGACACCCGAGTCCTCAAGGCTGACTGCCTTGTGATTGAGGACGAGGATGAGTGCGCGGCGCATCGATACGACGCCGAGTGGCTCGTAGGACGCGTTGAGGACCAGGACATGCGGCACGGATGCCTCCTTGGACGCCTGCGGCGCGTGGCTCGCGCCGGGACGAGCGGTTGGATCACACAGCGGGTGCGTGATCTCCCCCAGTGTCGCCTTACGCCTTTGTACGGCGCCACCACTCCTGTGTAACGGACCTGACGTGAACTCCGGATGTGGCTTCTGTCATACCCGGTATGCCCGGGGGAAGGGCGGGTTGCACCCCGGTGCCCGGAGGGTGCTCCGGGGCGCCCTCGCGGGGGAAGGCTGGGCCGGTCGGAGCAGCGGGGCGCACGGGGCGGGAACCGGTCGGACCCCGTCGGAGCAGCGCGGACGGCGGGCCCGGCCGGAGGGGGCGGCGGGGGTGAACCGCGGGGCGGGCGGGGCCGCGGGCAGCGCGCCGGGGCGTTGACGGGGCGTCCGTCCGGCCGCCGCGCGCCCTCGGAAGAGCGGTGGCCGGACCGTGGGAGAGCCGTGGGAGGGCGGTGCAGAGGCCGTCGGCGTGTCAGGGTGCCGGGTGGGCGGCGGATAGGGTAGAGCGGACGGTCCGCAGGCCAGGGGCGTGCCTCCCGGGTGTGCCTCCGCG
Source organism: Streptomyces sp. BE20 (assembly GCF_036322525.1). Taxonomy (NCBI): domain Bacteria; kingdom Bacillati; phylum Actinomycetota; class Actinomycetes; order Kitasatosporales; family Streptomycetaceae; genus Streptomyces; species Streptomyces sp. BE20. The sequence goes on along the minus strand of NZ_JAQYWW010001016.1, from coordinate 120,645 downwards.
GCGGCGGGCTGTGCCACGCACCCTGCAGGAAGGTCCCGCACGTGATCAGGTCCGGTGCCGCCGGCCTCCTCGCCGACGCGTCCGTCACGCCGTCGGCCTCGACGCCGAACCCGTCCCCCAGTCCCACGGCCCCGGGGCTGCCGCAGCTCGACCTCAGAATCCCGACCAGCGCGCAGGAGGTCTCCGACACCACCCGGCAGGCCGCCAGCTGGTTCGACTCGCACTGGCAGGAGTGGCTGGCGAGCGGGGTCCGGATCGTCTTCATCGTCGTGCTGGCCCTGGTGCTGCGCGCGATGGTCCGCAAGCTGATCTCCCAGCTGATCGCGCGGATGGTCAAGCCCGGTGAGGGCGAGGACGAGCCCGGACGGCTGGGCGGGCTGCTGGCCAACACCGGGGTGGTCAACCCTGAGCGGCGGCAGCAGCGCTCGGAGGCGATCGGCTCGGTGCTGCGCAGCGTCGCGTCCTTCAGCATCCTGGGGACGGCCGCGCTGATGGTGCTGTCGGCGCTCGGGGTGAACCTGGCCCCGCTGCTGGCCAGTGCCGGTGTGGCCGGTGTGGCGATCGGTTTCGGCGCCCGCAACCTGGTCACCGACTTCCTCTCCGGGGTCTTCATGATCATGGAGGACCAGTACGGCGTCGGCGACGAGATCGACACCGGGGTGGCCACCGGCACGGTGCTGGAGGTCGGCCTGCGGGTGACCAAGCTGCGCGGCGCGGGCGGCGAGATCTGGTACATCCGCAACGGCGAGGTGAAGCGGATCGCCAACATGAGCCAGGGCTGGTCGACCGCCTCGGTGGACGTCCAGGTCGGGTACAAGGAGGACCTGCTGCGGGTCGAGGCGCTGATCCAGGAGACGGCGGAGGCCCTGGCCAAGGAGGCGCCGTTCGACGAGCTGGTCTGGGCGCCGTTCTCGATCCTGGGCGTGGAGTCGGTGGCCGTGGACTCGGTGGTGCTGCGGGTCGAGGCGCGGACGGCTCCGGGCAAGTCGCTGAGCGTGGCGCGGGCCCTGCGGCAGCGCCTGAAGGTCGCGTTCGACCAGGCCGGGATCAAGGTCAAGGAGGAGGTCGCGCCGGTCGCCGCCGATGCGGGCGCGGCTGCCGGAACGGCCACCGCCGGGGTGGTGCTGACCACCGCGTCGGCGGCCTCGCCGGGCGCCGACCCGGCGCCGCCGTCGGCGCTGGCCGACCCGAACTCGCCCCGCTACCAGGCGACGGCGCCGATACCGGCTCCCGTGAAGCCGGTCGACGACGCGGCCAAGGCGCCCTGACCGGGTAGCGGGCCGCCGCCCCGGCAGAGCCCGTGAACGAACGAGAGCCCCGCCTCCGCGCACGCCGGAGGCGGGGCTCACTGCTGCCCGGTAACGCTTCGGCATCCACCGGGGGAAGGGCCATTGACACCCTCGTGACGGGGACCGTACGGTCCTGTCTCAAGCGACTGGAAAGTTTCCTAACAGTTCGCCCGGGCCCGTCCGCCGGGCAGCCGACCAGCAGGAAGAGGAGGAGGATCTCCGCGTGACCAGGACCACCGCCAAGGCCCCCCTCGCCGGCACCCCCAGCCTGCTGCGCGCGATCAACGACCGCGCCGCCCTCGAACTACTGCTGGAGAACGGCCCGCTCTCCCGTACCCAGATCGGCACGTTGACCGGACTCTCCAAGCCCACCGCCTCCCAGCTGCTGGCCCGTCTGGAGGCGGCCGGGCTGGTCCTGCCGGTGGGCACCACGGCGGGCGGACCGGGCCCCAACGCGCAGCTGTACCAGGTGAATCCGGCCGCCGGTCACGTCGCCGGGCTGGACGTCACCAACAGCCACGTCCGGGTCGCCGTCGCCGACATCACCGGCTCCACGCTCACCGAGGACGTCGTCCCCACCAAGGGGTGGACGGCCGCCGAGACCGTCCCCCGGGTCGCCCGGGTGGTCGCCGACGCGACCCGGTCCGCCGGGCTGGCCGAGGGCAGCCTGCACACCGTCGTGATCGGCGTCGGCGGGGCGCCCGACCCCGGCACCGGCAAGCTCAGGTACGCCTCCCACCTGCCCGGCTGGCACGCGCCGCGGCTGGTCGAGGAGCTGTCCGGGGCGATCGGCGCGCCGGTGTCGATCGAGAACGACGTGAACCTGGCCGCCGTCGCCGAGCAGGCCTCCGGCGCGGCGCACGGGTTCGAGGACTTCGTCCTGCTCTGGGCCGGCGAGGGCACCGGCGCCGCGATCGTGATCGCCGGCCGCCTGCACCGCGGCTTCACCGGCGGCGCAGGCGAGGTCGGCTACATGCCGGTGCCCGGCGCCCCGGTGCTGCGGGACGTGCGCCGCCGCAACTCCGGCGGGTTCCAGGAGCTGGTCGGCGCCCCCGCCGTCCGGGCCCTGGCCCGGGAGCACGGACTCGGCGCGCCGACCGCGGAGGAGACGCTCGCCAAGGCGCTGCGGACCCCGGGCGCCGGCGACGCGTTCCTCACCGAGCTGGCGGGCCGGCTGGCCGTCGGACTGGCCGTGATCGTCGCCGTCGTCGACCCCCAGCTCGTGGTGGTCTCCGGCGGTGTGCCGACCGCGGGCGGCGAACGGCTGCGGGCGCTGGTCGAGGAGGAGCTGGCCCGGATCTCGATCGCCCGCCCGGAGGTCCGCAGCAGCACCCTGTCCGGTTCGCCCGTCCTGCTGGGCGCGCTGCAACGCGCGCTGGCGGCCGCCCGCGAGGCGGTCTTCTCCACCCACTGAGGTCCACCCGCCCACCGAAGTTCACACCAGCGACGCTCCCGCCACGGACGCTTCCACCACCGGCGTCCGAACCACCGGCGTCCGAACCACCGGTTCAGAACCACAGGCGTCCGACCCATCGGCGCCCGAGTCACCGGCGCTCCCACCGAGCACCGCCTGAACCACCCGAACCACCTGGCTCCACCCGCACCAGCCACCACCCGCACCACCCGCACCACCCGCACCGCTCGATCCCTGCACCCACTCTCCCCAACCCCCTACGCGGGACCCGAGGCAATGACGCCTGCCCGCGCACCCCCAGGAGGACCTCGAAGTGCACTCCACCACCTCCCGCAGAGGCCGCCGTACGATCGCCGCCGTCACCGGCAGCGCCGTCCTGGCCCTGCTGGCCACCGCCTGCACCGGATCCAGCGACGGCAGCGGCAGCGACGACTCGGCCAGCGGCAAGGACGTCACCATCACCTTCTGGCACGGCTGGAACCAGCCCGCCGAGGTGAAGGCGATCAACGACAACATCGCCGCCTTCGAGAAGGCCCACCCGAACATCCACGTCAAGACGACCGAGAACATCGGTGACGACAAGGTCAACCAGGCACTGCGGGCCGGTGGCGACGCTGCCCCGGACGTGGTCTCCTCGTTCACCACCAACAACGTCGGCATGTTCTGTTCGACCAAGGCCTTCGCCGACCTCAAGCCCTTCCTGGCGAAGGACAACATCGACCCGGCCAAGACCTTCCCGGCCGCGATGCTCAACTACACGCAGTTCCAGGGCAACCAGTGCTCCCTGCCGCTGCTCGGCGACGCCTTCGGCCTGTACTACAACAAGAAGGCCTTCGCCGACGCCGGGATCGCCGGCCCGCCGAAGACCTTCAGCGAGTTCGCCGAGACCGCCGCCAAGCTCACCCTCGCCGAGGGCGACAGCTACAAGCAGCTCGGCTTCATGCCGCTGTACCACGGCTACGAGTCGACCACCGAGCACTTCCTCGGCCAGTACGGCCCGAGCTACTTCGACGCCTCCGGCAAGTCCAGCATCGCCACCGACCCGAAGGTCGCGGCGATGATGAACTGGCAGAAGGGCCTGGTCGACAAGCTCGGCGGCTACGACAAGCTGGACAAGTTCCGGGCCACCTTCGGCGAGGAGTTCAGCGCCAAGAACCCCTTCCACACCGGCCAGGTCGCGATGGCCATCGACGGTGAGTGGCGCACCGCCTCGCTCGCCGAGAACAAGCCGGACTTCGAGTGGGCGACCGCGCCGTTCCCGGTGCCGGACGACCAGGCCTCCACCTGGGGCCGCGGCTACCAGACCGGCACCATCATCGGCATCGCCAGCACCAGCAAGAAGCAGGCCGCCGCCTGGGAGCTGACGAAGTTCCTCACCACCGACACCGACGCGGTGGTCTCGTTCGCCAACGCGATCCACAACGTGCCCAGCACCTTCGCGGCGCTCGACTCGCCGAAGCTGATCAGCGACCCGAACTTCAAGACCTTCCTGGACATCGCGAAGAACGCGAACTCCAGCACCACGCCGGCCAGCGTCAACGGCGGCGGCTACATCGTCTCGGTGCAGAACCTCGGCTACGAGTTCGAGTCCGGCAGGCAGACCGATCTCGCGGCCGGTCTCGCGGCCACCGCCAAGGAGATCGACGCCGCCATCGCCCAGGCCAAGTAGCGCGGAACGGTTCACGGAGCTCCCATGTCACTCGCGTCCGACACCCGCAAGGGCAGCGGACCGACCGACCCGGCGGCGCCCTCCACGCAGCACCTGCTGCGCCGGAAGCGCCGCCGGGAGGCGGCCCGCACCCTGGCCTTCCTCTCCCCCTGGCTGATCGGCTTCGCGGTCTTCTTCCTGTACCCGCTGATCTCCACGGTCTACTTCTCGTTCACCAAGTACAACGGCTTCGGCGCACCCGCCTTCAACGGCCTGAAGAACTGGGACTACGTCTTCAACGACCTCCCGGCCTTCTGGAAGGGCCTGCGCAACACCGTGTGGCTGGTCTTCATCATGGTGAGCCTGCGGGTGGCGTTCGGCCTCGGCATCGGGCTGCTGATCACCAAGGTCAAGACCGGTGCCGGGTTCTTCCGCACCGCGTTCTACCTGCCGTACCTGGCACCGCCGGTGGCCGCGACCGTCGCCTTCGCCTTCCTGCTCAACCCCGGCACCGGACCGGTCAACCACTTCCTCGGCGAGATCGGACTGCCACAGCCGGGCTGGTTCGCCGACCCGACGTGGTCGAAGCCCGCCCTCACCATGCTCGCCATGTGGGGCATCGGCGACCTGATGGTCATCTTCATGGCGTCCCTGCTGGACGTCCCGAGGGACCAGTACGAGGCCGCCGAACTCGACGGCGCCGGGCCGTTCCAGCGGTTCCGGTTCGTCACCCTGCCGAACATCTCGCCGATCATCATGTTCGCGGTGGTCACCGGCGTCATCCAGACCATGCAGTACTACACCCAGGCGATCGTCGCCGCGAAGGTCACCAGCGGCAACGCGGGCAACTCCGGGCAGCAGTTCGAACCGGGCTACCCGCAGGGATCCACCTGGACCCTGCCGCAGATGGTCTACAACCTCGGCTTCCAGCGCTTCAACTACGGCGCGGCGTGCGTCGTCGCCCTGGTGCTGTTCGCCATCTCGATGGCCGTCACCTCGCTCCTGCTCCGCCGCAAGTCCGGCTTCATGGCGAGCGACGACTAGCGGCCCAGTGAGGACACGATCATGACTCTCAGCTCCACCCTCACGGCGACGGCCCCCGCGGAGGGGCCCGCCCGGCGCGGCGCCCCCGGCGCCGCGGCCCGCGCCGCCCGCCGCCGCGCGCTGCTCAACTGGGTGGCCGTGCACTCGCTGGCCGTCGCCGCCGCGCTGTTCTTCCTGCTCCCGCTCGTCTTCGCCTTCCTCACGTCGGTGATGACGGACAGCCAGGCGCTCACCACCGACTACTGGCCCACCTCCTGGGAGTGGGGCAACTACGCCAAGGTGTGGGACACCCCCGGCTTCCTCACCTGGTGGCGCAACACCCTGCTGTACGCCGGCCTCGGCACCCTGCTGACCATCGTCTCCAGCCTTCCGGTGGCCTACGCGCTCGCCAAGTTCCGCTTCCGCGGCCGCAATCTGGCGCTGATGGCGGTCATCTCGATGATGATGCTGCCGCCCCAGGTCACCATCATCCCGATGTACCTGTTCTGGGCGAAGGAGCTCGGGCTCAGCGGCTCGCTCTGGCCGCTGATCATCCCGATGGCCTTCGGCGACGCCTTCTCGATCTTCCTGCTGCGGCAGTTCCTGCTGACCATCCCCAAGGAGTACATCGAGGCGGCCCGGATCGACGGCTGCGGCGACCTGCGCACCCTCCTCAAGGTCGTCCTGCCGATGGCCAAGCCGGCCATCGCCGCCGTCGCCCTCTTCCAGTTCTTCTACTGCTGGAACGACTACTTCGGCCCGCAGATCTACGCCAGCAACAAGCCCGGCGCCTGGACGCTCTCCTACGGCCTGGAGTCCTTCAAGGGTGCCCACCACACCAACTGGAACCTCACCATGGCCGCCACGCTGCTGGTGATGGCCCCGGTGATCCTCCTCTTCTTCTTCGCACAGAAGGCCTTCATCGAAGGCGTGACACTGACAGGGGTCAAGGGCTGATGTCCACACTCAAGCTGGCCATCGTCGGCGGCGGTTCGACGTACACCCCGGAGCTGATCGACGGCTTCGCCCGGCTGCGGGACACCCTGCCGGTCGGCGAGCTCGTCCTGATCGACCCGGCCGCGGACCGCCTGGAGCTGATCGGCGGGCTGGCCCGGCGGATCTTCGCCAAGCAGGGGCACGGCGCCGTGGTGACCACCACGACCGACGTCGAGGCGGGGGTCGCGGACGCCGACGCCGTCCTGCTCCAGCTGCGGGTCGGCGGGCAGGCGGCCCGCAACCAGGACGAGACCTGGCCGCTGGAGTGCGGCTGCGTCGGCCAGGAGACCACCGGCGCGGGCGGGCTCGCCAAGGCGCTGCGGACCGTCCCGGTGGTGCTCGACATCGCCGAGAAGGTCCGGCGCACCAACCCCGACGCCTGGATCGTCGACTTCACCAACCCGGTCGGCATCGTCACCCGGGCCCTGCGGGAGGCCGGCCACAAGGCCGTGGGCCTCTGCAACGTCGCCATCGGCTTCCAGCGGCGGTTCGCCAGGCACCTGGGCGTCGACCCGGAGCTGATCCGGCTCGACCACGTCGGCCTCAACCACCTCACCTGGGAGCGCGGCGTCACCCTGCTCGACGCGCCCGGCGCCGCCGGTGGCCGGGAGGTGCTGCCGGAGCTGCTCGCCGGCTTCGGCCAGGAGATCGCCGACGACCTGCTCCTGCCCCGGCGGGTGATCGAGCGGCTCGGCGTCGTCCCCTCCTACTACCTGCGGTACTTCTACCAGCACGACCAGGTGGTGGAGGAGCTCAAGGTCAAGGGCTCCCGCGCCGCCGAGGTCGCCGAGATCGAGCGGCAGCTGCTGGAGATGTACGCCGACCCCGCGCTCGACACCAAGCCCGAACTGCTCGGCAAGCGCGGCGGCGCGTTCTACTCCGAAGCGGCCGTGCAGCTCATCGCGGCGCTGCTCGGCACCGACGGCGCCACCTCGGTCCAGGTGGTGAACACCCGCAACGACGGCGTCCTGCCGTTCCTGCCGGACGACGCCGTCATCGAGGTGCCGGCCGAGGTCGACGCGGCGGGCGTACGGGCCCTGCCGCAGCGGCCGGTCGAGCCGCTCTACGCCGGCCTGATCGCCTCCGTGACCGCGTACGAGAACCTCGCCCTGGACGCCGCCCTGCGCGGCGGCCGCGACCGGGTCTTCGACGCCCTGCTCGCCCACCCGCTGGTCGGCCAGATCGACCTCGCCGACCGGCTGACGGACCGGCTGCTCGCCCACAACCGCGAGCACCTCGCCTGGGCCTGACCCGCCCGGCCGAACTCCGGCCCGCACTCCGTGGGGGGTGCGGGCCGGGCCGCCGAGGGCCCACCGGCCCTCCGCGAGGAGGCCGCGAGGAGACCTCCCACCCCCGGCCGGGACCAACCACGGCCGGGCCACGTACGAGCCGCGGGGACCTGATGACCCACCAGCCCGAACCACACCTGCCCGGCGTCCTCGCCATCGACGCGGGTAACTCCAAGACCGACGTCGCCCTCATCGGCGCCGACGGCACCGTCCTCGGCTCCGCCCGGGGTGGCGGCTTCACCCCGCAGAAGGTCGGCGGCGCCGCCGCCGTCGCCGGCCTCGCGCCGCTGGTCGAGCAGGCCGCCGCGGCGGCCGGGATCACCGCCTGGAACGGCACGCTGACCAGTCACGTCAGCGCCTGCCTCGCCAACGCCGACCTCCCGGTCGAGGAGGAGGCGCTGCGCGTGGCCCTGGAGTCCCACCCGTGGGGCGCCAGCAACACCGTCGTCAACGACACCTTCGGCCTGCTGCGCGCCGGGACCGACGGCCCGCGCGGCGTCGCCGTCGTCTGCGGCGCCGGCATCAACTGCGTCGGCCTGCTGCCCGACGGCCGCACCGCCCGGTTCCCCGCCCTCGGCGAACTGACCGGCGACTGGGGCGGCGGCGCCGGCCTCGCGCTCACCAGCATGTGGCACGCCGTCCGCGCGGAGGACGGCCGCGGCGGGCCGACCGTCCTGGCCCCGGCCATCGCCGAGCACTTCGGCCTGCCCAGCGCCGGCGCCGTCGCCGAGGCCGTCCACCTGGACCACCTGCCGTACGGCCGGCTGCACGAGATCGTCCGGGTGCTGTTCGCGGTCGCGGAGGGCGGCGACCGGGTCGCGCTGGAGCTGATCGACCGGCAGGCCGACGAGATCACCCGGCTCGCGGTCGTCGCCCTGCGCCGGCTGGAACTCCTGGAGGAGCCCACCCCGCTGGTGCTCGGTGGCGGCGTGCTCGCCTCGCGGCAGCCGCTGCTGATCGACAATCTCACCGCCCGGCTGGCAGAGGCCGCGCCGCTCGCCGAGCCGCGCGTCGTCGTCGCACCGCCGGTGCTGGGCGCGGCGCTGCTCGGCCTCGACCACCTGGCGGCGGGCGCCGAGGCGCAGGCCCGGGTGCGGGAGGCGTACGACACCGACCGGCCGGTGGCGGCGTAGCGCCCGGTCCCGACGCTTCCGCCCCCGCCCCACCGCTTCCGCCCTCGCCGCTTCCGTCCCCACAGGTTCCGCCCCCGCCGGGTCCGCACACCCGGCGGGGGCGGTCGTGCGTTCACGGCGGGGCGTCGCGGCGGGGCGTTCACGGCGGGGCGGCGGGATCGGGCGGGTGGGCGGCGGACGGACGGGTGGCGGCGGGAGGGGTGGACGGGACGCTACGGCGCGGTAACCTGACGAACAGTCAGCTGCTCGGACCGGTCGACGGACCGTTCGGGCGAGGCGGCGCGGGGGCCGACGGCCGGGGCGGGGTGGGACCGGAGAGGCCGGTGGGGCGACGGCACCAGGCGTTCACCGACCGGCCATCGGTCCAGGGGAAGTCCATCACCCGGGAGAAGGCTGCCGTCCCTAGCGTCTCCCGACGCACCGCCGACCGTCCCCCTCCTCTCACGAAGGGTCACCCCATGCCCGGACGCAGAGTCGTCGCCGCGGCCACCCTCGGCGCCATGACCGCCGGCGCGCTGGCCGTCACCGCCTTTTCCGGTGCCGCCACCGCGGCGGTCGGGACCACCACGTTCACCCCGGTGGCCGACACCTACGCGTACAGCAGCAACCCGAGCACCAACTACGGAACGTCCGGCCAGCTCGGGGTGGACAACAGCCCGGCCAAGCGGACCTTCCTGAAGTTCACCGTCTCCGGCCTCACCGCACCGGTGACCGGCGCCAAGCTGCGCATCCACACCGACGACGTGTCCGGTGCCGAGAGCGGCAGCGGCGGCACCTTCCGCTCGCTGAGCAGCACCACCTGGTCCGAGACCGGCCTGACCTGGAACAACCAGCCGGCCGTGGACGGCCCGGTGCTGGGCTCGATCGGCTCCGTCTCCCGCAACTCCTGGTACGAGGTGGACGTCACCTCCTACGTCCAGGGGAACGGCACCTTCGCCATCGGCGTGACCTCCGCGTCCAGCGACGGCGCCGACTACGACTCGCGCGAATCCGGCTCCACCGCACCGCAGTTGGTGATCACCACCGACACCGGCACGCCCTCCCCGTCGCCGACCGTGACCTCGTCGCCGACCGCCACGCCCACCGCCACCCCGACCCCCACCACCTCCCCGACCGGCGGCGCGGACCCGGTGCTGGTCGGCGCCGGCGACATCGCCAACTCCGGGAACGGCGACGAGGCCACCGCCAAGCTGCTCGACGGCATCCCCGGCACGGTGTTCAACGCGGGCGACAACGCCTACCCCGACGGCAGCGCCTCGGACTACACCAACTACTACGCACCGACCTGGGGCCGCCACAAGGCACGCACCAAGCCGGCGCCGGGCAACCACGAGTACAACACCTCGGGCGCCACCGGCTACTACAACTACTTCGGCGCCGCGGCCGGTACCGCCGGCCAGGGCTACTACTCCTACGACCTGGGCAACTGGCACGTCGTGGCGCTCAACTCGAACATCTCCACCAGCACCGGCTCCGCCCAGGAGCAGTGGCTCCGCGCCGACCTCGCCGCGAGCAACAAGCCCTGCACGCTGGCGTACTGGCACCACCCGCGGTTCACGTCCGGCTCCAACCACGGCCCGAGCACGTCCGTCGGCCCGCTGGTGCAGGCCCTGTACGACTACAACGCCGACGTGATCGTCACCGGCCACAACCACCAGTACGAGCGGTTCGCGCCGATGAACCCGGGCGGCGCGCTCGACACCACCCGCGGCATCCGGCACTTCGTGGCCGGGATGGGCGGCGCCAGCCACTACAGCTTCGGCACCATCCAGGCCAACAGCGAGGCGCGCAACAGCGACACCTACGGCGTGCTGAAGTTCACGCTGCACAACAACGGCTACACCTGGCAGTTCGTCCCCGAGGCGGGCAAGACGTACAACGACAGCGGCACCACCGCCTGCCACTGACGCCCGGCGCACCCCCGAGCGACGACGCGGCCGGGACCTCCCCCGGCCGCGTCCCGCCGCTCCGCCGACCCCGCGCGGACCACCCCGCGCCGCAGTCCCGCGCCGCCGTCCCGCGCCGACCGTCCCCGTGCCGAGCTCGCACCGGCGAAAGGCCACCCGTGTACCTGTCCACCATCGGCCGCCCGGCCGCCGCCGATCCCCCCACCGATCCCCCCGCCGGCCCGAGGAAGCGCCGCTGGGCCCTGGTGGGCGGCAACGTCGTCGCCCTCGGGACGGTCAGCCTGGTGACCGACGTCTCCTCCGAGATGGTCACCGCCGTCCTCCCGCTCTACCTGACCGCCGCCCTGCACCTCGGCCCGGCCGCGTACGGGGTGATCGACGGTCTCTACGGCGGCGCGACCGTGCTGCTGCGCCTGGTCGGCGGCTTCGTCGCCGACCGGATCCAGCGCCGCAAGGTCGTCGCCGGGGCCGGCTACGCGATCTCCGCCGTTGCCAAGCTCGGCCTGCTCGCCGCCGGCTCCGCACCGGCCGCGCTCGGCCTGGTGATCACCGCCGACCGGGCCGGCAAGGGCCTGCGCAGCGCCCCGCGGGACGCCTTGATCACCCTCTCCGCCCCGGAGGGCTCGCTGGGCCGGGCGTTCGGCCTGCACCGCACCATGGACGCGGCCGGCGCCTTCGCCGGCCCGCTGCTCGCGCTGGCGGTCCTGGCCGCCGCCGGACAGTCCTTCGACGCGGTCTTCGTCACCAGCTTCTGCGTCGCCGCCTTCGGCGTCCTGATCCTGGTGCTGTTCGTCCGCGACCACCGCACCCCGATGCCCGCGGCCGGCGCGATCTCCGCCCGCGCCGCGCTGGGCCTGCTGCGGCAGGGCCCGGTGCTGCGGCTGGTGCTGGCCGCCGCGCTGCTCGGGCTGGCCACGATCGGCGACGGCTTCGTCTACCTGCTGCTGCAGCGGCGTTCGGACCTCTCGCTGGGCTGGTTCCCGCTGCTGGCGGTCGGCACCAGCCTGACGTACCTGCTGCTGGCCGCACCGCTGGGCGCGCTCGCCGACCGGATCGGCCGCCTCCCGGTGCTGCTGGGCGGCTACGCGGCCCTGGCCGGCGCGTACCTGCTGCTGTACGGGCCGCTCGACGGGACGGGCGCGACGGTGGCGGTGCTGGCGCTGCACGGCCTCTTCTACGCGGCCACCGACGGCGTGCTGATGGCCCTGGCCGGGCCCCGGCTGCCCGAGGCGCTGCGGACCACCGGCATCGCCCTGGTGCAGAGCGGACAGGCCCTGGCCTACCTGGCCTCCTCGGTGCTGTTCGGGCTGGCCTGGCAGTACTGGGGGCCGGCCACCGCCAGCCGGGCGGCCGCGGCGGCCGTCGTGGTGGCGCTGCTGGGGACCGTCGTCCTGCTGTCCGGCGGTCCGCGCCGCCCCGCCGGCCCGGCCGCTCCCGTGACCACCCCCGACACCCCTGCGAAGGACCCCCGTTGAACCTCACCCCGCGCGCCCGGCTGCTGGCGATCGCCACCGCCGCCCTGCTGCTCGGCGGCGCCGCCACGACGTACACCCTGACCGCCGGTTCCGCACCGGGCACCGCCGCGACGGCCCCTGGCCGCGGCTCCGCCCCCGACTCCGACTCCGATCCCGACGGCGACCCCGGCGGCACGGCGGCCGGTCCGCGCATCCAGGTCCTGAGCAACGGCCTGCTCTCGTCCGTCTCCCGCCAGGACCCGGGCGGCAGCCGCGAGGTCGGCAGCCGCCGCTGCGAGCGCGCGTACGCCGCCGCCGGGACGGTCGCCTGCCTCGCCCCGGCCGGCGCCCTGGAGGGGCCCGAACTCGTCGTGCTGGACCGGGCGTCGAACGAGCGCAGGAAGGTCTCGCTGACCGGCCTCCCGAACCGGCTCCGGGTCTCCGCCAGCGGCCGGATGGTCTCCTGGACGCTCTTCGTCGGCGGCGACTCCTACGCGGGCAACTCCTTCTCCACCCGGACCGGCGTCCTCGACACCTCCGGGGGGCAACTCCTCAACACTCTGGAGGAGTTCACGATCACCCGGGACGGCCGGCCGTACCGCGCCGCCGACGTGAACTACTGGGGGGTGACCTTCACCGCGGACGACAACCGGTTCTACGCGACCCTCGCCACCGACGGCCACCGCTACCTGGTGGAGGGCGACCTCGCCGCCCGGACCGTCCGCACGCTCGCCGACAACGTCGAGTGCCCGTCGCTCTCCCCCGACGGCCGCCGGATCGCCTTCAAGCAGGCCGTCGACGGCGACCCCGCCAAGGGCTGGCGCCCCGCTGTGCTGGACCTCGCCACGATGGCCGCCACCCGGCTGCCGGAGCAGCGCTCGGTGGACGACCAGCCCGCCTGGCTCGACGACGCCACCGTCGCGTACGCGATCCAGCGCTCGGACGGGGTCAACGACGTCTGGGGGGTACCGGCCGACGGTTCGGCGGCGCCCGCGCTGCTCGTCCCCGAGGCCAACTCCCCCGCCCCGCTGTCCTGACCGTGCGCCGTCCGCCCGCCTGCCCGCCGCCGTCCGGTTCCGCCGGACCGGCGGAACCGGCGGAGCGGAACCGGGTGTACGGATTCCGCGTGTACGGGGGTGCCGTGTCCGGTCGTCTTCCTGGGAGACTCGCCCCATGACCGCCCCCCGTCGCCTCCTCCTCGCCGTGCTGCTCTGCTGTACCGTCACCGCCGGCCTGGCCGCCTGCACCCCGATCGACGAGGTCCCGACGGTGGCGATGGCCTCGGACGACGACGAGGACACGGTCGACGCCGAGGACCTCGACGACGCGGCCCCGTGGGACGACGGCCCGGAGGAGGCGTACGGCGCCGCGACCGACTCCGCGCCGACGGCCCCCTCGCCCGAGTGCACCGACCTCTCGCTGAGCCCCGGCCACCAGGTCGTCCGGGTCGTCGGCGAGATCGAGGGCCGCCTCACCGCCCTCCCCACCCGGTACGTCTGCGACTCCGACGCCCCCGACGACGGCTCCTACGACCCGGTCGGCATCCCCACCGCCTACCCGCTCGCCGCCCGGGTGACCGCCACCCTCGTCGCCCTGGAGGACGGTGAGCCCGCCAAGGAGGTCCAGCTCCCCGTCCTCCTGGAGCACCTCGGCGACTGCCTGGCCGACCGGGAGCCCGACCCGCCGTACGGCTGCTACGGCGACACCTACGACATCGTCCTCGACGCCCGCGGTCGCATCACCCGCATCACGGAGCTGTACCGCCACTGAGGCGCCGCGCAGCCCCGGACGACGCCGGCCTCCGCGGTGGCCCGTACCGGCCTCCGCCCACCGGGCTTGACCTCAAGTGGGGTTCACGTTGTCGGATAGGGCCCAGGCGGTGATCACCACCGCCGGCACGGCACGTGAGGAGGGGTTCGCCATGGCGAACGACGTACTGGTGGTGGGGGCCGTCCCGGCCGAGGTCAGGAACGCGGTGACCGGGGTGGTCGCCGCCCTGGAGAAGGCGTTCAACACCAAGGACGCGACCGCGCTGGGCGAGCAGTTCGGCGAGCAGGCCTCGTGGACCAACGCCCGCGGCCTGCGGCTCGACGGACGGACGGCGATCACCGAGTTCAGCAGGCCGGCGATGGAGAGCTTCCTGCGGGACTCCTACGCCCGGTACGACGTGGTGAAGATCCTGGCGATCGCGGAGGACGTGGTCGCGGTGAACGTCGCCCAGACGCCCACCGATGCCGCGGGCGAACCCGTGGAGGGGGCGCACGGCGCCGCCCTCTACGTGGTGGCCCGCCAGGCGGACGGCTGGAAGATCGTGGCCGGTCAGAACAACGCGGTCGATGCCCCGTCCGCAGGGTGAGTGACGACCGGTCCCGAGCCGGGGGCCGCCTCCGATCCTTCGATCGTGCCAGGAGGCGGCCCCCTTCTCCCTCTTCTCCTACTGGGTGATCCTCGTGACCTGGCCCGCGCCGACGGTCCGGCCACCCTCCCGGATGGTGAACCGCAGGCCCTCCTCCATCGCGACAGGCTGGATCAGGGTGACGGTGATCTCGACGTTGTCCCCGGGCATGACCAGTTCGGTGCCCTCCTTGAGGGTCACCACCCCGGTGACGTCGGTGGTGCGGAAGTAGAACTGGGGCCGGTAGTTGTTGAAGAACGGGGTGTGCCGGCCGCCCTCGTCCTTGGACAGGATGTAGGCCGTCGCCTCGAACTCGGTGTGCGGGGTCACCGATCCGGGCTTGATGATGCACTGGCCGCGCTCGACGTCCTCGCGCTTGATGCCGCGCAGCAGCAGGCCGACGTTCTCGCCGGCCCGCCCTTCGTCGAGCAGCTTGCGGAACATCTCGATGCCGGTGACCGTGGTCGTGGTCTTCTCCGGCTTGATGCCGATGATGTCGACGGTCTCGTTGACCTTCAGCACCCCGCGCTCGATCCGGCCGGTCACCACGGTGCCGCGGCCGGTGATGGTGAAGACGTCCTCGACCGGCATCAGGAAGGGGTGGTCGATGTCCCGCGTGGGCTGCGGGATGCTCTCGTCGACGGCCTTCATCAGACCCAGCAGCTTCTCGCCCCACTCCTTGTCGCCCTCCAGGGCCTTGAGGGCGGAGACCTGGACCACCGGGGTGTTGTCGCCGTCGAACTCGTACTCGGAGAGGAGCTCGCGGACCTCCAGCTCGACGAGCTCCAGGATCTCCTCGTCGTCCACCATGTCGGCCTTGTTCAGCGCGACGACGATGTACGGGACCCCTGACTGGCGGGCCAGCAGGACGTGCTCCTTGGTCTGCGGCATCGGACCGTCGGTGGCGGCGACGACGAGGATCGCCCCGTCCATCTGGGCCGCGCCGGTGATCATGTTCTTGATGTAGTCCGCGTGACCCGGGCAGTCGACGTGGGCGTAGTGACGCGCCTCGGTCTGGTACTCGACGTGCGCGATCGAGATCGTGATGCCGCGCTGCCGCTCCTCCGGCGCCTTGTCGATCTCGTCGAACGGCGTGAAAGGGTTCAGGTCCGGATAGGCGTCGTGCAGGACCTTGGTGATCGCCGCCGTCAGCGTCGTCTTCCCGTGGTCGACATGGCCGATGGTGCCGATGTTGACATGCGGCTTCGTCCGCTCGAACTTCGCCTTCGCCACGCGCTCCTCCTCAGATGTCGGACCGGGGCGGAGAGCCATCGGCCGACCGCCTGCCCGCGCTGCTCATGGAAAGCGCGGGGCGCGGCCGTCGCACGCGGGGAGGGCGTGCCCCCGCCGCCGCGACCAGGAGTGACCGACCCCGCGCAGAGGGTAACCATAGCGGGCCGGGGGTGCGGCGGAGCCGGGACCACGCCCTCCGGCGGGCCCGCCGGTCCCGGCCCGGCCGTCCGGGCCAGTCGCCCGGGCCAGTCGCCCGGGCCAGTCGTCCGGGCCCAGGTCCAGGACGGCCTTTCCGAGGACCCGGCGCCCGACGAGCGCGTCCGCCGCCTCGTGGGCCCTGGCCCAGGAGCCGCGCCAGCCGATCTGCGAGGAGAGCCGGTCCGCCGCCACCAGGTGGAGCAGGTGACCGAGGTCGGCACCGACGGGCGTGCTGACGTTGAAGTTCTCCAGCCGACCGTTCGGGCTCTCGACGCGGGCCCGCTCGACGTCGATGACGGTCGGCTCGCCGGAGGCCGTCCCGATCGCCTGGACGACGCCGCCGCGTTCGAGACGGTAGAACGCCTCGGCCAGCTGGCTGCCGGGGGGCGTTCGGGTTGTGGACGAGTGCCTTCATGGCGGGCCCTTCAGTGCGGAGGATCGGAGGAGGGGGTGCCGCGGAGGGTGCCGCGGAGGGGGCCGCCACGATCGGCGGCCCCCTGGAGTGGCGCCGGGCGCCGCGGGGTCAGCGGGTGGCGCTCTCCGCGCCGTCGACCGGGCGCACCGCGACCGCGTCTATCTCGAAGAGCATCCCGGGCAGCGCCAGCGACGCGACGCCGCTGAGCGTCTGGGCGGGCAGCCGGTCGCCCCAGGCGGCGTGCAGGGCCTTCCCCAGCACACCCAGCTTCTCCAGGTCGTGGTCGACGACGTACGAGCCGAGCCGGACGACGTGCTCGAAGCCGAGGCCGACGCCGGCCAGCGCGGTGCGCAGGTTGTCGAAGGACCGCTCGACCTGGGCGGCGAAGTCGCCGGGGACGACCTGGCCGCTCTCGTCGGAGGCGTACTGCCCGCCGATGAAGACCGGTTCGCCGGGTGCGGAGGCGGCGTGGCTGTAGCCGAACGGCGTGGGGTCGTGCAGGCCGGCGGGGTTGGTGAGGGTGCGGTGGTCGTGGAGGTCACTCATGGTCGACGGTTCCTTCGGTTGTGGTGCGGTGGGTGCGACGGGTCGTTGTCGTGACGTCAGGTGCGGTGCTGCGCACGCCTTCCGGCGGTTCGGCGTCGACCCGGAGCCCTCCGGTGGCAACGCTCCGTGCGGCGGCGATCATCCCGGCGGGCGGTCCTCCCGCCCGCCGGGCTTCCTTCCGGCGGTCTCCCTCCGGCGGTCCTCCACCGGGCGGTCTTCCTCCGGGCCGGTCATCCCTCCAGGCGGACGAGCATCTTGCCGGTGTTGGCGCCGCGCATCACGCCGAGGAAGGCCGCCGGCGCCTGCTCGATGCCCTCGACGACGGTCTGCTCGGTGCGCAGGCTCCCGTCGGCGAGCCAGCCGGCGGCCCGGCCGATCCACTCGGGGAAGAGGTGGAAGTAGCTGCTGACCAGCATCCCGCGCAGGTTCAGCTCCTTGGCCGCCGCCTGGAACAGGTTGTCCGGGCCCGGGGCCGGGCTGGTCGCGTTGTAGGTGCTGATCGCGCCGACGAGGGCGATCCGGCCGCCGGTGCGCATCGCGCCGATGGCGGCCCGCAGGTGGTCGCCACCGACGCTGTCGAGGTAGACGTCGATGCCCTCCGGGGCGGCTGCGGCGAGCTGTTCGTCCAGCGAGCCGGCCCGGTAGTCGATCGCGGCGTCGTAACCGAAGTCCGTCACCAGCTTCGCGGCCTTCTCCGGGCCGCCGGCCGAACCGATCACCTTCGAGGCGCCGAGCTTGCGGGCCAGCTGCCCGGCGACGCTGCCCACCGCCCCGGCGGCGGCGGAGACGAAGACGACGTCGCCCTCGCGGACCGGGGCGATCTCGGTGAGCGCCGCGTAGGCGGTGAGGCCGGTGGTGCCCAGCACCCCCAGGTAGGCGGACGCCGGGGCGAGGCCGGTGTCGACGACAGTCGCGGCGGCGGCGTCCAGGACGGCGTACTCGCGCCAGCCGAGGAAGTGGGAGACGGTCGCGCCGACCGGCACGGCGTCGGAGCGGGAGGCGACCACCACGCCGACCGCGCTGCCGTCCAGGGCCGCGCCGAGCTCGAACGGCGGGATGTAGGACGGCGCGTCGTCCATCCGGCCCCGCATGTACGGGTCCACCGACATCCAGGTGTTGCGGACGACGATCTCGCCCTCGACCGGCTCGGGGACTGCGGTGCGGACCAGCTCGAAGGTGTCGGCGGTGGGCGACCCGACCGGGCGGGAGGCGAGCCGGACCTCGGCGGAGAAGGTGGTGGCGGGGGTCACGGTGGTCTGCTGGGTGCTCATGGCGGGCTTCCTCGTTCTTCGTCCGGTGCTGCCGTTTCCTGCTGACGAGGAAGACTCTGCCGGGGGCCTCGCACGATCGGCTGACGGTCCGCGCACGGCCGCCCGGCCCGTACGCACAGGGCCGCCCGACGGGCGTGCGCACGGGACGTCGGACCGGCCGACTTCCGGTGCGGGGACCCTCGGCCCGGACGCCCGCCCGGACGCCCGCACGTCCGCCGGTGCGAAGGGCGCCGGGGCGAACGACGCCGGTGCGGCGAAACCGGTCGACAGGAGCGGCCCGGGTGGCGGAGAGTCGGGAAGCATGACCGTGCTCCCCGAACTGCCGCCGCTCCCCGCCCGCTACCGGAGCCGGCCGGCCGCCGTCGCCGACGCCCCGGCCGTCCACCGGCTGGTCGACGCCTGCGAGCGCGACCTGCTGGGCCGGGCCGAGACCGGGTCCGACGACATCGCCGCCGACCTGGCCCTCCCCGACCTCGACCCGGCCCGCGACGCGCTGCTCGTGCAGGACGGCGACGGCGAGGTGGCCGGCTGGGCGTGGGTCCGCGGGGGCCGCCGGAGCCGGATCGACGTCCACCCGACCCACCGGGGCGCCGGGTTGGGCGGATGGCTGCTCGACTGGACCGAGGCGCAGGCCCGGCGTGCGGGCGGCGTACGGCTCGCCCAGGCCGTGGAGGACGGCGACCGGGCCGCCGTGGCACTGCTGCGCTCGCGCGGGTACCGGCCGTTCGTCTCCCAGTGGCAGCTGGGGATCGCGCTGCCCGCCCGCCCGGTGGCGGCCGGGCCGCCGGACGGGATCACGGTGCGGCCCTTCGCCCCCGGTGACGAGCAGGCGGCCTACCTGCTCACCGAGGACGCGTTCGACGAGTGGCAGGTGCGGCGCAGCCCCTACGAGGAGTGGGCCCTGCGGACCGTCGGACGGGAGGCGTTCGCGCCCGCGCTCTCGCGGGTGGCCCTCGCGGACGGGGAGATGGTGGGCGCGGCGCTGTCGCTCGACGTGCCGGGCGGCAGCGAGGGCTACGTGGAACGGCTGGCCGTCCGCCGCGACCACCGGAACCGGGGCATCGCACGGCTGCTGCTGGGCGAGGTGTTCGACGCGTTCCACCGGCACGGGCGGGAGCTGTGCACCCTGTGGACGCACTCGAACACCGGCGCGCTGCCGCTGTACGAGCGGGTCGGGATGACCGTCCGGCGCACCTCGTCGATGTACGGCAAGGTGCTCGACGAGGAGCCCCGGTAGGACGGGGGCGGTCCGGCGGGCCGGCGGGCCGGCGTTCGGCCGCTCCACGGTTCCGGGATTAGGGCTCGGTGCGGAACGCCGGGGGGAGAATATGACGCCCAGTCATCGGAAAGTCACGCATTTCCGTGATTGATGCGCACCTGCAATTTCCGCACCCCACTCCGACGGACGGAACGCCGTAGCCGGTTCATCACGCTTCGCATTCGCACCGGGAATTCCCGGTGCGGCGCGCACCCTAGACGTCGAGATCGGCCTCGATCCGCTTGAGACCGTGCCGGGCGAGCGCCAGGTTGGCGCGCGAGCGGTCCAGCGCCAGGTAGAGGAAGAGGGATCCGTGACTGCGCGCCAGCGGGCGGATCAGGTGGTACTGGGTGCCGAGGGTGATCAGGATGTCCTCGATGACGTCGTCGATCGACAGCGCTGCCAGGGCCCGTATCTTGGCCCGGACGACCTCGGTGTTGGCGGCTGCCGCGACCTCCAGGTCGAGCTGCTGGCCCCCGCCGAGGAACCCGAGTGACATACCGCTCTCGTAGTCGGCCAGAGCCACGCCGATGGCGCCCTCGATGGCCATCGCGTCCTTGAGTGCGTTGTCAATGTTCATGCGCTGTTCGTCCTTTGCGTGACTTCCGGGCAGAACTCCCGTGTGCGGGAACAAAGTAGCAAGAAGCCACCCTCGGTGGTCACCCCGCGGAAATGGTGGAATAAAGTACGCTGCCAACAGTTCGGAACGTGAAGGGGTACTGGTGCGCGCACTCGAAGCTTCCCTCTCCGATGTGCTCGACTCCCCCGGAGTCGTCGGCGCTGCTCTCGTCGACGCCGTCACGGGCCTCAGCTACCACTCCGCCGGGGATCACCGGCTGCTCGGCAGCGGGGCCGAGCTCGCCGAGCTGACCAATCTGATCGGCGAGCGTCTGTACGAGGCCGGGGTGGAGAGCGAGTTGGAGAGCGTCGTGGTCACCAGCACGCGCCATCACCAGGTCGTCCAGGTGGTGCCCCGTCAGGGCGACCCCCTGCTGCTGGCCACCGTGCTGGACCGGGGGCGGACCAACCTGGCGCTGGCGATCCGCCAGACCGCCGACCGTGCGGGGGGCTTGCTGGCATGAGCGGCCCTTCCGACGAGCTGTCCCACGACCCGGCCCACCACCCTGCCCACCACCCGGCACCGCCCGTGCCGCCTGCGGCCCGTAACGTGCCCGCGCTGCTCCTCGCACTGCACCGGACGGGCTTCACCGGCTCGGTCACCGTCTCCAGCGCACCGGGCGGCACCATCCACCTGGAACAGGGGCTGGTCACGGCGATCGAGACCCCCGGGGCTCCGACCGCCGAGACCCTGCTGCTGAAGGCGCGGCGCGTCGGCGAGGCGGACTGGGCGACCGCCGAGACGGCCGCCTCCGCCGCCCGCCCGGTCGACGCTCCCGCGGCCTGGGGCGGCGACCTCGGCGCGGCCCTGGTGGCCCAGGGGTCGATCGGCGCCACCGAGCTCGAAGCCGTCTGCGCCGCCGCCGTCTTCGACGGAGCCTTCGCCCTGGTGCTCAGCCCGCCCGGCAGCTGGGAGATCGCCGAATCGGCGCCGCCCGCCCGGATCGCGCTGTGCCCGGGGATCGAGCCGCAGCGGCTCTTCGAGGAGACCGCCCGGCGGGTGGCGCTGCTGACCCGCCTCTGGGGCCCGCCCGGCGAGCTGGCCCGCACCCGGATCCGCCCTGCCGCCGCGGCCGAGTCCGCTGCGTCGCGGATCCCGGTCCGCTATCGGGAGGTCCTGGCCGCGGCCACCGGCCGCCGCACCCCGCGCGACATCGGATTCGCGCTGGGGCGCGGCGTGTTCTCGGTGCTGCTGGACGTCGTCCGGATGGACGCCCGACACCTTCTCCACCGCGAAACGGCGCTCCCGGCCGCCACGGCACCGAGCGTGGCCCCGCGAACACCGCCGAGCGGACC
This sequence comes from Streptomyces sp. BE20, assembly GCF_036322525.1. NCBI lineage: Bacteria > Bacillati > Actinomycetota > Actinomycetes > Kitasatosporales > Streptomycetaceae > Streptomyces > Streptomyces sp. BE20. The sequence goes on along the minus strand of NZ_JAQYWW010001016.1, from coordinate 99,262 downwards.
GCTGCCGACCGCGACCGGGCCGCTGCCGCGTCGCGTCCCCGGCGTACGCGGCGCAGGGAACGCGGGCGGCCACGGCCGGCCGGACTCCCGGCCCGAGGAAGCGGCGGGCGCTTCCGACGGTCCACCGAACGCACACCGCACCGAGACGACAGAGACGACCGAGAAGAGCAGACCATGAGCACCCAGACACCGACCGCCGTTCTCGTCGCCGAGTTGAAGTCCCTCCGCGAACGGGTCATGGGCATCTCCGAGAGCGTCATCTCCACCGCCGACGGCCTGCTGGTGGCCGCCGACACGGCCGCCGTCCACCCCGAGTCGGCCGCCGCCCTGTCGGCCGCCATGCTCGGCCTCGGCCGGCGCACCGCGGCCGAGGTCGGCGTGGGCGGCCTGCGCGACGTGGTCACCCGCTGCAACGGCGGCTACGTCGTGGTGCTGGCGATCGGTGACCAGGCGCTGCTGATGGTCCTGGGCGACGAGGGCCTCGACATCGCCGGCCTGCACCGCGAGTCGCCCGCCTCGATCCGGCGGCTGAGCGAGCTGCTCGGGATGGTCCCCGCGGCCTAGCGCAGGGCCCCGGCGACGGGACGGGGGTGTCCGGGATCCGCGCGACGGCGGGCCTGCCGGACGGCAGGCGGGCGGGCGGGGCCCGGCCGCCCGACACGGCGGTCGGTCACGGCACGCCCGCGGACGCGTCCGCATCCGCGTACGCAGGCACCGGCCCCTCCCGGACAGCGTCGCCGACCGCCTGGCATGTCGTCACCGAAACCGGTCGGTAAGGGCCGCGCGGGCCGACCCGCCTGCCTCAACGGACGGTCCCGCGAAAGGACTTGGACTGCGAAGGCCGCCACAGCGCAGCTGGAGGGGTGCACCGCACTCCGGGGCCCGGGCGGACCGGATCGGCGTCGCCTTCGCGCCCCACGGGGCACGCTGCGGATTCCGCGAGGCCGGCCGCCGGTCAGGCGCCCGTGTACTGGGCGGCGTACTCCTCGCTGGGCGGGACGACGGTGATGACGTCGATCAGCACGCCGTCCGGGGCGGCGACGATGAAGTGACGCTGGCCGAACTCCTCCGTGCGCAGCGGCAGCACCTCGGGCAGGCCGGCCCCGGCGACGAGTCGCCGGTGCTCGGCGTCCACGTCGTCCACCTCGAAGTTCAGCAGCAGGCCGCCCCGGAGTGGGGTCCGGTGGCCCTCGGGGAGGGTCGGGTGGGTGTGGTCCAGCAGGGCCAGCTCGTACTGCGGGGCGTCGGGGCGGCGCAGGCTCACGTACCAGTCGGCTTCGAAGGTGACCTCGAAGCCGAGGTGGCGGGTGTAGAAGGCGCGGGAGGCGGCCACGTCCCGGGTGGCCATCACCGGGTAGAAGCCACCGAGCCCGGCCGCGGGCGCATTCGCAGTTCCGTTCGCAGTTCCGTTCGCGGGCTCGGCCCCGAGGCCGGTCCCGAGGTCGCTCCTGAGGTCGTTCGTCATGGCGGAGGCCCTTCGCGTCCATTTCACATACCCGGGGTATGTGAACCTTGGAGTTAGCATACCCGGGGTACGCGAAATGGAAAGGGCGGTGCGACGCAATGGCGGTCAACCGGGCGGAGCAGCGGGCAGCCACCCGGCGGGCGCTGCTGACCGAAGGGCGGCGGCGGTTCGCCGCCGACGGCTACCACCAGGTGGTGCTGGCCGAGGTGGCACGGGCCGCCGGGGTCACCAAGGGGGCCGCCTACCACCACTTCGACAGCAAGGCCGGGCTCTTCCGGGCCGTCGTCGCCGAGGTCCAGCGGGAACTGGGCGAGCGGGTCGCGGCCGAGGCCGAACGGCACGAGGACCTCTGGGAGCAGCTCCGGGCCGGCTGCCGCGCCTTCCTCGCCTCGGGGACGGACCCGGCCGTGCGACGGATCCTGCTGGTCGACGCGCCGACCGTGCTGGGCTGGGACGAGTGGCGGGCGCTGGACGAGGAGTCGTCCGCCCGGCACCTGGCGGAGGCCCTGACGGCGCTCGTGGCGGCCGGGACCGTCGCCGACCAGCCGGTGGAGCCGCTGGCCCGGCTGCTCTCGGGGGCGATGAACGAGGCCGCGCTCTGGATCGCACGGGGCGGGGACTCCCGGGCCACGGAGCAGGCGCTCGACCGACTCCTGTCGGGACTGCACACGTCGGCCTGATCGCTCGCACCCGGCGCCCGGCCGAACGCCCCACGGAGGCCCGGCCGGCGAGGGGCCGCCCCCACAGCGGCCCCTCGCCGGCCCTCCCACCGCCCGCCCCGGTCTCGCGGGTCAGCCGCGCGGGTCCGTGAGGTAGGCGTCGAACGCCCCCTTCGTCGGCTCGGAGGAGTAGAGCCAGTGGCCCACGACGTCCCGGGTGAGCAGAGTGGCCCCCGGGAAGGACTGCGCCATCCGGCGCGCACCCGGCAGCGGCGTCCGCTGGTCGAGGGTGGCGTTCGCCACCAGGACGCGCGGGAGGTCGCCCGCCACCCGGGCGGGCCGGGCCTTCGGCGGGAGGGTCCAGCCCTGGCAGCCGAGGACGATGTCCAGGCCCTGGGTGCTGACGCGGACGTGCGGCGCGGCCCGGGCGACCCGCTCCCGGATGGCCCGGTACTCGGCGTGGTCGCGGATCCGGAGGTCGTAGTCCCGGCAGAGCACGAGCTGCATGTCACGGCTGGGGCCCTGGTACTGGGGCCAGTAGACCGTGCCCGTCCCGGTGTACACGGCGGCCAGCTCCCGCGTCGCCCGCTCCGGGTCCCACCCCCAGGCCAGGAACGTGAGGAAGTCGGACAGGCCGTCGGCGTCGGCCACGGCCTGCGTCGGCCCGTCCGGTCCCGGGACGCGGAGCGTGCCGGCCTCGGCGCGGGCGAACAGTTCGGCGGCGACGGCCGCCAGGTCCCGGCCGCTCAACGCGCAGGACGGCGCCGTCGAGCACCAGGCCGCCAGGCGCTTGAAGGTGTCGTCGGCGGTGACGCTGGCGTCGGTGAGGAAGCGCTCCGCGTTCGGCCGGTCCGGGTCCATCACGCTGTCGAGGGCGAGCGCGCGGAGCCGCTCCGGGAACAGGCGCGCGTAGCGCTCGCCGAGGAGCGTGCCGTAGGAGTGGCCGAGGAAGCTGATCCGGCGCTCGCCGAGGGCGGCGCGGATCGCGTCCATGTCCCGCGCCACACTCTCGGTGTCCATGTGCGCGGCAAGCGGGCCCGTGAGCCGCAGGCAGCCGGCCGCGAGCCGGCCGTTCAGGGTGCGCATCTGCTCGAAGGCCGCCGCGTCGCGCGGGCGGGACGTGATCCCGCCCGCGATCGACTCGTCGCAGCGGGCGCGCCGGCTGCGGTGGCTGCCCCTCGGGTCGAAGCCGACGATGTCGAACCGCTGCAGCATCTCCGGCGTGTAGACGCCCTTCTGGGGGTGACCGGCGTGCAGCGCGTCGTCGGCCCCGGGGGCCCAGGGGCCGCCCGGGTTCGACATCAGGACGCCGATGCGCCGGGCCGGGTCGGCGGCCCGCAGGCGGGCGACGAAGATGCCGGTCTTCGGGCCGTGCGGCTTCGACCAGTCCACCGGCACCTCGACCGTCGCGCACTGCGCGGCGGGGTTCGGGTCCGGCATGGGCGGTTCGCTCCTGGGGCAGGAGCCCCACCTGATCGGCGCCGCGGAGGTACTCGGCTCGGACTGGTTCTGGGCGGCTGCCGGTCCGGTCAGCGCGAGGGTCGCGACTGAGGCGGAGAGCGCCAGGAGGGCGGACAGTACGCGCCGCCCTCGGTTCGGATGGGTCTTCCCACGCATACTCATGCCCGTGAACAACCCGCCACCACCGCCGCCGGGTTGCGTCCACCTGCGACACACGGTGATTCCGTGCCCGATGAGGCACGTCGATGTGACTTTCAAGTCCCTTGTTCTCAGGGCTGGTTGACGAACAGACAGCCGATTCCGGAAGGTTCTCGGCGAGGCCGGCACCCGCTGCCCCGGTCCTTCGACCGTGGGTGTCCGGCCCGCCCCGCCCCGCCGCCCGGTGGAGTGGACCGACTCGTCACCCGGGGACACGGATGAAGAGGATCAAGAGGGCCGCCGCCACCGCGGTGGCCGCCATGGCGCTGGCCATGGGCGGCGCGGCGGGCACGGCCGGTACGGCCCACTCCCGGAGCACCACGGAGACGCCCCGGGGCGACTCCCACAAGGCCGAGGTCAGGAGCTAGGCCGCACGAACTCGGACCCGCCGGTGGGAGCGGGTCCGACGGCCTCCGCCCCGGACCCCGGCATCCTGTCGGGGTCCGGGGCGGCGACGTGGGACTCAGGCGGTGTCGCGGTTCCGGCGCCGGATCCGGCCGAGGACGACGGCTCCGCCCACGAGGGCGAGCGCCGCGATCGAGCCGCCGGCGAGCAGCGGGGTCCGGGAGGACGGGTCGGCTGCCCGGTCAGTGGTCCCGTACCCGCTGGACAGGCCCCGGGTGTCGTACTCGGAACCGGGCAGCTTGTCGGCGTAACGGGCCTTGAGGAGCTTCTGGTAGTCGGCGAGCGACACCGCCGACTGGCCGTCGAGCCCCTCCCGGGCCTGGTCGTTGAGCGGCTCCACGGTGGTGAGCTTCAGCTGGTACCAGCCGCGGATCTGCGGCTCGGTGAAGACCAGGGTGCCCAAGCCCGCCTTGCCGGCGTACGTGGCGTCGCTGTCGCCGTCGCGCACCCCCGCCAGGTGCCAGCCGCCGCCCTCGGTCGGGGCGAGCAGCACCGTGGCGGTGCGGTCGTTGACGGTCGCGTTGAGCGAGGAGACGAGGTGGCTCAGCCTGATGGCCTCGGTGGGGAGCGGCGGGGCCGTACCCGCGGCGAAGCCCGGGGTGATCTCGTTCACCGCCAGCGGGTCCTTGAGCGTGAACGCGGGCAGGCCCTCGCACGGCGAGGCCGTGTCGGGAATCGTCACCACGGTGTCGGATCCGCCCTGGGGCAGCGGCGTTCCGAGAAAGCGGCAGACGGCGTCGCGGACGTCGGCCGACTTCACCAGGTCGAGGGCGGCCTGGTAGTCGGGGATGTCGGCCGCGCGGGCCGGGCCGACGGCGGACAGCAGTGCGGACGCGCTCAGCGCCAGGACGATGGGCAGCCGGGAGAACCGAATGGTCTCCCGCTTGACGGGCATTCCTCGGTCACGCATGTGTCGCCCTCCTTCTCTGTCTATCGGGAGATGCCGGTACGGGAGTGGGTCCACTTGAACGAGCTGTTGTTCACGTAGTCGCCGTAGTTCCACCACGTGTAGGTGGCGGTGTCCGGCCACGGGTCGGCGACGGCGATGGTGTTGTTCGAGGTGTCGAAGCCGTAGACGATGTTCATGTGGCCACCGCCGGAGGTCCATCCGATTCGGGCGCCGATCGGCCGGGCCGCCTTGACGTCAGTGGTGACCTGGGCGAACGAGGCCGCACTGCTGATCCCGGTACCGGTCTTGGACAGGCCCAGGCTCGACCAGGCGTTGGCCATGTCCCCGAGCGTGGCGGGCTGGTTGTTGCAACTCGGACCGCCGCTGTACTGGGAGGCGCGGTCGCAGAAGTCCGCCTGCGTGGTGCCGAATCCCTGGAACTTGGCGATGGTGAGCCCGGCGGCCGACCAGCACCACTGGCTCTTCTCCTGCTTCAGCATGGTGATCTGGTCGTAGCCGGCCTCCGCCCGGGCCGTACCGCCTGCCGCCAGGAGGATCCCCGAGGCCGCCAGCGCCAAGGCCGGTCCGGTGGCCGCGAACCTGAATCTGCTCATATCCCTGCCTTCCCATGGGGCGAGTGAGTGCCCAGCGACATGAGAGCGCGGACCGCCGCCGATCCCCAGGGGGCTCGTGGAAACTACAGCCGAAGGGGTTGTTAGCCATATAAGAGCTGGATGGCTTGAAATGTGCGTAGCCAGAGGGACGTTGGGGCTCCTGGATTCCACCGGACGCGCGGCGACCTGTGTCGTCCGAGCGGCCCGGGCCGGGGTCGGCCCGGGCAGCGCGGGTCGGTCAGCGGGGTATGCGGTGGCGGCCCCGGGGATGCTGCCGCTGCTCGGGGATCGGATTGCTCTCAGGGCTGAAGTGGCCGGCCTGGCGGGCGATCCAGGCGTATTCGGTGGTGCCGTCGGGGTGGTGGCGCAGTTCCCAGCGGCCGTGGCGGGTGATGGGGGGCGGGGGTGGGGTGTCCTCGATCCGCAGGCTCGTGACCACGCCGACGACGACGGTGGTGAGGGCGAGGGCGAGGGCGAGGAGGACGGCGAAGGCGGTGGCGACGAGGTAGTCGGTCATCGGAGGTATCCGAGGTGGTGGGTGAGGCTTTCGAGGAGGTCGCGGGCCTGGGCGCGGGTGAGGGGGACGGCGAGGTGGTCGCCGGGGGCGGCGTTGATGTCGAGGTCGACAGGGAGGCGGAGCTGGAGGTCTGCGTCGGGGACGGACTCGACCGTGAGGTAGGGGACGGTGGTGCGCTCGATGTGCGGGCGCGGGATGGGGATCAGGTCTCCCATCGCGGGTCGGTCCTTTCGCGGAGGAGGCGGAGGAGGTTGAGAAGGGTGGCGACGGGGGCGTTGCCGAAGTCGATCAGGATGCGACCGTCCACGGTGCCGGGGCGGGTGGCGGCGGAGCCCCATCGGATGCCGAACGGGCGGCCGGCTTCGTGGAGTTCGGCAAGCAGGGCGGTGACCTCGGCGTCGGTGTAGGTGCGGATGACGGGGTCGTCCGGCGCGATCGGTTCCGGGCTCACGCGGCGACGTCCAGCTCGAACCAGACGCGCTTGCCCGACTTGCGGGGGTCGGCGCCGAAGCGGTGGGTGAGGGAGCGGACGAGGTGGAGGCCGCGCCCGGAGAGCTCGTAGGGGTCGGCGGAGCTGCGGGGTTCGGGGAGGGTGGGGCTGTCGTCGGCGACGGAGACGCGGACGGTGCGGGTGGGAAGGAGGACGACCACGACGGTCGGGGCCTGGCAGCCCGCGTGGCGCCAGGCGTTGACGTACAGCTCGTGGAGGGCGAGTTCGGCGTCGCGGATCAGGTCGTCCGGCCAGCAGGCGAGGGCGAGCACGTCCCGCAGCTCCTCGCGGGCGGCGGACCAGTCGGGCGGGCTGAAGGCACGCATGAGAAACCTCCGAGTGAGGTCGTGCGAGTGGGGAGGAGAGGCGAGGACGGAGACGTCACCGTGAGCCAGGCCCGGCCATGGCTGCTCTGCGGTGCGAGAGGGCAGCAGGCGCCTGCCGCCCGTACGAACAAGCGTTACTGACGACCCGTCGGATCGCTGTGACATTGACGATAGCCCAGAGCGTCTTCAATTGAAGGCGCGATCTGGAAGATTCCCCCTTGCGGGGGAACCGCAGTATCCGGGCCGCCCACGCATGGTTGGACCGCCTCATGGCGCGCGCGGCAGACTGGTCCCAAGCCACCCCGAAAGGACGACATGCCGCTTCGACGCGACCCGACCTTGCGCCAGCGCCGTCTGGGCGCCGAGATGCGGAAGATGCGAGAGCAGGCCGGTCTCGGCGGCAGTCAGCTCGCACGCGCCCTCGGGCTGAACCCCACGCAGGTCACGCAGATGGAAACGGGCAAGATCGGCGTCAGCTCCGACAGGCTACGGACGGTGGCCGCCGCCTGCGCGTGCAGAAACACTCCCTTGATCGACGCCCTCGCCGACATGGCGGTGGAACGAAAGAAGGGCTGGTGGGAGGAGTACCGGGGAGCCCTGGCGACCGACTTCCTCGAAGTGGCAGAGGTCGAGGGCCACGCCCGAAGGCTCTACACCTGCACGACCACGTACATTCCCGGTCTTCTCCAGACGCGTTCCTACGCCGCAGCGGTGTTCGCACGCGCCACGCCACTTCCCACACAGCAAGACATCGACCTGAGAACCGAATTCCGGATGAAGCGGCAACAGGTCCTTCACTCTCAGCAGGTCCCCTACCTGGCGTTCATCCACGAGGCAGCACTGCGCATGCAGTTCGGTGGACCAAGGATCCTCGTGGAGCAGCTTTCTGCTCTCGCAGATGCCTCCGAGATGCCTGGCGTCTCGATCCGGGTGATGCCGTTCAGCGCCGACACCTTTCCCGGGTCCAGCGAGAACCTCACCTTCGCCGAGGGTGTGACCCCCGAGCTGGACACCGTGCAGATGGACGTCGCCCAAGCCGTCCAGTTCTTCGACTCGCCAGCACACCTGGCAAGCTACCGATCAGTGTTCGCTCGATTGGAAGCCACCGCCCTACCCGAGGATGAGTCACTGGAGCTCATTCGATCCGTCATGAAGGAAGTTGAGGGTAGGTATGCCTGACCAGGATTGGCAGAAGTCCACCTTTAGCGGTGCACACGACGAGTGTGTCGAGATCCGCGCCGTCGACGGGGCGGTAGAGCTGCGGGAGTCCGATGACCCCGGCGTCATAGTCCACACCGACTCCATCACCTTCGCGAACCTCCTCCAAGCCATCAAAGCCGGCGAACTCGACCAGCATGTCTAGCCTCCGGCGGTGAAACTGCAGCGCCGATGCCCTCCCCACCCAGATCGCGGAGGCCCCATGAGCACCCATGCTTGGCAGAAGTCGAGTTACAGCGCAGCGAACAACGAGTGCGTCGAAGTACGTCTCACGGACGGGCTGATCGAGCTCCGCGAGTCCGACGACGGAGACGTCATCCTCCGCACCACCCCGACCGCATTCACCGGTCTCCTCCACGCCATCAAGGCCGGCGAACTCGACCACCACGCCTGACCTCCGAACGATCCGGAGCACGAAAGCCCCGCCCCGCCGAGCTGGGTGCTCGGCGGGGCGGGGTTTTGCGATACCAGGACGTTCCCTCCGAATCGCCACTCGGCCCGAACGAGGAATCCCCCGTTCCCCGGAGCCCGGCCCGACAGGTGGCCCGGTCCCCGGAAAGACCGACGCGTCGCCCTCCGGTCCCGCACCGGGGCGAACACCAGGACCGCCGGCAGCCTCGACGCACCCGGATCCACGGGCCGGCAGCCCCGACCGCCACCAGATCGCCCTCCGAGCCCGGCAACTGACGGACAGTCAGCCCAGCAAGCCTGATGCGCTGCGGTCCCCCGATCGCTACCATCCCTGTCGACACAGCTATCAGCGTGTGGCCGAGACGTACTGGGGGGGCCAGGAGTCATGTCCGAACTGCTCGCCGACATCACTGCGATTGCTCCGTATTTCACCGTCGCTGCAACCACCTTCGGGACACACCTGACACAGGAAGCAGCCCAACGCGTAGCCGGGGGAACCCTGGACGCGGGCCAGGGATTCTTCCGCCGGCTCTTCGGACGCCACTCCGACGAGGTGGCCGAAGCCCTCGACCGTCACCACCTGCCCGAGGAACAGGTGGACACCCTGCTCAGCGGCCTCGGTGATGCCGAGCGCCTCCGTCTCGCACAGGCACTGTCCTCGTGGCTCGGCAGCGCGACGACGAGCGGCCTCTCCGCGGAACGGCTGGTGGACCTCGTCCGAACGGCGCCCGCCGGGCCCGTCACGAACACCTCGACCGGCGACCGGACGATCGTCGGCGGCAGCTTCGGCGACAACAACACCTTCAACTTCGGCGACACCCGGTGACGGAACCCCCGGCCGCGAACGGGCCGCCATCCGTCACCTCGACCGGCGACCGCACGATCGTCGGCAGCACCATCGGCGCGGGCAGCATCTTCAACTTCGGCAACGGGCGGAACGGCGACTCGCTGCCGGTCGTGGTCCTGCTGCCGCTCCTGGCAGCGGTCGCCGCCGCCGTCTACGCCGTCCTGTCCTGGCCGGGAGGTCCGCAGCACCAGTACCTCTGGTTCTACCTCGCCCTCTCCGCCGCGTTCGTCGTGGCCGTCCTGTGCGTCATCGGCGGGGCGGCCGCGAAGGGCCCGAAGGGGTCGGCGCCCGCAGCGGTGCCGAGCAAGCCGTCCACGGCCGGCCTGCTGCTCCTGTCCTCCGCGCTGGTCCTCGCGCTCCTCGGGCTGGCCGGACTGGAGGACGTCCGGCGCAACGGCGAGATCACCGTGGAGATCACCGTCCGGGGCGGCCAGCCCCTGGCCGGCGCCGTCGCCGGGACACGCACGCTGGTGGTGCCCGCCTCGACGGCCGACAGCGTCCGGGACCACCTCCGCCTCGCGCTGACGGTCTCGGACGACAACCCGACGTCCCCCACCTGTGTCCACAAGACGACGGCGACCCTGACGCCGACCACGCCGGGAGTCACCCCGACGACCAAGCGGGTGCCCGCGCAGGCCGTCGTCGAGTTCGACCTCGGCGGGAGCCGCGGCGAGGTGACGATCGACGTCACCGTGCGCACCGGACCCGGCTGCAGCATGCAGGTGGCGGCACGCGGAACGCTCTTCAACGACTGACGACGATCCTGGGGGAAGCACGTGACGGGTAAGCGTCGGGACGTACCGGCGAGGAGGGCTGCCGCCGTGGCCGCCCTCCTCGCCCTCACCGCCCTCACCGGCTGCGGGGGCGAGGCGAAGAAGCCCCTGCTCGGCGAGGGGAAGCAAGTACGGGTCGGGGTGAAGAGCGACCAGCCGGGGACCGGCCTCGAACTGCACTCCGGCGAGTTCGTCGGGCTGGACGTCACCGTGGCCAGGGAACTCCTGGAACGGGTCAACGGGGGCACGCCGTTCTTCGACGGCGTCCTGTCCAAGAACCGCGCCCCCTTCCTGCGGAACGAGACCTTCGCCCTCGTGGTGGCCACCTACTCGATCACCGAGCAGCGCATGCGGCCGTTCAAGGAGAACGGCGAGGGGGAGGGTCTCGACTTCGTGGGCCCGTACGCCTCCGGCCAGCAGGGCGTCCTCGTGCGGGCGGACGACCGGGACCGGTTCCGGAGCACCGGCGACCTCGACGGCAAGCTGGTGTGCGTCTGGCGGAGCACGACGTCCGCGTCGGAACTGAACAAGCCCTCCTACAGCAAGGTGCGGCTGAGCGAGCAGGAGGACGCGGGGACCTGCGTCAAGGAGCTCAAGGAGGGGAGGGTGGACGCGGTCTCCACCGACCAGCTGATCCTCTACGGCTTCATGGAGGCGGAGCCCACGCTCGCGGTCGTGCCGGAGATCGCGTTCGGGGCGGCCAACGACTACGGCGTCGCCCTCGCGAAGGGCCACCGCAAGGACTGCGAGATCCTGCGGGAGGCCATGAAGAAGTACGCGGTGAGCAACGAGTGGGACCGCGACTTCCAGAACAACCTGCCCAAGGTGCCGTTGGACACGCGCAACGAGGCCAGGCCCACGGCGTCCGAGATCGACGCCCTGTCCTGCCGCGACGGCGTGGGCAACGCAGCCGTGAACTGACCGGGAACACCACCCCCGCTCCCCGGTGCAGGAAGTCGGCCCGGCCGACTTCCTGCACCGGGGCAGCCCTCCCGACGCCCGCAACTCCATGTCCCCGGGCCCGGGGAACTGCCGGGCCGAGCCGTTCGAACGCGGCCGAGGAGGCCGATCCGGGCCCGGGCCGTTCCGCGTTCGCCGAGTGGTCGACCAATGGTCGGCAGCCGAGGCGTACTGTCGGCGCATGGCTATCGAGCACCTTGGAGACCGCCTGGCCAACTTCCGGAGGATGGCCGATCTCACACAGGAAGGTCTGGCCACGAAGGCCGGCATTTCCGTGGACGTGGTCCGAAAGCTGGAGCAACGGCGGAAGCAGTCAGCACGGCTGCCCACCCTGCACGCCCTCGCCAAGGGCCTCGACGTCGAGCTGACGGCGCTGCTGGGCGACCCACCGGCCGTCCCCTCGACCGGGGACATCGAACCACCGGAGCTCGTGGCCGTCCGCCGTGCGATCATGCCGCCGCTCTTCGCTCCACCGCCCACCCCGGACAGTGCTGACGATCTCTCACTTCCCATGCTCCGGGCCGAGATAGCCGACGCGTGGACGCTCTACCACGAGGCCGACTTCGGCCGCGTGATGAGCATGCTTCCCGAGATCATCGGCGATGCGCGTCTCGCTGCCGCCGTCGGCAAGGGGCAGGACCGGCCGGCAGCGCAGCATGCCCTGGGAAAGGCACTGCAACTAGGCGGCCACCTCGCCATTCGGCTGGGAAAGACCGATCTCGGACTGTCCAGCCTGGAAAGGGCGATGGCAGCGGCGGACGCCTCCGGGGACCCGCTGCTGGCAGCGATGGTGTGCAACTCCGTGGCCTGGGCGTATCAGCGGCAGAACCGGCTCGACGATGCCCGGTACCTGGCCGTGCACGCCGCCGACGAAGTGGAGCGGGGCCGCATCACCGACGCCGACGGGCTGCGCGTCTGGGGTGGCCTGCTGATGTCGGCGGCCACGAGTACCGCTCGGGGTGGGGACTTCGAAGGCGCTTCGGACATGATGCGCACCGCCGAGAAGGCAACGACCGGGCTCGCTCGCCTGCCCGCCACCTCGGACGGTCGCATGGTCAGCGTGTTCAGCCGTTCCTCGGTCCGTATCGAGCGCGTGCGGCTGGCTGTGCAGCACGCCCGTCCGGATGAGGCGCTGAGGGTGGCCCGAGGAATGAGACTGAGCGCGGACGTCCCTCCGTCGTGGCGCACCTGGCTCCTTCTGGACGTCGCTCGCGCCCACGTCGACGTCGGAGACGCGACGTCGGCTGTGGCGACTCCGGAGAAGCTTCAACGGGTCGCGCCCGGATGGATGAGGCACCACACGCTGGCCGTCTCCATCGTCGCCGACCTCCTGGCCGGCCCCGCCCGCCCGCCCGGCCTACGACAGCTGGCACGAACGCTCGGGCTCTGTGATTAGCGGTCAAAAATAGGACGTTCCGTCCCTGTCGGCGATTCCGCCGTCACGGGAACCTTCTCGTGCGGTCACGGAGAGGAGTCGGGCTGATGGCGAGAGCTCGCGGGACCGGGACGGCTACCCGCGTACAGGTCCGCTCGGCGCCGGTGGCGCTGAGCGCGGCCGACACGACACGGCACGGCACCAGCCATCCGACACCACCACATCGAGAGGAGCCCCAAGCATGGGCAAGCACGGCGGCGGCAAGGGCGACGGCAAGGGCGGCAAGCAGCAGGACGACAGCAACAAGGGCTCGGGGCACGGCGGCGGCGGGTCCGACGAGGGTGGCAACACCTCCGACGGCTCGTCCCCGGCGAGCGGCAAGTGACCGGCACAACGCACCGGGAGGCGAGCCCCCGTGGGCTCGCCTCCGCGCTGTTGGCCCGTGGCGCACTGTCCTCGGACTGGCTCCCCTCGTTCGAGGCCGTCCCCCGTGAGCTGTTCGTGCCGGACCGTATCTGGCCGGGGATCGCGGACGGCACGCGGCAGAACGCCGCGGTGTACCGCTCCCAGGACCCCGAGGCGTGGCGAAGGGCCGTCTACTCGGACATCCCGCTGACCACGCAGTGGGATGACGGGGACCACGCGGGAGACGGGCTCGGCACCACTCCGAGCTCGTCCAACTCCATGCCCATGATGGTGTTCTCGATGCTTCAGGACCTCGACACACAGCCGGGCAACCGGGTGCTGGAAATCGGCGCCGGCACGGGATGGAACGCGGGCCTCCTGGCTCACCGCCTGGGCGACCGCAACGTGGTGACCGTCGAGTACGACCCGGATGTCGCACGCGGAGCCCGGGAGAATCTTCACCGGGCCGGACTCGGCCCGACCGTTGTCGAGGGCGACGGCCGGTCAGGATGGGCGCAAGGTGCTCCCTACGACCGGGTCATCGCGACGTGCTCCCTGTTGGAGATCCCTCCGGCATGGCTGGCCCAAACGGCCCCCGGCGGAATCATCCTCGCCCCGTTCGGCGCCGAGTACGGCGGCGAGCAAATCGTCCGGTTGACCGTCAGTGGGGACGGGAGCAGCGCGAGCGGTCGGTTCACCCGGAGTTCGGCGTTCATGAGACTGCGTCAACAGCGGACGGACCGACCGCCCTTCGAGGACTACCTGCACGGCGAACCGTGGCCTGCCGGCGGGGTGCGAGGCACCACCGCTCTGGCCCCTCCGGACACAGGAGGTTGGTTCGAACAATTCGTGATCGGGTGCGGTGTGCCCGGTGCGTTCTGGCGGGCCGAACGGTACGAGGACGGCGCTTACACGCTGTGGGTCTACAGCCGGGACACCCTGTCGTGGGCGTCCGCCGACTACGAACGGGGCCGCACGGAGTACGAGGTGTACCAGTCCGGTCCCCGGAGGCTCTGGGACGAGGTGGAAGCCGCGTGGCGCTGGTGGGACGACCGCGGCCGTCCCGGACTCGACCGGTTCGGCCTCACCGCCACGCGGGACGGCCACACGGTATGGCTGGACGGCCCGGACAACCCGGTACCGCTCCAAGGCTGACTTCAGTCGAGATGGTCGGAGCGGGGACGCCGACTCCGGTGGATCTCTGATCGACGCCAACGGACTCGCGGTCGCGGCGTCTCGCCCGGTGCGAGCGAGACGCCGCGTCACCACCGGGTGGAGTGGGAAGTCCGCCGGGCCGACTTCCCACTCCACCCGCGGCGGCCCCGGGCCGGGCCCGGGGAGCGGTCACTTCCGCCAGAACAGGTGGTGCGTCACCCCGCTCGGGCTGGGGACGACGTCCAGGTGGAACCGGTCGAGCAGCTCGTCGGGCGAGTCCCAGAGCCGCACGCCGGACCCGAGCGTCAGCGGCGAGACCGCCACGTGCAGGGTGTCGACGAGGTCGGCGTCGAGGAACTGCCGGATGGTGGTCGCCCCGCCGCCGAGTCGGACGTCCTTGCCCCGGGCCGCCTCCCGGGCCTGTGCGAGGACGGTGGCGGGGTCGGCGTCGACGAAGTGGAACGTGGTGTCGGCAAGCGTGAACGAAGGCCGTGTGTGGTGGGTCATGACGAACACCGGGGTACGGAACGGCGGCTCGTCACCCCACCAGCCGCGCCACTCGTGGTCGCGCCAGGGCCCGCGCTGGGGGCCGAACTTGTTGCGGCCCATGATCTCGGCGCCGATGTTGCGGGCGTAGTCCCGCGTGAGGTAGTCGTCGAGGCCCCGGCTGCCCCCGGGGTCCGTGCGCATCGGCCAGCTCGCCGTGGCGCCGGCCCAGGCGAACAGCCGCCCGGGATCGACGTGCCCGAACGGCCGCTCGAAGGTCTGGTCCTCGCCCGCGCCGATCCCGTCGGCGGAGACGTTGAAGTTCTGGACTCTCAGTAGCTGGACCACGTGGCCCTCCTGTCGTCGTGACAACTTGGTGCGACCCTCCGGACGGGCCGTCACCGTGAGGTCGGAGCCGGTCGACGGATCTTGACCCGTATCGGCAGAATCACCTGATCCACTGAACGCACCGCCGGAACGTCAAGGGCGGTCGGCCCGCAACGACCACCCGGTGACGGGGCCCGACCGGGCACCACGACGGTAAGGAGCTGGACATGAAGTTCTTGCTGATCATGCACATCGACCCGGCCATCATGGAGGAACTGACCGACGCCGAGCGCCGGGAGATCATGGACGGCCACGGCGCCTTCATGACGACGATCCGCGAGTCCGGCGAGATGGTCGACACCGGGGCGCTGGCCGACCCGTCCCAGAGCTCGGTGGTCCGCGTCCGTGGCGGTGTGCCGGTCGTCACCGACGGCCCCTACCTGGAGGCCAAGGAGTTCCTGGGCGGCTACTACCTGGTCGACGTCGCGAGCCGGGACCGCGCGCTGGAGCTGGCCGCGATGATTCCGGACGCCCGGGTCAACGGCCTGGGCATCGAGGTCCGCCAGGTGGTCTTCTCCGGCGGCCCGACCGCGTGAGCGCCTCCCGCGCCACCGTCGAGGGCCTGCTGCGTGCGCTCGCGCCGCAGGCCCTCGGCGCGCTGGTGCGCCGGTACGGGCAGTTCGACCTGAGCGAGGACGCCGTGCAGGAGGCGCTGATCGCCGCGGCGACGCGCTGGCCGGCCGAGGGCGTCCCGGACAACCCGCACGGCTGGCTGACCACGGTCGCCGGCCGCCGCCTCGTCGACCGGATCCGCAGCGAACAGGCCCGGCGCCGGCGCGAGGACTCGGTGGCCGCCCGGGAGCCGGACCGGACGGCGCCCGGCCCCGGCGAGGACACCCCGGCCGACCGGGACGACACGCTGACCCTGCTGTTCCTCTGCTGCCACCCGGCGCTGACTCCGGCCTCGCAGGTCGCGCTGACGCTGCGCGCGGTCGGCGGACTGACCACCGCGGAGATCGCCCGCGCCCACTTCGTGCCGGAACCGACCATGGCGGCCCGGATCAGCCGGGCCAAGCAGCGGATCAGGGCCACCGGCAGCGAGTTCACCATGCCGGTCGGGCAGGACCGGGCCGAGCGCCTGCGGGTCGTGCTGCACGTGCTGTACGTGATCTTCAACGAGGGCTACACCGCCGGCTCCGGCGACCGGCTGCGCCGCGACGACCTGGCCGCCGAGGCGATCCGGCTGACCCGGCTGCTGCACCGGCTGCTGCCGGACGACGGAGCCGTGGCCGGCCTGCTGGCCCTGATGCTGCTCACCGACGCCCGCCGGACCGCCCGCACCGGACCGGACGGCGAGCTGATCCCGCTCGACGAGCAGGACCGCTCGCGCTGGGACCGCGGCCGCATCGCCGAAGGCGTCGCGCTCGTCACCGACGCGATGACCCGCTCGGCCCTCGGCCCCTACCAGCTGCAGGCCGCCATCGCCGCGCTGCACGACGAGGCACCCAGCACCGACGAGACCGACTGGCGTCAGATCAACACGCTCTACAAGATCCTGGAACGGATCTCGCCGAACCCGATGGCCGGCCTGAACCGGGCGGTGGCGGTCGCCATGATCGACGGACCGGGGGCCGGCCTCGCCCTGCTGGACGAGCTGGCCGCGGACGACCGGATCACGGACCACCACCGGCTGCACGCCGTCCGCGCGCACCTGCTGGAGCGGGCCGGCGACCGTCCGGCAGCCCGGGAGCACTACCACCGCGCCGCCCTCGGCACCACCAGCCCGACCGAACGCCACTACCTGGAGACCCGCGCCGCCCGACTGGACCGGCCCGGGAGGACACCCTGAACGCCGCCGGGACTCGAACAAATCAGTCGCCGGGGTGGTGGGCGCGCGGGAGCATGACGGCATGCGCATCCTCGGCCTCGTCTTCGCGGGCACGTCCACGCCCCATCGCTCCCGGATGGCCGCCTTCCTCGGCGACACCCTGGGGCTGCCCCGTCTCCAGGTGGAAGGCGTCGAGGCCGACCTGTTCGAACTGCCCGACGGCTCGACCTTCGCCGTGGCCTCGCCCGGCGGGATGGGGGACACACCCCGGTCCGTCGGCTTCCTCGTGGACGATCTCGACGCCGCGGCGGCAGATCTGCGCGAAGCGGGCGTCGACGTGGGGCCGATCGGCGAGAACGAACGCGAGCGCTACCTGCACTTCCGAGCGCCGGACCGTCAGCTCTACGAACTGACCGAACGCAAATCCGGCCCTGCGTGACCCGCAGGGCAGTCAGGTCAGTGCGATCCTCGGGCGCCGCCGGCGGACGGCTGCGCAGCCGGGGGCGAGGAGGACCCCGCGGACAAGCCGGCGGCAGCCGGCGGCGGTTGCCCGCTCCGGGCGTACCGGAGCGGGAGGCCGGCGGCTCCGGCCTCCCGCTCCGTCGGGCCGCGGCCCCCGTCATGCGGTCGTGCCCCGCGGGGCGGTCGGGTGGCCGCAGCGGAACAGCGGGTCGCGGGTGTCGAAGGCGACGTCCTCGCGGGCGGCCTCGACGGCGGCGTCCGAGCGCGGCAGGTCGAACGGGAGCGAGCCCGTCATCGGGACCCGGCCGAACACCGCGTCCAGCACCACCTCGTCGGCCGCACCGAACTCACCGACCAGCAGGGCCGCACGGGGCTCCAGCGGGGTCAGCACGGCAGGCCGCTCCAGCTGCGCGACGAAGGCGGTGGGCAGGGCGCCGGCCAGCTCCGCCAGCCGCGCGGCCTCCGCCGGCTCGAACTCCAGCGAGCCGGAGTGGAACGCCTGTTCCAGCAGCCCCTCGCGCCTCTCGTACGGCGTGGCGAGCCGGATCACCGCGACGTCGGCGTCCTCCGGCCGGTCGACGACCGTGCCGTAGCGGGCGGCGACCTCCCGGTCCACGCCCTCGACGTACAGCCGGCCGCCGCCGTCGAGCGGCTGCCCGGCGAGGTGGACCAGCGAGCGGGCCTGCACCCGGCGGCCCAGCGCGCGCCCGTCCGGGGTGCCGACCAGCTCGGCGGCGGCGTCCGCGTCCACGTACGGGTCGTCGAACAGGCCGAGGCGGAACTTGTCGCGCAGGATGCGGCGGACCGACTCGTCGATCCGGGCCTCGCTCACCGCGCCGGAGCGGACCACGGTCAGGATCAGCTCCGGGTCGGTCTCGCCGCCGAGCTGGTCGGCGCCGGCGTCCAGCGTCAGCGCGACCTGCTCGGGCACGGACAGCTCCTCGACGCCCCAGTGGCGCGGCGGGAGGCTGACGATGCCCGGGACGTCCATGCCGGTGATCGCGTTGAAGTCGGTGCAGACGACACCGTCGAAGCCGTAGGTGCCGCGCAGCAGACCGGTGATGACGTCGTGGTTGAAGTTGGCGCCGACCTCGGCCAGCCCGCTGCCGGACGGGATCGCGTAGGCGGGCATGATCTGCGCGGTACCGGCCTCGAACGCGGCCTCGAAGGGGCGCAGGTGCTGCTCGAACGCGCCGCCCGGGTAGACGAGCCGGCGCCCGGCCGCGAAGTGCGAGTCCTCGCCCCGGAACTGGGGCCCGCCGCCGGGGAAGTGCTTGGTCATGCAGGCGACGCTGTCCGGGCCGATCCGCTCCCCCTGGAGGCCCCGGATGTAGGCGGCGATGGTCCGGGAGGCGCGGTCGGCGTCCTCGCCGAAGGTGCCGCTGATCCGGGCCCAGCGCGGTTCGGTGGCGAGGTCGGCCATCGGGTGGAGGGCGAGCCGGATGCCGACGGCGCGCAGCTCGCGGCCGATCAGCTCGGCGTACTCCCGGACGAGGGCCGGGTCGTCGGTGGCGGCGAGGCCGATCGGCTCGGGGCCGGTGGAGAAGCCGCCGCCGGTGAAGGCGGTGGCCGGGTTCTCGGTGAAGCCGTGCCGCGGGTCGGAGGCGAGGGTGACCGGGATGCCGAGCCGGCCGGCGGCGGCGAGGTCCTGGACGTGGTTGTTCCACTCGGCCATCGTGCGGGCGTCGGGCACGGCCATCATGCCGAAGGCGGTCAGGCCGCGCTCGGTGATCAGGTGGTCGCCGGACGGGAACGGGCCGTGGCCTCCGGGGAGCATCCGCCCGTGGCACATCAGGGCGGCCTTCTCGGCGAGGGTCATCCGGCCGAGCAGGTCGGCGACGCGCTCCTCGACGGGCAGCCGCGGGTCCTCGTAGGGCTCCATGGTGCCGTTGTGGTTGAGGTCCCGGAACGGGGTGCCGTCGTGGTGGCGGAGCCGGGCCGTCATGCGAGGGCCTCCGCACCGGCGGTGGCGGAAGCAGCCGTGGCGGGAGCGGCGGGGGCGGCGGCCTTGGCGCGGAAGGTCTCGATGGTGGCGGCCTCCACGCCGCAGTGGGCGAGGAAGCCCTCGGTGCCGCCGTACCGGGCGGCGACCAGCTCCAGGAAGGCGACCATCGCACCGGCCGGGGCCTCCAGCAGCGGCGCGGGCACGGTGAGCGAGCCCGCGTGGTAGTCGTTCAGGGCGCTGCGGTTGCGCTCGGCGAGGATCTCGAAGATCTGCGTCAGCGCCTCGTTGGTGCGGGCGTAGTCGGCGACGATCTCCTCGGCGGGGACGCCGACCAGGTCGAGCAGCAGGGCGACCAGCAGGCCGGTGCGGTCCTTGCCGGCGGCGCAGTGCAGCAGCGCGCCGCCGGGGCGGGCGGCGGCCTCGACCGCGCGTGCGACCGACGCGGGGGCGGACTCGGCCATCAGCAGGTAGAAGGCGCCGAGGTCGGCGGCGGTGGTCATCTCCCGCATGGACGCCTCCAGGGCCGGGTTGGTGGGCTGGATGCGCGCCTCGACGATCTCGATCCCGGCCGCCGCTGCCGCGGCCCAGTCGGCCGGATCGGCCTCGGCGTCGCCGCGCAGGTCGATCACGGTGCGGATGCCGGAGCCGGTCAGCAGCTCGACGGTGACGGGGTCGGCGGCCGGGTACGGCTGGGCGGAGCGGTAGAGCGCACCGGGGCGGACCCAGTGGCCGTCCGGGTCGGCGAGGGCGGCGGGGTCGCGGAAGTTCACCAGGGACATGGGAGGGGCCTTTCGAAGGAGGACGGTGGAGCGGGGTGTGCGGCCGGGGGAACCCGGCGGTGGAGCGGTGCCCGGAACCTCGGGGCAGGACATCTAGATGTCTAGATGTCTACCGGTCGAGCCCGGTGCAGGGCAAGCGACGACAGGATGAACATCGGACCAACCCGGCCGCCGCACAGGCCGACGGCGCCCACAGGCCGCCCGCGCGCCGCCCGGCTCCGTAGGATCTGCCGCGTGGCAACGCACCGAAGCGACACCCCGCTGTACCGCCGACTGGCCCGGCAGCTCCAGGAGCGGATCGACGCCGGCACGTACCCGGCGGGCGCCCGGCTGCCCAGCGAGCCCGAGCTCAGCGCGGAGTTCGGCGTCAACCGGCTGACCGTCCGGCAGGCGGTGGCCGAGCTGGAGCGGGCGGCCGTGCTGGAGATCCGCCGGGGCGTGGGGACCTTCGCCCGCCCGCCGGCCGTCCGGATCTCGATCACCGTCGACCCGGCCAGCCAGCGGGTCGACCTCGGCAGCGTGCACGGCTCGCTGCCGATGGACGCCCCGCCCGCACCGGACACCCGGCCACCGCAGGGCACCGACCCGGACGGGGAGTTCGTGGTCGCCGCCCCTCCGGTGGCCGGCTCGGCCGAGGACGAGGAGGCCGCCCGGCAGCTCGGCCGACAGCCCGGCGAACTGGCCCGGGTGGACACCGTGATCCGGTTCGGCGGCCGGCCCCGGGTGGCCAGCAGCTACTGGGTCGCGGCCGGGCCGCTGCCCGCCGAGCTGGTCCGGCCGGGCCGCCCCGGCAACATGGTGCCGGCCCTGGCCGGGGCCGCCGGGGTGGAACTGGAGTACGACTGGCGGGCGTTCGGCGCGATCGGCGCGGACCTCGCCGACGCGGAGCTGCTCGGGGTGCCGGCCGGCACCCCGCTGCTGGTCCGCGAGGGCGTCAGCTGCACACCGGACGGCACGCCCGCGCTGTACGTCCGGCGGCGGATCGACGGCAGCAGCGCGCGGTTCGTGATGCACTTCCGCGACCGGGACGGCGCGGGCGGGTCCGCCCGCCGCCCGGAGGCGTAGGCCCGGCGCCCGGAGGCGTAGGCCCGGCGCCGCGGCGGGTCCGGCCCCGCCGGGCCCGGGCTCACCGCGGGTCCCCCGCCGCGCCGCCCGGCCCGACCAGCTCGCGGAACGCCTGCGCCCAGACCTCCATCGGGTTCGCCGTGCCGGGGGACATGACGTGCGGCCGGGTCATCCCGGCGAGGGCCGCGCCCAGCACCTGCGGCCGGACGTCGACGGCCGGATCGACGCCGAGCCGCTCGCCGGCGATCACCACCGCCCGCTGCGCGAGGACGTCGATCTGGATCACCGCGAAGTCGTGCACGGTCCGGATGTCGATGAAGCGCCGGCGCAGCGCACGGCGCCGCGCGGTGTGCTCGGCGGGCTCCTCGAACTGCCCGTCGGTGGTCCGCACGGCGTGCTCGAAGGCCGCCCAGAGTCCCAGCCCGGCCGGCGCCGCCGCGAAGGCGTCCAGCACCACCTGACCGAAGTCCAGGCCGAAGAGCAGCGCCTCCTTGCACGCGTAGTAGCGGAAGAAGGTGCGGTGGGCGACGTCCGCGCGCCGGCAGATCTGGTCCACCGTGGTGCCCTCGAAGCCCTGCTCCTCGAAGAGGTCGAACCCGGCTGTCCGGATCGCCTGCCGGGTCTGCGCCCGCTTGCGGTCGCGCAGCCCGGTCTCGGCCCCACTCGCCGCCACGGTGTCCGTCCCCTGCCCCTGCATACCTTGCTCGCCCCTCGTCGCGCCCGGTTCCCCCGGGCGTCCTGCGTGTCGGTCGTTCCCGTCAACTGCCGTACCGCATACGGCCTCGTCCGTACGCAATCACGGCGGACGCGGCTCGCTCAAGGCGAGCGCGAAGTCGTCGGCAGTTCGTCACGCGAAGTTTGCACAACTGCCAATTGGCAGTTGTGCCACTTCCGAAAGGTGGTCCCCGGCGACGTCCTCGGTGACGAACGCGGCGACGACCGGAACCCCGGCGTCCGCCCCTCGCCACCCCTCCCCCCCTCCGAGGAAGCACGGGAAACCATGAAGCGGCACACGCACGTTCTGGTGGCGACGGCCTGCACGGCCGCCCTCGCCCTCACCGCCGGCGCCTGTTCGGCCTCCGACGACACGGTCTCCGGCGACGGCGCGACCAAGGCCGCGGCCGTCGACGGCCCGGCCGTCGACGGCGGCACCCTGAAGATCGGTCTGGACCGCCCCTTCGCCAAGCTCGACCCGGCCGACTCCGCCCTCACGTCGATGCCCATGATGATCCTGACCAACGCGCTCTACGACCCGCTGATGATCAACGGCGACAACGGCGCCGTCCAGCCCCACCTGGCGAAGTCCTTCACCCCCAACGCCGACGCCACCGGCTGGACGCTCGACCTGCGCGAGGGCGTCACCTTCAGCGACGGCAAGCCGCTCGACGGCCAGGCCGTCGTCGACCACGTCACCCGCCTCTCCAAGCCCGAGGCCAAGTGCGCGTGCGCCGCCGACGCCGCCGCCATCGGCGGGATGGCGGTCAACTCCCCCACCTCCGTCGTCTTCACCCTCAAGGCGCCCAACGCCGCCTTCCCCAACCTGTTCACCCGCTCGCTCGGCTACGTGTCCGAGGCGCCCGCCGCCGCCGACAGCCCCGCCGTCGGCTCCGGCCCGTACACGGTGGAGAGCGTGCAGCCCGGCGTCTCGGTCACCCTCGCCCGCAACCCCTCCTACTGGGGCGCCAAGGGCCACGCCGACAAGCTGGTCTACAAGGTGCTGCCCGACTCCGACAGCCGCTACCAGTCGCTGCGCTCCGGCGACGCCGACCTGATCTGGACCGAGACGCCCGCCCAGTACAAGCAGGCCGCCGGCGACGGGCTGCGCGCCACCACCGGCCCCGGCTCCACCTCCACCGTCCTGTTCAACACCAAGGCCGCCCCCTTCGACGACCCGAAGGTGCGCAAGGCCGTCCAGTACGCGGTGGACCGCGAGGCGGTCGAGAAGATCGTCTACCTCGGCCAGGGCAAGGTCTCGGACGGCCCGATCGGCTCCACCTCCCCCTACCGCGGCGCCGCCGCCTACCCCGCGCACGACGCGGCCAAGGCCCGCGCCCTGCTCGCCGAGTCCGGGCACCCGGACCTCGCCTTCGAGTACCTGGTCGACAACCGGCCCGAGGGCCAGCAGCGCGCCACCGTGCTCCAGCAGATGTTCGCCGAGGCCGGCATCAAGATGACCATCAAGCCGATGGACTCCGCGAGCCTCGGCACCGCGATGTACCAGCGCCAGTTCCAGGTCATGGACTTCGTCACCAGCCTCTTCGGCGACACCGACACCGCCCTGGCCAGCCTCTACGGGACGAACGCCCCCTACAACTTCACCGGCTGGAACAGCCCCGTCGCCGGACAGGCGATCGCCGCCGGACGCGCCACCCTCGACCAGGACCGGCGGACCCGCTCCTACCAGGAGGCCGCGCAGGCCGTCGTCGACGAGGCCCCGATGCTCTTCCTCACCGAGAACCCGGTCGGCTTCCTCGCCTCCGCCAAGACCGGCGGCCTGCCCGACGTCTCCAAGCGGACCGTCGTCAGCGTCTCCCCCGCCGCCCTGTGGGTGAAGAAGTGACAGCCCGGACCCTGCGCGTCGCCGGGTGGGCCGGGCAGGCCGGACGGGCCGGCGCCGTCCTGCTGCTGGTCACCGTGGCCGCGCTCGCGCTGCCGCACCTGATGCCCGGCTCCCCCGCCCTCGCCGCGCTCGGCCCCACCGCCACCCCCGAACAGGTCGCCGCGTACGAGGCGACGCTCGGCCTCGACGAGAACGTCCTCACCGCCACCTGGCGCTGGATCGGGGACGCCCTGCACGGCGACCTCGGACACTCGCTCTCCACCGGCGCCGCCGTCACCACCGAACTCGCCGACCGCATCCCCGTCACCCTCGAACTCTTCGTCACCGCCCAGGTGGTGGCGCTCGGCCTGGCCCTGCCGGTCGCGCTCTGGTCCGCCTGGCGGCCCGGCGGCGCGGTCGACCGGATCGCCACCGCCGGCGCCTTCGTCTGGCTCGCCGTGCCCGGCTTCGTGCTCGGCCTGCTGCTGATCTGGATCGCCGCCGTCCAGCTGCGGATCCTGCCCGCCACCGGCTGGACCCCGTTCACCGAGGACCCGCTCGACAACCTGCGCCACCTGGTGCTGCCCGCGCTCACCCTCGGCCTCACCGAGGCCGCCGTCTTCACCCGCACGCTGCGCGGCCAGCTCATCGACACCCTCGACCAGACCTACGTCGCCGCCGCGCGCAGCCGGGGCATGGGCACCGCGCGCCTGCTGCTGCGGCGGACCCTGCGCCCGTCGTCGCTGCCGCTGGTCACCCTGGTCGGCATCGGCATCGGGACGTCGCTCGGCGGCTCGGTGCTGGTCGAGTCGCTGTTCGCCGTCCCCGGCGTCGGCAGCCTGGCCGCCGGGGCCATCAACGGACGCGACTTCCCGGTGGTCCAGGCGGTGGTGGTGGTCAGTGCCGTCGCCGTGGTGGCGGCCACCTTCGCGGTGGACCTGCTGTACCGCACGATCGACCCGAGGATCGCCCATGACCACCGCTGAACCCGTGACCGGCGCCGATGCCGTGACCACCGCCCACGCCGTGACCGGCGCCGATGCCGTGACCGCGGCGGAGCTCGCGACGGCCACCGGCGCCGGGCCCGCCGCCCCGGCGACCGCCCGCCCGGGCAGAGGCCACCCGCGCAAGGACCTGCCGCGCAGCGCCCGGCGGCGGCCGTCCGCCGGAGTGATCGCCGCCGGCGCCTGGCTGGCCCTGGTCGCGCTCGCCGCCCTGCTGCTGCCACTGCTGCCCGGCTTCGACCCGCTGCACGGCGACTTCGCCCACCCGTCCGCCGCACCCGGCCCCGGCCACTGGCTGGGCACCGACGCCGCCGGGCGCGACGTGTTCCAGCGCACCGTGGCCGGCGCCCGCGCCTCCTTCGCCGTCGCCGGCCTCACCATCGCCGTCGGCCTGCTCGGCGGCGGGGCCCTCGGGGTGGCCGCCGGCTGGTTCCGCGGCCCGGTCGACAAGGCCATCGGCTTCGTCACCGACCTGCTGATGTCCGTGCCCACCCTGATCCTGGTGATGATCGTGGTCGCCCTGCGCGGCCCCGGCCTCGCCGTGATCGGCACCCTGATCGGCCTGTTCACCGTGCCGCACTTCACCCGCGTGGTGCGCGCCGTCGTGCTCTCGCTCAGCGAGCGCGGCTTCGTCCAGGCCGCCCGGATGATCGGCACCGCGCCGCTGCGCATCCTGCGCCGCGAGGTCGTGCCGCACGTCGCGCCCATCGCGCTGACCTTCGCGTTCACCGCCACCACCGTCGCCATCGTCGCCGAGGGCTCGCTCAGCTTCCTCGGCTTCGGACTCCGCCCGCCGGAGCCCTCCTGGGGCGGCATCATCGCCGAGGGCCGGACCACCCTCGGCAGCGCACCGTGGATCTCGCTCGCCCCCGCGGCGGTGCTCTGCCTGACCGTCCTCGCCCTCAACTACCTCGGCGAGCAGCTCCGTTCGAAGGGAAGCCGCACATGACCGCCCCGGTCCTGGAGGTCCGCTCGCTCGACACCACCCTGCACACCCCCGACGGCCGGGCCCTGCACGTCCTGCACGGCATCGACCTCACCATCGACGCCGGCGAGTGCCTCGGCGTGGTCGGCGAGTCCGGCTCCGGCAAGTCCGTGCTCGCCCGGACCGTCCTCGGCATCCACCCCCGCACCACCAGGGTCACCTCCACCGGACAGGTCCTCCTCGACGGCGAGGACCTGCTCACCGCCGCCCCCGCCCGGCGCGCCGAACTCCTCGGCACCGGCGTCGCCATGGTCCACCAGGACCCGATGACCTCCCTCAACCCGGTCGTCCGGATCGCCGACCAGGTCACCGAGTCGCTCACCAACCGGCGCCGGCTCTCCCGCCGGGCCCGCCGCGAGACCGCCACCGAACTGCTCGCCGCGGTCGACGTCCCCGACCCGGCCCGGCGCGCCCGCGCGTACCCGCACGAGCTCTCCGGCGGCCTGCGCCAGCGCGTCGGCATCGCCGCCGCCCTGGCCGGCTCGCCCGCCCTGCTGCTCGCCGACGAACCCACCACCGCACTCGACGTGACCGTCCAGCGCACCGTCCTCGACCTGCTCGACCGGCACCGCGAGGACCGCGGCCTCGCCACCCTCCTGATCACCCACGACATCGGCCTGCTCTACGGACGGGCCCGGCGGATCGCCGTCATGTACGGCGGACGCGTCGTCGAGACCGGACCCACCGAGGCCGTCACCGAACGCCCCGCCCACCCCTACACCGCCGCGCTGCTCCGCTCGGTGCCGCGGGTCACCGGGCCGCTGCGCCGCACCCTCCCCGCCATCCCCGGCTCACCGCCGGACCTCTCCCGGCCGCTCCCCGGCTGCCCGTTCGCACCGCGCTGCGAGCGCGCGGAGACGGTCTGCACGACCGACGCGCCACCGGTCCACCGGGCCGGTCCCGGGCGGACCGCCTCCTGCCACTTCCCGCTCACCCCGTTGGAGAAGACCGTGACCGCCGCACCCGCCACGACCGCCACGGAGAGCGCCGCATGACCGCCGTCCTCCGGGCCACCGGGCTCTCGGTGGTCCACCGCACCCGCTCCGGACCGCTGCACGCCGTCAGCGGCGTCGACCTGGCGCTCCACGAATGCCGGACCCTCGCCCTCGTCGGCGAGTCCGGCTCCGGCAAGAGCAGCATCGCCAAGGCCCTGCTCCGGCTGCCCCCGCCCACCACCGGCACCGTCACCCTGGACGGCACCGACCTGGCCGCCCTCGCCCCGCGCGCACTGCGGGCCCTGCGGCCGAGGATGCAGATGGTCTTCCAGGACCCCATCTCCTCGCTCAACCCGCGCCGCACCGTCCGCGACCTGGTCGCCGAACCGCTGGACGCCCACCCGGACCCGGCCCGGCACCGCGCGGAGGTGGTGGAGCGGCAACTCGACGCCGTCGGCCTGCCGATCGGCCTGTTCGGCGACCGCCGGCCGGGCCAGCTCTCCGGCGGCCAGGCCCAGCGCGTCGCCATCGCCCGGGCACTCGCCGCCGAACCGCGCGTCCTGATCGCCGACGAGGCCGTCTCCGCGCTCGACGTCTCCGCCCAGGCCACCGTCCTCAACCTGCTCCGCCGGCTCACCGAGGAACGCGGCCTCGCCGGCCTGTTCATCTCGCACGACCTGGGCGTCGTCCGGGCGGTCAGCGACGACGTCGCCGTGCTCCAGCTCGGCCGGCTCTGCGAACAGGGCCCCACCGAGGAGGTGCTCGCCGCCCCCGCCCACCCCTACACCGCGGCCCTGCTCGCCGCCGTCCCCGAACCCGGCCGCCCGCTCGGGGAGACCGGCCTGCTCCCCGCCGACCCGCCGTCCCCGCTGGACCCGCCCTCCGGATGCCGCTTCCGCACCCGCTGCCCGTTCGCCGACGCCCGGTGCGCCGACGAGGTGCCGGAGCTGCGGGAGGTCGCGCCCGGGCGCACGGTCGCCTGCCACCGTCCGCTGCTGCCCTGAGCGCCGCTCGCCCGGGAGACCGCCCCGGGGCCCCGCCGGCGCCCGGCCTGCGGCTTCCCCCGGCCGCGTCCGCCACAACCTCGGCCCCGGGCACGGTCGGTGACAACCCGATAACATTCCGCCCGGGGCAGTGCATGCGAAGTGACGCGGACGAACCGGGGCGGAGCAGACGGCATGACGGTGACGAACAAGCACGGACCACCCGAACTTCCGGGCCTGTCGGAGCCGTCGGGCGCACCGGGGCCGTCGAGGCCGGCGGCCGTACCGGGGCCGACCAGCGTGCCGGGGTCGACGGCCGCACCTGGGTCGACGGCCGCACCGGGGCCGGTCGACGTGGCCGCCGAACTCACCCTGCGCTGCCTCGACCTGCTCGCCGACGTCTCCCGCACCGGCCGCCTCCTGCGGCGCGCCGAACTGGAGAGCCTGCGCAGCCTCGGCGAGCGCGGCGCCGAGGCCGGCCACGGCCTCCGCGACCTCGTCACGCACTGCCTCGGCGCCACCCGCCAGGCCTGGCAGACCCTGCCCGGACTCGCCTCCGCCGTCACCGCCGCCGAGCTGCGCCGCACCGGTGACGCCGTGCTCGCCGCCACCGAGGCCGCGCTGGGCGCGCTCGGCGAGGGGCACGAACGCGCGCAGCGGCTGGCGATGCGCCTGGAGGAGTCCAACCGACGGGAGTTCATCGACGACCTGCTGCGCGGCCGCGGCGACCTCGGGGTGCTCGCCGAACGGGCCGAGCGGTTCGGCGTGCGGCTCGCCGCCGGTTACACCGTCGCCGTCGCGGTCGGCAGCCACCCCTACGTCGACGGGCGGACCGGTATCTGCCGGATCCTGCGGGACCTGTGCGGCCGGTTCGACGAGCGGACCGTCCTGATCGTGGTCCGGGAGGGACGGCTGGTCTGCATCGCCCCCGACGGCGAGCAGGAGGTCCTCAAAGCCTTCATCGACCTCACGCTCCGCCCCGCACCCGGCCACGTCCCGGCGGTCCGGGTCGCGACCGGCCGCCGGCACTCCGGCACCGGCGGCGTCGTCCGCAGCTACGAGGAGGCGCTCAGCACCCTGGAGTACGCGGAACGGCTGGGGCTGCCCGCGAAGCGGCTGCGGGCCGAGGAACTGCTGGTCTTCCCGGTCCTGATGCGCGACCGCGCCGCCATGGCCGACCTGGTCCGCAACGTGCTCGGACCGCTGACCGCGGCCCGCGGCGGCGCGCGACCGCTGCTGGAGACCATCACCGTGCAGGCCGAGGCCGGCTACGTGAACGCCGAGACCGCCCGCCGGCTCGGCGTGAGCGTGCGCACCCTCGGCTACCGGCTGGAGCGCATCCGCACCCTGACCGGCTACGACCCCTCCGACGCGCTGCACCGCTACACGCTGGAGACCGCCGTGATGGGCGCCCGCCTGCTGGAGTGGCCGGCCCGGCCGCTCTGACCGCCCTGCGCGCGGTCGGCCGTGTGCCGCCCACCCCCCGCGCGGCCCGTTCCTGCGTGGCCGACCTCCGTACGGCACGCTTCCGACGTCCGGTTCCCCCCGATCGGTCCCGGACGTCCCGGGCCCACGGTCCGTTCCCGGGTGTCAAATGGCCGTCAAGATTGCCGGATCCTGGCAATGTGCGAACGGCCCTGCCCTGCCAGGATCTCCACGGCGCCCGGGGGGCCGGCGCCGCGAGGAGAGCCGGAGGGGCGAACGGATGCGGGGATTCTTCAAGGCCGCGCCGGGCTCTCCGATCCTGGTGACGGCCGTCGAGTACTGGGTGTCGGCCCTGCTCGGCGGCTTCGGGGCCGACGCCGCGCACGGGGGTCGCGACGTCGGCCGCCGCACCGGATCCGAATCCGGCGGTGCGGAGGCGTGCGTCGAGCCGTGTGCCGGCGACCAGGGGGACTGGGACGGTGACGCGTTCCCTCTCGTCGGCCGCGCCTGCGTGATCCTCCCCGGAGGCGCCACCGCCACCTCGGGCTGGGCCGAGACCAGCACCGACGACGGTGCCCCCGCCCTCCTGCCGGTCCGCACCGCGCCCGGCGACCCCGTCCTCCCGGCCGGCCGCACCGCCCTCCTCCACTCCCACGACACCGCGACCGGCGTCTTCCTGGTCTCCCCCCTCGACCTCACCGCGCTCTTCAGCTGACAGCCGGCCCGACCCGCGCAGCCCCCCGCCCCTGAGGCTCGGCGACCTCCTGCGCGCCGTCGGCGCGAGGGAGATCTGACCGCCCTTCCCGCACCTCAGCGGCGGGCGGCCGCGAGGAGGGCGGGGACGGTGGGGAGCTTGACTCGGGGGCGGCCGGCGGCCTGGCCGCGGGCGCGTTCGGCCTGCTCGATGGCGCGCAGGTGGCGCAGGCCGAGGGCGTCGGGGCGGCGGGTGCGGACCAGCCGGTCGAACTCCTTGCGGGTGCCCGTGGGCACCGGAAGCGCACGGGCGGCGGCGTCGTCCAGCAGGGCGTCCACGGTCTCCTGGGAACAGGCCCGGTTGGCGCCGATGCCGCCGGAGGGGCCGCGCTTGGCCCAGCCGACGAGGTACGCGCCGGGGAGCGGGCGGCCGGTGGCCGGGTCGAGGACGCGGCCGGCCCGGTGCGGGACGCTTCCGGCGGCCTCGTCGAAGGGGAGCCCGGGGACGGGAACGCCGCGGTGGCCGATGGAACGCACCACCAGGCCCGTCCGGAGCAGGGCGTCCGTACCGGCCAGCCGGACGGCCTCGACCCGCTCGGCCCCGGCGGGGCCGGTGCCCGTGAGGCCGGTGCCGACGAGCTCGGTGGGCGTGGCGAGGAAGCGCAGCACGATCCGCCGGCCGGGGCGCGGCGGGCCCGCGCCGTCGACGCGCTCCAGCGGAAGGCCCGCGAGCAGCGCCGCGCCCGAGCCCTCGGGGGCGTCCGCGAGGGCGGCCCGGACCTCGGGGTGATCGTCCACCACGACCTCGACGCCCGGTAGTTGGGTGAGGGCCAGGAACTCGGGCCCGGTCCACGCGGCGTGCTCGGGCCCGCGCCGGGCGAGCAGCACCACCTCGCGGATCCGGCTCCGGCGGAGCGCGGCGAGGGCGTGGTCGGCGATGTCGGTGGCGGCCAGCCGGTCGGGATCGGTGAGCAGGATCCGGGCGACGTCGACGGCGACGTTGCCGTTGCCGATGACGACCGCCCGTTCCGCGCCGGGACCGTCCGCGGCGGCGGCACCCAGGTCGACCGCGTCGGCCGGAACGGTCGGCTCCGCGTTGTACCAGCGGACGAAGGTGGTGGCGGGCAGGCTGCCGGGAAGGTCCTCGCCCGGGAGGCCGAGCCTGCGGTCGGCGGCGGCGCCGACCGCGTACACCACCGCGTGGTGGTGGGCGGCGAGTTCGGCGTGGGTGAGGTCGGCGCCGACCTCGACGTTGAGGTGGATCCGCAGGCGCGGGTCGTGGAAGACGGACGCGAAGCTCTCGGCGATCCGCTTGGTCGACTGGTGGTCGGGGGCGACGCCGTGCCGCAGCAGACCGCCGGTCACCGGAAGCCGGTCGATCATGGTGAGTTCGGCACCGGTGGTGCGCAGCAGCGTCTGGGCGGTGTAGCCGGCCGAGGGTCCGGTGCCGACGATGGCGACCCGCAGCGGCCCGGTGCCGAGGTCGAGGCCGGCGGGCAGGCTGCGGGGGAAGGCGGGCGTGCCCCAGGAGTGGTCGGAGGGGTGGTCGCGGAACCAGTCGCGGTTGAGCTCCCCGAAGACGGTGTCCGGCCCCGTCAGGCGGTCGACGGGGAAGACGGCGTCCACGGGGCAGGCGTCGGCGCAGGCGCCGCAGTCGATGCAGGCCGCCGGGTCGATGTAGAGCATGTCGGTCCGGCCGAAGTCGGGCTCGTCCGGCGTGGGGTGGATGCAGTTGACCGGACAGACGGACACGCACGAGGCGTCGTTGCAGCAGGTACGGGTGATCGCGTAGGCCATGGCGGAGGTGGGGTCCTCGCTGCGTGGGTTCCAGTGGGTTCGGGTGCGTGCGGGCCGCGCCGTGAACGGGCCGGGCCGTGTCTCAGAGCATGTCGACGCGGCGGTAGAGCGCCGCCGAGGCCCGGGTGAGCAGGCCGGTCTCGGCCAGGAAGGCCATCAGGTGGCGGCTGCTGGTGCGCATCATCGCCCGCCGGTGCCCGCTGGCCCGGGCCTCGGCCACCGCCCGGCCGACGTCCAGCCCGGCCGCCGCGTACACGCCCGGGTGGACCATGCTGCTGACGATGACGTAGGCCCCGGTCGCGATCCCCGTGGCGGCCGCCCGGCGGCGGGCGGGGCCCGCACCGCGCAGCCGTTCGCGGATCTCCTGGCGGGCGAACTTCATGTGCCGGGACTCCTCGACCACATGGATCCGGGACGTCCCCCGGACGATCTCCAGGACGTTCTCGCCGCGCATCCAGTCGCGCTGCATGACGTCCAGCACCTCTTCGGCCACCAGGATGCCGCCGTAGGCGAGTTCGCCCCGGGCGAGGGCCTTGAAGGCGCGGCCGGCCTGGGCGATGAGCCGGTTCGGCCTGTACTGCGGGACGCCCATCTTCTCGCAGGCCCGGGCGAACATGATCGAGTGCCGGCACTCGTCGGCGATCTCGGTGAGCGCGAAGCGGAACGCCGCGCTGGCGGGGTCCTTGAGGTACTGGTCGCGCAGCACCATCTGCTGGAGGATCATCTCGAACCAGATGCCGGTGGTCATGATCGAGCAGACCTCGTGCCGGGTGAGGACGACCCGCTGCTCCTCGGTCATCTCCGCCCAGAGCGCGGTGCCGTAGAGGGTGCTCCACTCCGGGTTGAGCCCGTAGTCCCCGGGCGGGAGCGGGGCGTCCCAGTCGATCTCGACGGCCGGGTCGTAGGAGAGCGTCGCGGCGGAGTCGAGCAGCCGCCTGGAGACGTCGTCGTCGGCCGCGGTGTGCGCGCTGCCGCGCGCGGTGGTGTGGGTGCGTGGCGCCGGGTGAGCCATGGCTGCCTCCAGGTGGATGCTCCGGGTGGGTGGCCTGCGCGGGATCCCGCCCGCCCCGCTTATTGACGGAGAGTACAATAAGAGCCCGCGCCCGAGAACCCCTTGCGCGGCAGGACACCGCCTCCCCGGCCGTGCGCCGCCCCGAGCCCCTCCCGCGCCCCCTCCCCCGCCCCTCCCGTACGTCGGCGGTCCCCCGGGCGGCCCTGTGGCCGGGCCCGCGAAACTGGCGGCCCCGGCCGGCCGGGGGATGATGGAGAGGTCCCAGGCCGCGCCCGAGAGGCGCCGGCGGAGGAGAGGAGCGGACCGGATGAGCGCGGCGGACGCCCTGCACCGTGGCCGATCGCCCTTCCTCGGCAGCGCGGCCGGAGCCCTGCTCGACGCGGACGGCCGCATCGTCGGCTGGACCCTGGAAGCCGAACGGCTGCTCGCCCTCGGCGCCGCCCAGGTCCGCGGCCGGCCCGTCCGGGAACTGCTCGCCGACCCGGCGGGGTGGCCCTCCCTGGCGGACCTCACCGAGCAGCAACGGCTCGACGGCTGGTCCGGCGCGGCGGAGCTCCGCTCCGGACGGGGCGAGGAGCTGGCGGTCGCCTACCAGGTGCTGCCGCTCGGCGGCCCGCCCACCGAGCCGTGCAGCTGCCCGCCCACCGGCCCGCGCGAAGACCTCCGCGACGACCACGACCGGCCCGACGCCCCCGCCCGGTACTTCGTCCTCGCCGCCCCCGCGACGCAGGTCGCCCGCTCGCGCCAGGACCAGGCGTTCACCCGCGAACTGTTCCTCCAGGACCGCGTCGGCCTCGCCGTCTTCGACGACCGGTTGCGGCTGATCCGCACCAACACCCACCTGCTCCCCTACAGCGGTCTCCCGCCGGACCTCCGGGGCCGCCGCCTCGGCGACTTCCTCCAGCCCCAGGACGCCGAGGCGGTCGAACGCGGACTGCACGAGGTGCTGCGCACCGGCCGGCCGCTGGTCGGCGCGGAGGAGCTGGTCCGCACCATCGAGGACCCGGCCGGCGGCGCCGTGATGGCGATCTCCGCGTTCCGGCTCCAGGCCCCGGACGGCCAGGTCATCGGGGTCACCGCGCTGTTCACCGACGTCACCGAACTGCACCGGTCCGGCGAACGGCTCGCGCTGCTCCACCGGGCCACCGCCGCCGTCGGTGGTTCGCTGTCGGTCTCGGCGACCGCCGAGGAGCTGGCGGCCGTCCTCGCCCCCGGGCTCGCCGACCTGGCCGTGGTCGACGTCGCCGAAGCCGTGTTCGTCGGCGAGGAACCGGCCCCGGGCCGGGACGGCCGCCTGGTGCTGCGCCGTACCGCCGTGGCCGTCACGCCGGGACCGAACGCGCTCCCGGCCCCACCCACCGGCGTCGCCGTCCAGGTCGACCCCGACGACCCGCCCACCCCCGCCGATCCCGCCGATCCCGCTGCCCCGGCCGAAGGCGCCGGCGTCACCGGCACGCCCGGCGTCGAGGCCCACGACGCCGGGGCGGGCGGAGCCGCAGCCGGGGCCGCGGCCGACACCCCGGCGGGCGTCCCGACCGAGATGACCGCCCCGATGCGCGCCGGCGGCAGCCTCCTCGGCCGGGTGACCGTCCGACGCGCCCCGAACCGGCCGCCCTACCTGCCCGCCGACCGCGAACTGCTGCGCGAGATCGCCGACCGGGCCGCCCTCGCCCTGGACAATGCCCGCCGCTACACCCGCGAGCACCGCGCCGCCGTCGGCCTCCAGCGCAGCCTGCTGCCCCCCTCGCAGGCCGAGACCGCCGCCGTCTCCACCGCCAGCGTCTACCTGCCGACCGACACCGCGAGCGGCATCGGCGGCGACTGGTTCGACGTGATCCCGCTGTCCTCCGCCCGGGTCGCCCTGGTCGCCGGGGACGTCGTCGGCCACGGGCTCGCCGCGAGCGCCACCATGGGGCGGCTGCGCACCGCCGTCCGGACGCTCGCCGACCTCGACCTGGAACCGGACGAGCTGCTGGTCCATCTGGACGACCTGGTCGCCCAACTGATGGTCGAGGCCGAACGGCCGGACGAGGAGGCCGACCCGGACGACCACCAGCAGGCCGTCCCCTTCGGCGCCACCTGCGTGTACGCGGTGTACGACCCGGTGTCGCGGCGCTGCGCGATGGCCTCCGCCGGGCATCCGCCCCCCGCCGTCGTCGCCCCGGACGGCGCCGTCACCTACGTGCCCGTCCGGCCGGGTCCGCCGCTCGGCGTCACCGGCCTGCCGTTCGAGGTGACGGAGGTCGAACTCGTCCCCGGCAGCCTGCTCGCGCTCTACACCGACGGGCTGATCCAGGGATACGGCGACGACCTCGACGAGGGCATGGCCGAACTGGGCCGCCGGCTCGCCGCCGTGGCCGGGCCCGGCCCCGCCGCCGGCGGCGCCGGCACCCCGTCGTTGCGCGACCTCGGCCGCGAGGTCGTCGCCGGTCTGCCCGCGCACCGCCTCACCGACGACGTCACGCTGCTGCTCGCCCGGACCCGGGCGGTACCGGCCGAAGCCACGGCGGGCTGGACCCTCGACACCGACCCGGCCGGCGTCGCCCGGGTCCGGGAGGCCGCCACCGGACAGCTCCGCGCCTGGGGCCTGGAGGACTTGGTGTTCACCACCGAACTGGTGCTGAGCGAGCTGGTCACCAACGCGATCCGCTACGCCGGCGGCCCGGTCGGCGTCCGGCTGATCCGCGCCGAACGCCTCACCTGCGAGGTCTCCGACCCCAGCGCCACCCAGCCCCGGATGCGCCGGGCCCGCCTCACCGACGAGGGCGGACGCGGCCTCTACCTGGTCGCCCAGCTCACCAACCGCTGGGGCAGCCGCTACACCCGACAGGGGAAGACGATCTGGGCGGAGCAGGACCTCCCCTGAGCGGACCTCCCCCGAGCGGCCTCCCGGCCGTGCCGCGGACACGCCCCCGATCCGACCAATGCGGGTCGGTCGCCGCCCTCGACCGGTGTGATTGGTGCTCTGATGTGCCAACTCACCCGTTAAGGAGAGACATGCGTACTCGCACCACCCTCGCCGCCTGCGCCCTCGCCGCCGCCGCGGTCCTCGCCGGCGGCGGTACCGCCGCGGCCGACTCCGTCGCCGAGGGTGTGGCCGTCGGCTCCCCCGGCGTCCTCTCCGGCAACCAGATCCAGATCCCCGTCCACATCCCGATCAACCTCTGCGGCAACTCGATCAACCTCATCGGGGTCCTGAACCCGGCCTTCGGCAACACCTGCATCAACGCCTGATCCGCCGTCCCGGACGCGGGTCCGCCCCTCGCGGGCGGGCCCGCGTCCGCGCGTCCGGCCCCGCCCGCGCGTCCGGCCCCGTCCGGATGGGCGCTCCCGGGTGGCTCGCACACGATGCACCGCCTCATGCTGGGGCGACGACCCAGCGAGGTGCTGATGTTCGACGAAAGCTTCGCCTTCCCCAAGAGCCTGCTGACGCCGACGGCCGGAGCCACCGGTCGCGGCGCGGTGATCGGCGCCGGCATCGCCGGCCTGGTCGCCGGCTACGAGCTCCAGCGCCGGGGCTACGACATCGTCCTGTACGAGCGGCTGAACCGCCCGGGAGGCCGTGTGCGCACCCACCGCTTCTGGGACGGCACGTACGCCGACCTCGGCGCGATGCGCGTCCCCGCGAACCACCACTGCATCCAGCACTACATCGCGGCGTTCGGGCTGCGGACCCGCCCGTTCGTCAACTTCAACCCCGCCGCCTACTACCACCTGCGCGGCCACCGCGTCCGCATCCGGGACGGGCGGTCGCTGAACTCCGTCTACGCGCTGCGCGCCGAGGAGCTCGGCGCCCCGCTCGACGTCCTGGACAGGCTGCTGAGGGCGGTGTGGAGCTCGCTGACCGCGGACCAGCAGCGGCGCCTGCTGGCCGGCCGGTGGGACGATCCCGCCCTCGACCGGCTCACCACCGTGTCGCTCTGGCAGTACGTCCACGAGCGGCTGTCGCCGGAGGCCTGGCACCTGCTGGGCCACGCCAGCGGCCTGGCGCACTACGAACAGTCGTGCCTGCTGGAGGTCCTCGTCGACTACTTCGGCCTGTTCCACCTCGGGCAGGTGGAACTCGTCGGCGGGATGGACACCCTGGTGCAGTCCTTCGTCCGGGCGCTGCGGCCGGGGACCCTGTGCCTGTCCACCCGGATCGACGAGCTCTCGCTGACCGGATCGGGCGTGCGGGTGCGGGGACTGCGGCTGGGCAGCCC
This sequence comes from Streptomyces sp. BE20, assembly GCF_036322525.1. Classification (NCBI taxonomy): domain Bacteria; kingdom Bacillati; phylum Actinomycetota; class Actinomycetes; order Kitasatosporales; family Streptomycetaceae; genus Streptomyces; species Streptomyces sp. BE20. The sequence continues at coordinate 62,627 of NZ_JAQYWW010001016.1, read as the reverse complement.
GGTCTCCGACCGGTTCGACTTCGTGGTCTGCTGCGTCCCGGTGCCCGCGCTGGACCAGATCGTCTTCCGGCCCGACCTGCCGCACCACCAGCAGCACGCCATCCGCGGCATCAGCTACGCCAGCAGCACCAAGGTCCTGGTGCACACCCGACGGCGCAGCTGGGAGCTGGCGGACGGGATCTTCGGCGGCGGCAGCTTCACGGACATGCCGATCCAGCAGTGCTGGTACCCGTCGGACAACGCCCGCACGCTCGTGGACGGGACCGGCCCCGGGGGGAGCGCGCCCGGCGGGAACGGATCCGGCGGGAACGGCCACCGCGGCCACGGGCCCGGCATCGGCGGCTCCGCCGTCAGCGGCTCCGTCAGCGGCTCCGTCAGCACGAACGGCGACGGCCCGGCCGTTGGCCCGTACCTGGTCGCCCTCGACCCCGACCGGTCCCACGAGTCCGCGGTGCTCACCGGCGCCTACCTCTGGGGCGCCAACGCCCGCCGCTTCACGACCCTCCCGCAGCCCGACCGCGACCTGCTGGTGCTCAAGTGCCTGGAGCGGCTGCACCCCCTCATCCGCCACGACGTCGACGACATCGTGCACTGGAACTGGGACGACCAGATCGGCCTGGGCGGCGGCGCGTTCGCCCACCTCGCACCCGGCGAGCACATCCGCTACCTGCGCGGACTGGGCACCCCGCACCCGGCCGACGACCCGCGGATCTACTTCGCGGGCGAGCACCTGTCCGCCTCGCACGCGTGGATGCAGGGCGCCGCGCAGTCGGCCCTCGACGTGGTGCTCCGGGTGCTCGACCAGGGGAAGCGGTACGGCACCGCCACGGTGGGGAGCCGACCGTGACCGGCGGGCGCGTGGCCGGCGGCGTCGGCGGGACCGGCGGGACCGGGCCCGGCCGGCTGCGGCGCGAGGACCTCCGGTCGATCTTCGTCCCGGCGGCGGGCGGCACCGAACTGGTCGGGCTGGAGATCGAGAACGGCGTGGTCGACCCCGAGACCGGCCTCGCCGCCCCCTACGAGGGCGCGGGAGGGATCGAGGAGGTCCTGGAGACCGTGCTCGCCGAGTGGGGCGGCGAGCGCCGGACGGACGCCGGGCGGCTGACCGGCGTCGACCTGCCGGGCGGTGACCTCGTCACGCTGGAGCACGGCGGGCAGCTGGAGTACTCGTCCGTCCCGGTGGCCGGCCTGGCCGCGGCCGTGGACGGCACGCGCGAGGCGTTGGAGCGGCTGTCCGAGCTGGTCGGACGGTTCGGTCTGGCCCTGCTGCCGGGGGCGCGGCTCCCCTTCGACCGGGTGGACGCGATGACGTGGGTGCCGATGGTCCGCGGCGCCGTCATGCGGGACTACTTCACCCGGATCGGCGCGGCCGGGCGCGGGGCGCCGAGCGTCATGGCGCTCTCGCTGTCCGCCCAGGTGCACCTGGACTACCTCTCGGAGCGGGACTTCACCGAGAAGCTGCGGATGCAGATGGCGGCGTCCTCGACGGTCACCGCGCTGTTCGTCAACTCGCCTCTGCACGAGGGCCGTTCCAACGGTCTACTGTCACACCGCTCGCAGGACTGGCTGCGGATGGACCCGGGCCGCTGCGGCGTCATGCCGGCCGCCCTGCGGGACGACGTGGGCGCCGACGACGTCGTCGACTGGGCTCTCGGGCTCCCGATGATCTACCACCGGGGCTCGGACGGGGGCTACCGGCCGGCACCCGACCGGCCGTTCGGCGCGATCCTGCGGCAGGGCTTCGACGACGGCACCCTTCCGGCGTTCGACGACTGGGTCTCCCACCTGTCGCAGATCTGGACGGCGGTCAGGGTCCGCCGGACCCTGGAGCTACGGGCCGGGGACGGCCCGCCGTACCCGCACCTCGCGGCCGTCCCCGCGCTGTGGGTGGGGCTCAGCTACCACCCGCCGTCGCGGGCGGCGGCCTGGGACCTGCTGCGCCCCTACAGCGCGGCGGACCACCGGGCGGCGATGGCCGCGCTGCCGTCCGAGGGCCTGCGGACGGACCTCGGCGGCGACCGCGTCCACGACCTCGCGGCGGAACTGGTCCGGCTCGCCCGGGCCGGGCTGCGGGCCCGGGTCGAGGCAGGGCTGGAACCGCCGAAGGTCCTCGCCTACCTCGATCCCCTGGACGAGGTGCTGCACACCCGGAAGACGTTCGCCGAGCAGTGCGCGGACCGCTGGGAGGCCGACCTGCGGCGCGAACCCCGGCGCTACGTCGCGGCGTTCCGCGTCTGATCCTCCCCGCCGAAGCCGCAGGTCCGGCCGACGCGAGTCGGACCGGACCTGCGGAACGTGCGGTGTGCGGAACGGGCGGTGTGCGTCAGTGCCGGCGGCTCAGGCCCTGGTCGATCGCCGTGATCAGCTCACCGTTCGGGGTGTCCCCGTCGAGCGACCAGATCATGGCGCCGCCGAGACCCTCGTTGCGCACGTACGCGGCCTTGGCGCGGAGCACGGTCGGGTCGTCGTACGTCCACAGGGTGGTGCCGTCGAAGAGCCAGGCGTGGCCGTTCTTCTGGCCCCGGTACAGCTTGTACGTCCCCGAGTCGGCGAGCTTCTTCAGGAGCTTGTAGTCCTCGGTACCGGCCGTCCAGGTCGCCGGGGCGGGACCGGCGGCGGGCTGCCCGAGACCGTCGCCCCCTCCCGTGACCCCGGTCCAGCCCTGGCCGTAGAACGGCAGGCCGGTCACCAGCTTGCGTGCGGGGGCGCCCCGCCGCAGCCAGGCGTTGACGGTCTGGTCGACGCTGAAGTCGTTCCGGGCGTAGAGCGCGGACTGCTGGGCGGTGGTCTTCTCGCCGGAGACGTGGAAGTCGTAGCCCTGGAGGTTCACGAAGTCGAAGTCCCGGATGATCTTGGAGACCTCGAAGCCCGCGTCGATCTTGGCGGGGGCGGTGGGCACGTAGGCGCTCAGCTCGAAGTGCTTGCGGCGGGACAACGACTTCCCGTACGCGTCGATCTGGGTGCGGAACTCGTGGACGAGGGCGGTGAAGTTCTTCTTGTCCTCGGGGCGGATGCCGTTGCCGGGGGCGCCCTCGGAGCCGGGCCACTCCCAGTCGAGGTCGATGCCGTCGAAGAGCCCCGCGGCGGCGCCCGCGCCACCCCGGGCACCGTCGGCCGGCAGGTTGCCCTTGAGGTAGAGGTCGATGCAGGAGGCGACCAGCGCCTTGCGCCCGGCGGCGGTGCGCGCCGCGTCCGAGAAGTAGGCCGAGCCGCTCCAGCCGCCCAGCGAGATCATCAGTTTGAGGTCCGGGTGCTCGGCCTTGAGCTTGCGGAGCTGGTTGAAGTTGCCGGCCAGCGCCTGGCCGTCGGCGTCGGCCACGCCGTCCACCGACTCGGCCGCGCCGACCGGGCGGACGTAGTCGGCCCAGGTGTCGGAGCCGGGGCCGCCCATCTGGCAGGTGCCCGCCGAACCGACGTTGCCGAAGGCGTAGTTGATGTGGGTGAGCTTGTCGGCGGTGCCGCTCGTCTCCAGGTCCTTGACGTGGAAGTTGCGGGCGTAGACGCCCCACTGGATGAAGTAGCCGACCCGCTTGTACTTGAACCCGCCGGACCGGTCCCGGTCGCCCGAGTCCCGGGAGACGGCCGCCGAATCGGGGTCGGCCGCCATCGCGGCGGGCGCCAGCGGGACGAGGAGGCCGAGCAGGGCCGCGGCGGTTGCGCCGAGGGTCAGCCGGGTCGTGGATCTGTGACGCATGACGAGATCACCCCTTGTGCGGTGGGGGCCGCACGATCGTGGGAACGGAGGACGGCGGCAGGGAGACCACTGCCCCGAACGGTCCGTCGCGGGACGGACCGGGCCCGGAGGCCGTCACGTGCGGGGCGCGACGACTCAACAGGGGTAGGTCTAGACCTGTCAACCGGATCAGGCAAAGGTTTTGCAAACGCCGCACCCTGCCGGACCGATCGCCCCCGCACGACCCAAGTCCCGTAAGACCTGCCAGAATTGACGGCCAGTCCGATACTCCCGAGCCCGGGGTTGCCTACGGCACCGGCCCCCTGCGACGCGACCGTGACCGCAGGGGGCCGGACTCCCGGCCGGGCCCTAGACCGCCGGGTTGGCGAGTTGCTCGGCGAGCGGGCCGTACAGCTCGGGGCGACGGGTCCGCAGGAGGCCGAACTCCAGCCAGTCCCGGCACTGGTCGAGGTCGAGGTCGGCGACGAGGACGGCGGGCCGGTCCCGCGGGGCGCGCAGCACGACGCGGCCGTAGGGGTCGGAGATGAAGGAGGAGCCGTAGAACGTGGATCGGCCTTCGGTGCCGATCCGGTTGGGCACGATCATGAAGAGGGCGTTGGCGAGGCCGTTCGCGCTGATGGCGTGCTCCCACAGGGGCCGGGTGTCGAAGTCCGGCAGGTCCACCTCGGAGCCGATCGCGGTGGGGTGGACGAGGATCTCGGCGCCCCGGAGCGCGTAGGCGCGGGCGAGTTCGGGGAACCACTCGTCCCAGCAGGTGGGGAATCCGAAGCGGGCGCCCTCGTGGGCGACGACCGGGAACCCGCTGTCGCCGGGGCGGAAGCACAGGTCCTCGCGGTAGCCGGGGAACGCGGGGATGTGGTTCTTGCGGGTGCGGGCGATGATCCTGCCGGCGGGATCCACGCAGATCGCGGTGTTGTAGCCCAGGCCGCCGTCCCCGGCGCGCTCGTAGAGGGAGGCGTGGACGGTGATGCCGAGACCGGTGGCCAGTTCGGCGGCGAGGCGGGCGGTGGGGCCGGTCCCGACGTCCTCCAGATAGCGGTCCGCGCCGTCGGCCATCGGGTCGTCGGTGTTGCAGAAGTACGGGCTGCGGGTCAGTTCGGGCAGGCACACCACTCGCGCGCCCTGTCCGGCGGCCAGGGCCACGCCCTCGCGCAGCCGGGCGTCGTGCTCGTCCTGGTCGGCGTACCAGCGCATCTGGACGAGGCCGACGCGCAGCGGTTCGCGCGCGCCGGGCACGGTCCGCGCGGGTGAACCCAGCGGGGAGCCGTAGGAGGTGAGGAGGTCGTACGAGGTCACGGGCGGGTCGCCTTCGGGGAGGAGGGTGGGCTGGTGGTCCGCGGGTGCCGCGCACGGCATCCTGACTGGATTTTTAGTCAGAATGAGTCACGCAAAAGGATCAGTCAAGGGGTCTCCGGCCGGGACGGGGCAGGGCGAGCGGGGCGGCCCGCCCTCATTCCGGCGGCGGACCTCCTCGGCTACTCGTCCGAGGCCGAGCGGCTCGGCCGAGCGGAGGACAACCGAACGGGGACGCCACCGGTCCTGGCCAGGGCCGGGACCCGATCCCTCGTCCGGCACGGGAGCACCGCCGGACCCGGGGCCGGCCGAACACCGCACGGACAGAAGCCCCTTCACGTGCTTCGCTCCAGGTACGAGCAGCCCCGGACCCGGACCCGGGAATCCGTGGCCGTCCACCTGTGCCGGACCCTCCGCGCTCGTCTCCCTCCCGACACCCGAACAGGGGATCTCCATGAAGCTCCGCCCTCTCGCCGCCGCGACCCTCACGGCCTGTGCCCTCGCGGCCGGCACGGCCTTCGTGTCGCCCGCCGAAGCCCTCGGTCCCGCCCCGGCTCCGGCCGCCCACGCGGCGGCCGATCCGGTGGCCTGCGCGGCCTCCACCACCGCGGCCGCCACGGCGGCCACCAACGCCGCGGCGGCGGCCGACGCGGCCAAGAGCGACGCGGCCACGTCGGCCGCCGCCGCCAAGGCCCTGGCCGCCGCCATCGCCGCGGGGGAACCCGCGACGGTCCTGGGTGAGGCCGCCGGGACGGCGACCGCGGCCGCCGCCGCGGCCGAGACCTCCGCCGACGCGAGTGCCGCCGCGGCGGCCACCTCCGTCACCGCCGCCCAGGCCGCCGTCACCTCGTGTGCGGCGGCCTGAGATGCGCACGGTCCGGACCGTTCCGGCTGTCGTGGGGGCGATCGTCCTGACCACGGCCGCGGCCGCCCTCGCCCCGTCCACCGCACAGGCCGTCGTGGCCTGCGACGAGGGGGCGCTGGTGGCCGCCGTGAACACCGCCAACACGGCCGGCGGCGGCGATGTCGTCCTCGCCGCCGACTGCACGTACACGATCACCTCACCCCACAGCAGTGACGGCGACGGCCCGAACGCCCTCCCGGTGATCACCACCGCCATTACCCTGACCGGTGACACGGACACGATCACCCGCTCGTCGACGCCGGGTACACCGGCCTTCCGCATCGCCAAGGTCTCCGCCGGCGGCAGTCTGACCCTCAAGGGCAAGGTCACCCTGCGCAACGGCCGCGCCGCCACGGACGGCGGTGGCATCCTCAACCACGGAGCCGTGACCCTCACCGCCAGCGCGCTCACCGGCAACACCGCCGCAGGCCGGGGCGGCGCCCTCGCCAACGCCGACATCGCGGCCCCCGCCAAGGGCCCGGCCGCGACCTTCACCGACAGCACCGTGTCCGGCAACAGGGCCACCGGCCGGGGCGGCGGTGTCTACAACGGCCTGCGCGGCTCGCTGACCACCACCGGCAGCACCGTCAACGGCAACAGCTCCGGGGCCCAGGGAGGGGGGATCGCCGCGGTCGACGCGACCTCGACCACCCTCACCAGCACCCCGGTCGGCGCCAACAGCGCCACCAACGCGGCAGGTGTCTACCGCCGGAACGGGGCGATGACCCTCACCACCTCGCCCGTCAGCGGCAACGTCCCCGACAACTGTGTCGGCAGCGCCCCCGCCGTCCCCGACTGCGTCGCCTGACCTCCTGCGAAGGCACCCGCGTCGCCCGGGCCACAGGCCCGGGCGACGCCGGTGCGACTACCGGAACCAACCGGTCCAGACGCCGTTCCTCCCGCGGGTGTTGTACCAGAGCTTGCCGTCCGTGCCGGTCGTGACCAGCTGCAGCACGTACCCGTCCTCGGAGGCGACGGACACCCCACCGGTCACCCGCCCGCCCATCGAGACCCACGGGCCCCACTGCCGCGTGCCCGGGCCGGTCCACGTACTCCACACCGCGAAGTCGGTGCCGACCGCGAAGACCTGCTCCACCTTGTCCGGGAAGTGGACGTACCAGGGGGAGCCCCACCTGCCGCCGCACAGGTACGGGCCGCCGAGCGTGGGATCGGTGCGCGGCCCCTCCGTGGAGCAGCGCTCCCACACCGAGTTGAAGGCCTGGGCCGACGTGGCCGTACCCACCGTTCCGGCCAGCGCCAACCCGACGACCACCGCCGCCGAGGCCACGGCCCTCCCGAACCTCCCCGTCCTCCCCGTCCTCGCCGTCCTCGCCGTCCTCGCCGCCGCTGCCATCTCCGCCTCCGAACACTCCGCCCTGCCGGGCGGCAGGCGCGCGGGAGGACCGACCGCCCGACGTCACGGACGGCCGCGGCGCCCCACCCACGAGGCGCCCATCCTCCCGCACACCTCACCCCGGGCGGACACCCGCCACCACCCCGACCGACCGGTAACAGCCCTACGGCCGGAGCGAGTTGCCCGCACAACACCGGCGGTCCGGCCCCGACGGGCACGGACCGGACCGCCGGGGGCCCGGTCCGGACCGGGCAACCCGATCGCTCACGTCCGACCGGTGCCTGCGATACTCGGCGCGACTTCACCCAGAGGAGACATTCCCCATGCGCCTGCGTCACGCCTTCGGGCTGACCGTCGTCGCGGCCACCGCCGTACTCGGCCTGTCCGTCCCGGCCGTCGCCGGACCGGCGGCCGCCGTGACCACCTTCCACACCGAGCAGCGCGTCCAGGCACAGGCGCGAACCGCCGTCGCCGGGGCGCCCGCCCAGCTCCGGACCGGCGTCGATCCCAGGACCGCCGTGCTCCAACCCGGTGAGCGGGTACAGGTGCTGGGCACCAACGAGACCTCCCTGCTGAACAGCGGCGCCCACTACGGCTACGGGGTCTGGGCGACGTTCTCCTCGCTGGCCTCCACCAACAAGCCCTTCGCCGAGAGCGCCGTCACCTCGACCGCGATCGGCACCACCACCGACAGCGTGGTCCACAACGTGGCCGCCGCGGGCAACCGGGTCTTCATCGCCGACCGGCGCATGTCGGACGGCCGCTGGTCCTCGTGGGGCGAGATCACCTCGCCCGCCGTCGCCGGGCCGCTGCCCGGCGCCCCCCAGCAGGTCGCCACCGCCGTCATGGGCCGCAAGCTGCACGTCCTCGCCCTCGTCGACGGTGACGTCTACCAGGCCACCGGCGACTGGGGCGCCGGCAGCTGGTCCGGCTGGGGCAACGTCAGCTCGGCCGCCGACCTGCCCCTCTCCACCCGGGTCACGGCCGCCGTCACCGGGAACTCCCTGCACGTCGTGAGCCTCGGTCTCGACGACGGGGTCTACGTCGCGGACGGCAACTACGACCGCGGCACCTGGAGCTCCGGCGAACCCACCTCCGTGATCGGCCTGCCCTCCGCCATAGCGATCAGCGAGCTCTCCGCCGCCGCGATCGGCAGCAAGCTGCACGTCATCGCCGTGACCGACGAGCGCCTGTACCAGGCCACCGGCGACTACGCCGCCGGCTACTGGGCGGGCTGGCACGACCTGACCACCGCCACCGGGCCGCTCGGCCCGATCGACGACGTCTCCGCCGTCGCCATCGGCAACAAGCTCCACCTGTACGCCCTCTCCCGGCGCTGGATGTACAACGCCACCGGCGACTACGACCGAGGTGCCTGGTCCGGCTGGGGCAACGTCACCACCGCCGTCGGGGCCCCCGGCCTCACCGGCCTCTCGGTCGCCGCCGCCTGACGGCACACAGGCACCACCCGTGAGCCCCCGGGCCGAGCACCCTCGGCCGGGGGCTCACGGGCTTTCCGGGGGGAAAGTGAACGATTCGGGCCAGCAAGATCACGACCGTACGACGATCGGATTTACGGTCGCCCACAGAGCATCAGCCCTGCCATACTCGGGCCGATCTTCACCGGCTCTGCCCGAAGCGCGCCCAGGACCTACGCGTGCAGGCTCGTCGGTGAACGCACCGTCACATCCTGAAGGGGGAGGCACCACGTGCGTCTGCGTCACGTCCTCGGACTGACTGTCGCCACGGCCAGCGCCGCACTCGGACTGCCGGGACCGGCCACCGCGGCCCCGGCCGCCACCGCGACCACACTCCACGTCAACGAGCTTTCCAGAGACTGCGCGGACCAGGGCGCCGGCACCGGCACCGTCGCGCGGCCGTTCTGCACCGTCTCCGCCGCGGCCGCCGTCGTCGAGCCCGGGCAGACCGTCCGGGTCTGGCCGGGCGACTACCCGGAGGAGGTCCGGATCACCCGCTCCGGCACCCCGGAGCAGCCGATCACCTTCCTCGGCGGTCCCGTCGACACCGCGCCCTTCCGCAATGCGCCGGCCGTCCGCGGACCGGCGGACCGCAGCTCCTTCGTCCTGACCGGCGTGCACGACGTCACGATCCGGGGCTTCCGGACGTTCGCCCCGCGCGGCGTGCAGGTCCTCGGCTCGACACGGGTGGTCATCGACCAGAACTGGTACGACCGCTCGGGCTACCAGCAGTCCCTCCACATCGGCGAGGGCAGCGACCACGTCACGGTCAGCCGGAACTCCTTCAACCACGGATACGGCCTCGTCGTCGACGGCGCCGCCCACCACGTCCTGGTGACCGGCAACGACTTCAGCCGGACCAGCACCACCGGCGTCACCGCCACCGGCGTGGCCGACCTGGCCGTCACCAACAACACCTTCGCGCTCACCTGCTTCGGCAGCGTCCTGCTGGACGGCGACTCGCCGCGGGCCGTGGTGAAGAACAACATCGCGGTCGACGGGAACGCGAAGAGCGGCCAGGCCGACCGTCCGTACTGCTCGCCCTTCGGCGACGACCAGGCCCAGATCACCGTCTCGGCCGCGGCCGCCCCGACCGCGAGCGTCGACTACAACGTCGTCCACGCGAAGTCCGGCTCGCAGCCCTACAAGTGGGCCGGCACCCGCTACGCGTCCCCGGCCGCGTTCGCCGCCGCCACCGGGCAGGGCACGCACGACCTGGACCTCGACATCGAGTACTCCGCGATGACCCCGGACCGCCCGTTCAACCGGCTGACCCCGGCCGCCGTCGGCGCGATCGACTCCGCCGACCCGACCGCCCCCGGCGTCGGCACCGACCTGTTCGGCCAGCCCGCCCTCGACCACCCCGACGTCGCCAACACCGGGACCGGCACCCGCGACCGCGGCGCCCACGAGCTCGGCGGCATGGTCGGCGAGACCCGTCTGGAGATCACCGGCGAGGGCGTCACCACCCCGAAGGGACCGGTGCCCTTCACCGTCGTCGCCCGGCTCGGCTTCGACAACTCCTGGAACCTCGGCCCGGGTGCCTACCTCGTCGACTTCGGGGACGGCAGCGAGCCGGTCCGCACGACGGACGCCACCGTGCGGCACACCTACACCTCGACCGGCTTCCACCTGGTGACCGCCACGGCCGTCGACGCTGCGGGCGGCCGGGCTGCGGCGGCCATCTCGACGATCCAGGCGAACCCGGACTTCCCGCTGCTCGCCAGCTTCAACGCCAAGAACGCGGGCTGGCCGTACACCTACGAGTTCGAGCTCAGCGGGATGTCGCCCTACGCCCTGGTCGACGGCACGATCGACTTCGGCGACGGCAACACCGCCGTGGTGCACTCGGACACCGACCGCGTCACGCACAGCTACGCGGCGGCGGGCACCTACACCGTGACCTTCACGGCGCGCGACGAGGCCCGGCAGCAGGCCGTGAGCAGGGAGCTCCAGGTCACCGAGACCCCCTCGCTCGCCGTGCTCAAGCCCGGTGAGCGGGTGCAGGTGCTGGCCACCGGCTACTCCTCGCTGCTGAACAGTGGCGCGCACTACGGCTACGGCGTCTGGGCGCCGTTCACCTCCGTCCCCGCCGACGGGCGGCCGTTCCCCGAAAACGCCGTCACCTCGACCGCGGTCGGCACCACCGACGACGGCGTGGTCCACAACGTGGTCGCGGCCGCCGGCCGGATCCACATCACCGACCGGTCCATGGCGGACGGCAGTTGGAGCCGCTGGGGCGAGGTGACCGCGGGCTACGCGGCCGGGCCGCTGCCCGCTGCTCCCCAGCAGGTCGCCGTCACCGCCATGGGCCGCAAGCTGCACGTCCTCGCCCTCGTCGGCGGCAGGGTCTACCAGGCCACCGGCGACTGGAACTCCGGCACCTGGTCCGGCTGGGGCGACGTGACCTCGGCCTCCGGGCTGCACGGTGCCGCGCGGATCACCGCCGCCCGCAACGGCAACTCCCTGCACGTGGTGGCCCTCGGCACCGACGGCCGGGTGTACGACGCCGAAGGCAACTACGACCGCGGCGCCTGGAGCTCCGGCGACGTGACCTCGGCACTCGGCCTGCCCTCCGGCGGGCCCGTCACCCAGCTGTCGGCCGCGTCCATCGGCAGCACCCTGCACGTCGTGGCCACGGCCGGCGGCCGGCTCCACCAGGCCAGCGGTGACTACGCCGCCGGCCGCTGGTCCGGCTGGGGCGACGTCACCGCCGCCACCGGCGACCGCGGCTCCGTCGACCGGGTCTCGGCCGTGGCCATCGGCAACCGGCTGCACCTCTACACCGTCGTCGGCGGCCTCCTGTACAACGCCACCGGCGACTACGACCGAGGTGCCTGGTCGGAGTGGGCCAGCGTGAGCGCCGCCGTCGGCGCACCGACGCTCGGCGAGCTCGCGGTCACCGCCTCCTGACACCGCTCCACGGACAGAACGGAGGGCCTCGGGCCCCCGCCCGCCCGGCCCCCGGGAACGACCGCTGCCCCTCACCGTGGTGAGGGGCAGCGGTCGTTCCCGGGGGCCGCCCCGCCCGTCGGCGGACACGCGGCGGAGCCGTCGCCGTCACGGACCGGTCGTTGCGGACCGGTCGTTGCGGACCGGTCGTTGCGGACCGGTCGTTGCGGACCGGTCGTCACGGCGGGCCGCCCGCGACAGGAGTCCCGGATCGGCCGGATCAGCCGGCCAGGGTGTCCTTCAGCCAGGGGGCGATCACGGCCATCGCCTCACCGAAGCGCGAGATGGCGCAGTGCCCGGTGTCCGGGATCAGTTCGACCCGGGTGTCCCGGCGGCCCTCGAACACCAGGGTGTCGTCCAGCGGGACGTGGACGTCCTCGGTGCCGTTGACCACCAGCATCGGCCCGTTGTCGTCCCGGTCCAGCAGCGGGCGCAGGCCGAAGGCCGCGAAGGCCTCCTCGCGCTCGGCCGTGCTCGGCAGGGCGTCGAAGCCCAGGGCGTTGCCGACGATGCCATCCATGCCGAAGGCGAAGCCGCGGCCCGGAGCGAAGGAGCGCTCCACCGGGCCGCCGAGCACCACGGAGGCGTCCACCGCGCCGGTCAGTCCGGTCCGCGCGGAGTAGTAGCCGCCCATCGAGATGCCGAAGTGGCCGACCCTCCCGTTCCCGATCGTGCGGGCGAAGGAGACCAGTCCGGCAACCACCTCGGCCCCGCCGTCCGGGGTCATCGGCAGGTGGGCGCTCTCACCGGTGCCGGCGAGGTCGAACAGCAGGAGCCGTGCCGGCAGGGCGAACGCGAGCTGCTCCCACATGCCGTGCAGGTCGGTCTTCCAGGAGTCCACCCCGCCGCTGGCCAGCACGACCGGCGCGTCGGCGGGCAGTCCGGGGGCCGCCATCAGGTGGATCGGCAGGGTGGCCTCGCCGCCGCGGTACGGCAGGGTGAGCGTGCGGCGCTCGAACTCCACCGGGAAGCCGGGGGCGGCGAGGACGTACTGCTCGACCTGGCGGGCGAGCGCGGTGCGCTTCGGGTCGTCGGCCAGCGAGGGGAACTTGGCCCAGCCGTACGCCTGCGCGGCCAGGCGGTGGCGCCCGGCCCCGGCGTGCCGGGCGGCGAGGGCCGACCACTCGTACACCCAGCCGCCGGGCCGGTCGGGCCACATCTCGGTGACGGCGGCGCGGACCGCGTCCACCTCGTCGACGGGCAGGCCGAGGGTCATCTGCGGGTAGCGCTCGACGAACAGGTCCTGCGGGTCCAGGGGCCAGGTGAAGGACATGGTGGTGCCTCCTGCTGTGCTTAAAGCTGGAACTCTTGCTTTAGCGACTATGCGCCCGGGTCGCGCTTATTGCAAGCAGACCTGCGTTAAGGTGGTGGCCGAGGTGATCGACACATGACCGAGGAAGCACCGGAGCCGATCCGCCGCCGCCCGGGCGGCCGCGCCGAGCGCGTCCGCCGGGCCGTCCTGACGGCCGCCCTGGAGATCCTGACCGAGGAGGGCGTCGCCCGGCTCGGCATCGCCGCGGTCGCGGCCCGCGCGGGGGTCAACGAGAGCACGGTGTACCGGCGTTGGGGCACCCGGGAGAAGCTCGTGCTGGACGCCGTGCTCACCGGGAGCAGCGAAGGCGTCCCGGTCCCCGACACCGGCGCCGTCCGCACCGACCTGGCCGCCTTCGCCCGCGCGTTGGCCGAGTACCTCGCCACCCCGGCCGGCCGCTCCGTCGCCCGGGCGGCCTCACTCAGCTCCGACGACCCCGACCTCGCCGGGGCCTGGCAGACCTTCTGGCAGTCCCGCCTCGACCAGGCCGGCGCCATCGTCGACCGGGCCGTCACCCGCGGGGAACTCCCCGCGGGCACCGACACGGCCCTGGCGCTGGAGCTCCTCTGTTCCCCGCTCCAGACCCGGTCCCTGCTCGGCCACCGCCCGATCGAGCCGGACCTGCCGGAGCGCTTGGCGGACATGGTGCTGGACGGCCTGCGGGGAGGAGCCGCGGGCTGAGGCACCGACCCCCGGGGCCGATCCCCGACCTCCGGGGCCTGCCCTGCCCAGCCGCGCCCGGACAGCAGAACGGCCGGTCGATCCGACGTGAAGTCGGTTCGACCGGCCGTTCCGGGTCGGTTGACCAATGTGCGCGAGGGGGGAGTTGAACCCCCACGCCCTTTCGGGCACTGGAACCTGAATCCAGCGCGTCTGCCTATTCCGCCACCCGCGCATCTGGGTGATGGGTAAACCATAGCCCATGCGCAGGGGTGCTTCGAACCAATTCGGCGAGGCGTGCCAGGTCAGCGCCCGACGCGCGCCACGATCCAGTCGATCAGGCCGCCGGAGATGTGGCTGTGCTCGTGGTTGTCCGTGTCGAAAGCGACCTCGTCCAGGTGACCGTTCTCGAGGTCGGCGTCGGTGATGGACAGCGTCGGGACGACGTCCCACGTCACCGGGTCGAAGGCCAGCGCCGCCGCACTGACCGACGGCACGAACGTCCCGCTGCGGAAGTCGTCGGAGATCTTCGCCTTCAGCGCGTCCGCGACCTTGCCGAAGGAGTCCAGCGTGCCACCGGGCGCCCCGTCCAGCGCGGGGACGTCGGTGGTCGTGCTGCGGCGGACCGCCAGGCCCAGGTGCATGCCGCCGATCTTCTGCTTCTCGCCCCTGTCCGCCTGGAACCGGGCCGTCGCGCTGGCGATCAGGGCCTGCCAGTCGAACGCCACCTCGCCCGCCGGCAGCGGGAGGCCGACCCCGTCGCGCCGGCCGTTGGAGACCCCGAGCTTGAGCGGGACGGCCGGGTAGTCGCCGAACCGCCGGAGGTCCTCCAGGAACTCCTTGCGCAGCGGGCTGGACGTGGCCACCGGTCCCGAGTACTTGGAGTTCTCCACCCAGGCCCAGAGCAGCTGCTGGGCGGCCGGGCTGCGGATCAGGTCGGCCTGCTTCACCCCGTCGGGGCCGGCCGGGGTGACGTCCTCGAAGAAGTACGCCAGCTGCTGGAGGATCAGCGGGATCCAGGCGCCGTTGTGCGGCGAGTCGTAGGAGAGGTACGTCCGGGTCTGGTGATCCACCTTCTGGGTCTCCAGCTTGGCGAGCGCGAAGCGCGTGACGATGCCGCCCATGCTCACCCCTCCGACGGTGAGCCGCTCGTCGCCGACGCGCTCCGCGATCACCCGGAGGATGCCGTCGATCGCGACCTCGGCGTTGGCCTGGATGTAGGTGTGCCGCTCCTCGAAGCCGAGGAGGACCACGTCGATGCCCTGGCCGAGCAGTTGGTCGAAGAGGCCCTGCTTGCCGTCGTACGGGGTGTTGAAGTACGCGAAGAGGCCGGGAAGGTCACTCGGGCCGTAGTTGAAACCGTCCGCGAAGACGAACGGCCGGCGCAGGCCGAGCTTCGGGTTGGCGTAGTAGACCGCGGCCTTGCCGCGGGCGGTCTTGTCCTTGTAGGTGCCGCTCAGATCCCAGACCACGTCGGCCTGCCGGCCGCCACCCTCCGAACGCTCCAGCGCACCGGCGAACCACACCTCGGGTGCGAGGGTGGCGGCAAGTTCCGCCACCTCCGCCGAACCGGGCTCCGCCTGCCCCTCCTTGAGTGCGAGGGCTACGTCGATCCTGGATTCCTGTGCCACGGCTACCGCCTCAGTCCGATCCAATGGAGATCATCCGCATACGATGGGCGACTGTAACGGCTCGATCACACAGCGCACCAGAACATGACCGGTACTGGTCGAAAGCGATCCGAACGGACCGGTCAGGAGCGGAAAATCACCGCTTCGGAGGGAGGCGGGGGCGAGCCGACCGGAGTCCGGCATTCCTCCGAGCCCCCCAGGGGGGTGGGGTTCGGCTCATCCCCCCGCCCCCGGGGCCGATGGCGCGCCCGGCGGGTCCGGACGGTCCCGCCGGGCCCCGGCAGCCCCGGCCGCGCGCGTCCGGCGGACGGCCGGGCACCCACTTCCACCGACCGGCGAATCCGACCTAACGTTGCGTCATGCAGCCGGTACGGATCGATCGTTCGGACCCGGACGTGCTCGACCTCGTCCTCTGGGAGCGCGGCGGTTCCCTCCGCTACGCGTTCACGACCTCGCTCGGGTCGGCGCTGGCCGTACCCGCACTGTTCCTCGTCGGCGCGCTCGCCTCCGGCCCCATGGCGGTCCTCATGCTCCTCACCGGCACGGGATGGGGGCCGGTCTGGTCGGTGGCCGCCCTCATCGGTGGCGCGGCGGCGGTCGCCGGGTGGGCGTTCCTCACCCGCAGCGCCTTCCACGAGGTGCACCGGCTCCGCTTCGCCCCCGCGGACGGGCCGGCCACGGTCGCCCTCGTCCGGGGTGCACGGGTCGGGCGCCCCATGCCCGTCACCGAACTGCGGCGGATCCGGATCGACCGCTCGCCCGAGGCGCCCCACGGGGACGACCCGCGCCCGGCCGCCCTCACGGTCACCCTGACCGCGCAGTTCGCCCGCCACCGGCTGGCGCCCAAGTCGCTCCCGCCGGACACCGACGCCGACGCCCTGCATCGGGAGCTGCGCGCGGCGCTCTCCCCCGCGGTCCCGGTGGAACTGCGGATTCGGCACCGCCCGGACCCCGAGCCCGGACCTCCCGACACACCTCCCGACGCGCGGCCCGACGTACCGCCCGGCCTGCCGCCGGCCGCCCGGCCGGGACCCGCACCGCCGCCGCCGTCGGCGCGTGCGCGACGACGCCCGGACGCGCGGCGGGGCGCCCGTGGCCGCAGCCGCCCGGCCCGCGACTGACGCCGGAGCCCGGCCCGGGGACCGAAGGCGTTTCCCGGCAGGTCACTCGCCGGCCGCGGCCTCCAGGGTGGCGCGCCACAGCGGGCTGTCCACGTAGTGGTTGTCGTACAGCTCGGAGGAGTCCTTGATCTCCTGCGGGCTCGCCTCGCCGCGCATCACCCGGCCGAGCAGCCGCAAGTAGTCGAAGCGGGGCATGCCCGGCGTGAACACGAAGAGCACGTCGGCCGCGGAGCCGGGTGCGGCGGCGAAGGCGTGCGGGGCGTGCGGGGGGACGAGCAGGAAGTCACCCGCGCCGAGGGTCTCCACCGTGTCCTCGACCAGCACCTGGAGCGCGCCGCCGATGACGAAGAACAGCTCGGAGGCCCGGGTGTGGAAGTGGGCCGGGGCGCCGACGGCCCCCTCGGCGAAGGAGGAACGGTAGCTGGTGATCGGGCTGCCGTCGGTCCCGCAGTCGGCGAGCAGGGTCATGACGCTGCTCGGGTCGCTGGTGGTCTCGGCGGTGGCGGCGCGGGTCAGCAGCGGCTTCAGCGGGCTGGCGGTCACGGTGGTGCTCCCCCGGATCGGGCGGTCCCGGCTCCCTGCCGCGACCTCGTGATGATCACTCTAATGTCGGATGCGACCAGGAACATGGTGCATTCGGCCGTCGGAATCATGGGTCAATTCGCGTCCAGGGAGATCGCGTTCTTCGCCCGCCCGACCGACTCCTCGGACGCCGGGCCGCCCGGGTTCTCGGTGGCGAGCGCCTGGTTGAGGTCGACGAACGGGCGCATCCGCCGCTCGTAACGGTCGAAGGCCGGGGCGTGCCCCTCCCCGGCCGCGCGGGCCCGGCCGAGTTCGTCGGCCAGCAGGTGGGCGCCGACCAGGGCGAGGCCGGTCCCCTGGCCCGACAGCGGCGAGGCGCAGTACCCGGCGTCCCCGAGCAGGACCGCGCGGCCCGCGGACCAGCGGTCCAGGTGGATCTGCGCCATCGCGTCGGCGTAGAAGCCGGTCGAACGGTGCAGCGCCGCCAGCAGCCGGGGTGTCTCCCAGCGGAGTTCCGCCATCCGCTCCGCGACCAGCGTCCGCGCCGCATCGCCGTCCCGCTCGACGGGCTCCTCGCTCCTCCAGCCGAAGGTGACCCGCAACTCCCGGTTGTCGCGCACGGGGTAGACGCCGTAGCCGGCTTCCCCGTCGCGGTGCCACACCTGCCAGTCCTCCAGGCCGAGGAAGTTGTCGGCCTCGAAGATCGCGACGTGGGTGCCGAGCGGATGCAGGAACCGCCCCTCCGGGCCGAAGGCCAGCCGGCGGACCCGCGAGTGGAGTCCGTCCGCGCCGACCACCAGGTCGAAGGTGCGGGGCCGCCCGCGCTCGAAGGCGACGTGGATGCCGTGCTCGTCCTCGCGGAGCGCGGCGATGCTGTCGCCGTGGACGAACTCGGCCTCACCGGAGGCGTGTTCGGTCAGGATCGCGACCAGGTCCTCGCGCAGCAGCTCGACGTCACCGCTGTCCAGACGGCCGCTGCTGTAGGTCGCCTCGGTGGAGCGGTGCACCTCGTTGCCGTCGGCGTCGACGACGGACATGCCGCGCATCCTGGTCCGGACGGCACGGACCTGCTCGCCCAGCCCCATCCGCTCGACCACGTCGAGGGCGACGCCCCGGATGTCGACCGCCTGGCCGCCGGCGCGGGGGCCGGGGGCCAGCTCGACCACCGTCGGGGCGAAGCCGTTGCGGTGCAGCAGGTGGGCGAGCGCGGTGCCGGCGACTCCGCCACCGGAGATGAGGACGGTCTTCACGGGTGCTCCCTGTTCGGATTCGTACGCTGTAAGCGCCCTGAATGTACGACGTAAATTCAGGGCGCCGCAAGCGCCGTCCCCGCCGCTTGAGCCCAGTTCTGAGCTAGGACAGCACGGCCGGGACCGCCATCGGCGCTGCTAGGGTCTGAGCTAGTACAGGGCGGCCGCCCCCACGAAAAACCTCACCCGAGGAGCCCTGCCCGTGGCACCGGACACAGCCCCGCCCCCCTTCCAGCGCATCGCCGCCGAACTGCGGCGGCGCATCAGCACCGGGGAGCTCTCGCCCGGCGAGCGGGTGCCCTCGACCCGACGGATCGCCCAGGAGTGGGGCGTCGCCCTCGCCACCGCCACCAAGGCGCTGACCGTGCTGCGCCTGGAGGGCCTGGTGGAGGCTCTCCCCCGGGTCGGCACCGTGGTGGCCACGCCCCCCACGCCCTCCGCGACGACCACGGCCACCGGGGCCGACGCACCGGCTCCCGCGCGTCCGCACCAGCCCTCTCGGCACCAACACCCGCAGGAAGGCGAGTTGAGCCGCGAGCGGATCGTCCGGGCCGCCCTCGACCTGGCCGATGCGGAAGGCCTCCCCGCCCTCTCGATGCGCGCCGTGGCGGCCCGGCTCGGAGTCTCGGCGATGTCCCCGTACCGGTACGTCACCAGCAAGGACGAACTCGTCCTGCTCGCCGCCGACGCCGCGTTCGGCGACGCCTCCTACCCCGCCGAGCCGCCCGCCGGCTGGCGGCCCCGCCTGGAACTGGGCGCCCGCACCCTCTGGACGCTGTTCCGGCGTCACCCCTGGCTCGCCCAGCTCAGCCCGGTCACCCGGCCGCTGATGCTGCCCAACCTGCTGGCCCACGCCGAGTGGGCGCTCGCCGCGCTGGACGGCCACGGCCTGGACCCCACGACGATGATGGACGTCCACGTCCTGCTGTACAGCTACATCGAGGGCATCGCCGTCAACCTGGAGCGGGAGGCACAGGCCCAGTCCTCCACCGGCGTCACCGCCGACCAGTGGACGGACAGCCGGGTCCCCGCCCTCGGCCCGCTCGCCGACTCGGGCCGCTTCCCGGTCTTCACCCGCCTGATGGCGGACCTCGCGAGCGGCTACGACCTGGACCTGGACGCCCTGTTCGAGTTCGGCCTGGCCAACCTCCTGGACGGCCTGACGCCCCGGATCGAGAGCGCCGGAGCCGCCCGGGCGGCCCGGATCACCGGTGGCGGCCGGCCCCGGGCCTAGAGCTCCCGGCCCCGGAAGGCGCGGCGGTACTCGCGCGGGGCCACGCCGACCCGGGTGGTGAAGGCGGGGCGCAGCGAGACGGCCGAGCCGAAGCCGCAGCGGACGGCGACCGTGTCCACCGGCAGGTCGGTCTCCTCCAGCAGCCGCTGGGCCGTCAGCACCCGCTGTTCCAGCAGCCAGCGCAGCGGCGTGGTCCCGGTGGCGGCGACGAAGCGGCGGGCGAAGGAGCGCTCCGACATCAGGGCGAGTCCGGCCATCCGGCGGACCGTCCACGGGGAGTCCAGCGCGGCCAGGACCTCGGCGCGGGCCCGGACCAGCGGGTCGTCCCCGTCCGCACCGCCGTCCTCCGGGACCGGGGACGGGATGAACTGCGCCTGCCCGCCCGAGCGGAACGGCGCGGTGACCATCGCGCGGGCGATGCTCGCGGCGGCCCGTTCGCCGTGGGCGGCACGGACCAGGTGCAGGCAGAGGTCGATGCCGGCCGCCACCCCCGCCGAGGTCCAGATCCGCCCCTCGCCCGTGAACAGCACCTCGGGCCGGACGTCCACCGCCGGGAAGCGCCGGGCGAGTTCGCCTGCGAGCGCCCAGTGGGTGGTGGCCGGGCGGTCGTCGAGCAGCCCCGCCTCCGCGAGCACGAACGCACCCGCGCAGAGCGAGGCGACGGTGACGCCGCGCTCGTGCGCGGCGCGCAGCGCGGCGGGCACGGCGGGGTCGCGCGGCTCGTACGGCCGCTCCATCCCGGGGACGACGACCAGGTCGCACTCGGCGAGCGCGTCCAGGCCGTGGTCCGGCACCCGCTCCAGGCCGCCGCCGAGCCGCACCCGGGCGCCGGCCGGGCCGCAGACCCGCAGCTCGAAGTCGGGCAGTCCGGGCCGGCTCGGCCGGTTGTCCCAGACCTCCCCGATCACCGCGTAGTCGAAGGCCCGGACGCCGTCGAAGACCAGACACCCCACCGTGCGCACGACCGTCCACCCTCTCCCTGCCGGTTGGCAGGATCATATCGATGGGTGGCCCCACCGCCCCTCACTCCGCCGGGAGGGGCCGCCGCACGATGGACGCATGACGAACACCAGCGCCTTCGACGCCCCGCTCACCATCGCCCCCGACTCCGTCCTCGTGGTCATCGACGTCCAGAAGGGCTTCGAGGACACCGCGTTCTGGGGCGAACGCGACAACCCCGGGGCCGAACGACGGATCGGCGAACTGATCGACGTGTGGCAGGCCACCGGACGGCCGATCGTGACCGTGCAGCACGTCTCCCCCACCGGGCCGCTCGCGGAGGGCACCCCGGGCCACGAGCTGAAGGACTTCGTGGCGGCGGTCGAACCGGACCTGCACATCACCAAGACCGTGAACAGCGCCTTCTACGGCACGCCGGACCTGCACGCCTGGCTCCAGGAGCGGGGCGCGGAGCAGGTCGTCATCGTCGGCATCATCACGAACGTCTGCAACGAGACCACCGCGCGGATGGCCGGCAACCTCGGGTACGACGCGGTCTTCCCGATCGACGCGATGCACGCGTTCGACATGGCCGGGCCCGACGGGGTCACCGTCCCGGCCGCCGAACTGGCCCGGGCCACCGGCGCGGTGCTGCACGCGATGCGGTTCGCCAAGGTGGTCACCGCGGAGTCGGTGGTGACGGCGGCGAGGACCGGCGGGCCGGTGACCGCCGGCCGGTCCTGACCGCCGCCGTCGGGCACTTCGCCGCCCCGCCGGAAGTTGATCTTCCGGTCGGAGCCGCCGGGTCGCGCGGTTCCGGAGCGACGGCCCACGGCGACGAAGGAATGTGACACGGGTGGACGAGAAAGCACTGCCGGCCGAACTCTTCGAGGCGCACCGGCCCCATCTGCGGGCCGTCGCCTACCGGATGCTCGGCTCGATCAGCGAGGCCGAGGACGCCGTCCAGGACACCTGGCTGCGGTACGACCGAACCGACACCACCGACGTCGAGAACCTCGGCGGCTGGCTGACCACGGTGGCCGGGCGGATCTGCCTCAACCAGCTCCGGTCGCGCGCCCGGCGGCGCGAGGAGTCCTTCGAGTCGCGGGCCGAGGCGGGTGTCGCCGAGGTGCCCCGGATACCGGACCCGCTGATCGGGCGCGCGGACGCCGTCGACCCCGAACAGGAGGTGCTGCTGGCCGACTCGGTCGGTCTGGCCCTGATGGTCGTGATGGAGTCGCTGTCGCCCGCCGAGCGGGTCGCGTTCGTCCTGCACGACCTGTTCGCGGTGCCGTTCGACGAGATCGCGCCGCTGATCGAGAAGACCGGGGCGGCCACCCGCCAGCTGGCCGGCCGGGCCCGCCGCAAGGTCCAGGGGCAGGCGCCCGCCCCGGACCGGGACCTCGCCCGGCAGCGGGTGGCCGTCGACGCCTTCTTCGCCGCCACCCGGGACGGCGACCTCGACGCGCTGCTCGCCGTCCTCGCCCCGGACGTGGTGCTGCGCGCCGACGGTTCGGCCGGCCGGGACCGCCGGCCGGTGGTCCTCAACGGCGCCCGCACGGTGGCCGGCCAGGCGGTCATGTTCCGCGGCCTCTCGCCGTACGCGCGCCCGGCGCTCGTCAACGGCGCGGCGGGGGTCGTGGTGGTCGGTGCCAACGGACGGCCGGTCTCGATCATGGCCTTCACGGTGGTCGGCGGCACGATCGCGGCCATCGACGTGCTGAGCGACCCGGAGCGGCTCGCCGCGCTGGACCTGGCGGCGTTCGGCGCGTAGGGCCGACGGCGTCCGGGCGGCGGACGGCCGCCCCCGCCCGGGGAAGTCCGGTGCGAGGGGCGGCCGTCGGCGGTCTGCGGGGCTCAGCCCTTCCTGGAGAGGAAGTCGTAGGCGCCCGCCGCGACGTCGTCCAGGTAGGGGCCGGCCTGGAACTTCGGCTCGCCGGTGTGCTTGCCGACCGAGACGTTGCTGACCAGCACCGGTCGGCCGTCCTTCACCGCCAGCCAGCCGCCGCCGCTGGAACCGCCCGTCATGGTGCAGCCGATGGCGTGCATCGGCGGGCGGCTCGGCTCGTACGACAGCCGGGACGGCCGGCCGCTCTCGCAGCGGTTGAGCTCCATGCCGTCGAACGGCGCGGCCGCCGGGTAGCCGTACTCGGAGATGGTCAGCTGCTCGCGCGGGGCGTTGAACCAGACCGGCACCGCGCCGCCGACCGTCTCCTCCAGCGACTTGGCGCCGTCGGCGGGCTTCACCCGGATGATCGCGAAGTCGTAGTGGGTCGCCGGGTCGCCGCCCTTGCCGCCCTCCGCCTTCCACTGCGGGGAGGTCACCGCCTGGGTGGCGTTCCAGATGCCGAACGGCGCGTACTGGGACTCGTCCGCCTGCTTGCCCCCGCTCAGCGCACCGTTGCTGTTGAACGCCGGTATGAAGGAGAGGTTGCTGAAGAACGCGCCGCCCCGGCCCTGGTGGACGCAGTGGCCGGCGGTCCAGACCAGGTTGCTCCTGCCGGGGTGGGCCGGGTCGGCGACCACGGTGGCGGAGCACTGGAAGTGGTTGAGCCCGCCGGCGGCGGCCGCGCCGCTGCCCGGCTCGTCGGCGAACAGCTTCCCGTGCACGCCGAGCTTGGTGTACGGGTGCGGGAGGGGCTGGGCGTTGACCGTCTTGGGCAGCGGGTCGTTGCCGTTGTCGGCCGGCTGGGCGGGCTGGGCGGGCTGGGACGGCTGTCCCGGCTGGGCGGGAGCCTGCGTCGGCTGGGCGGCGGGCGGCTGGGCCGGCGGCGCCGGGGCCTGCGAGGCCGGCTGCTGGGTACTGGACGGCTTCGGCGCCGCCGGGGTGGTCGGGTGCCCCGGCTGGGTGGGCTGGCCGGCCGGCGGCTTGGTGCCCGGTGCGGACGGCACGGACGGCGCCCCCGGCGCCGTCGGCTGGGCGGGGGCCTGCGTCGGCGGGGCGGGCTGCGTGGGCTGGGCGGGCGGCTGGGCCGGCGGCGCGGTGGGCGGCGCCGGCGGCGCGATCGGCTCGTCGGGCTTGGCCTTGAGCAGCTTGTCCAAGGTCCAGAAGCCCTTGGCGGCGGCCGGGAGGGCGTAGTCCTTCGCCCACTTCTCCCAGTCGTCGAACTTCCACTTCTTCAGCTCGTCCAGATTGGCCGGCAGTCCGAGGTTCGGCTGCGCGCCGGCCGTGACGGCGACGTCGGCCGAGCTGTTCTCCGGACCGCAGGCCGCGGTGGTGAGCAGGGTCAGCGCGAGAACGGACGCCCCCAGCGCACTCCCCGCGGTGCGAGCGGAGCGACGGGCATTTCTACCTGACGATGACATGAACTTCTGATCCCCCTGTGTGAAAACGCACGGCGCCGCCGTAACGGCGCCGACGGTGCGCGGGGGAGTATTCCACTGACCGTCAGCGAGGCGTCCACCCGCCCCGTCGACGGCGGGAACGGCGGGGACCCGCGCGGGCGGAGGGCACGGAGGGTACGGCGGGTCGCGGCCGGAGGCCGTCAGCGACCGACCGCACCGTCCAGCTGCTCGCGGAGGATGTCGGCGTGCCCGGCGTGCCGCCCGGTCTCCTCGATCATGTGCACCAGCAGCCAACGCATCGACGGCGCCTCGCCGTCGGGCCGCAGCGACCGCACCCCGGGGCGGTCCAGCTCCGCCGCCGCACCGATCACCGCGTTCGCCCGGACGATCGCCTCCCGGTACGCGGCCACCGACTCCGCCACCGTCTCGTCGCCGGGCGAGACCGCTTCGTCGTCCCACAGCTCGACGTCGTCACCCCGGTACGCCCAGAGGAACCAGTTCAGTTCGACGGCGGTGAGGTGGCGCACCAGCCAGAGCAGGCTGGTCCCGGACGCCACCCCGGGCCGCCGGGCGTCCTCGTCGGACAGGCCGTCCGTCTTGGCGATCACGCAGGCGCGCAGGTAGTCCAGGAAGGTGAGCAGCGTGGTGTGCTCGTCGGCGTCGACCCCCGGCGGGCGCAGGTCGGCCCGCCCGCCCGCACGGCCTTCGTCCGCCGACCTCCCGATCGCCACGTCCCCGGTCGCGGAATCGCCGGTCACGGATTCGCCGGTCGCGGATTCGCCGGTCGCGCCGCCACCCTCACCACGGGCACCGGCCCGACGGCCCCGGCGGAGCCGACCGGTCCTCACCAGCCCTGGCCGTGGAGCCAGTCGGCGAGGTGACGGGCGCAGGTGTCGACGGACTCGCGCCAGGTGTGGGCGGCACCGTCGCCGGCCTCGTCGCTCACGTGCTTGACCAGGCGGACCGGGACGCCGGCACGGTGGGCCACGGTCGCCACGGCGTAGCCCTCCATGTCGACCAGGTCGGCGTGCTCGGCCAGCCGGTCACGGGCGGCCGGGTCCGAGACGAAGAGGTCGCCGGTGGCCAGCACCGGGCCGTCGCCCTTGCCGACGACCAGGGGGGCGCCGTACGTCCGGCCGGTCAGTGCGAACAGGGCGGGGGTGTCGATGTCGTGCTGAATCACCTGGGTGACGGTGTGGGTGCCCTCCCAGCCGGGGCGCAGGGCTCCGGCGGTACCGAGGTTGACCACCTCGGAGGGGTGGGTCTCCCGGGCGAGGACGGTGGCCAGTGCGGCGGCCGCGTTGAGCTTGCCGATGCCGGTCAGCAGGACCGGGAGCCGGTCGCCGAGGTGGGCGGCCTCCTCCCGGACGGCGACGACGAGCAGCGGACGGTCGGCGGAGATCGTTCCCAGAAGACGCATGCCGCCATCGTACGGAGCGGCTGCCCCCGTCACCGGACCGGCACAAGTGGACCCCAGCCCTCCGACTGTCCGGGGAACCGCATAGGGTGCTTCCCGCGTCGACCCGATCGCCGCCCGCCCCGCACCCTGGGGGCCCGGGGCCCGGGAGACACCCGGTCCGGCGGCGCGCAGCGGTACGGAGAAGCTCAAGATCGGCGCAACTCGGGTGTGGCCGCGGGGAGTGACGGCCATACTGCTGGCAACGGCCGGGTCCCGAATGCGGGTGCGGGCCACAGGGGAGGGTGAGGCTGGTGGCGACACCGGTTCGTACGAAGGGGTCGGGCGCGCTCGCACCGGGGCGGCCCGACGGTTCATCAGCGGTCGTGCCGGGGCGCGGCGGCCCGGGTCCGGTGGCCGTGGCGGCCGGGCCGATCGCCCGGCTGGGGCAGGCCACCCGGACGGCCCCGGGCCGGCTGCGGCTGGCCGGGGCGCTGCTGGCGGTACTGACCCTGGCGTTCGGCGCGCTCACCGCCGCCCAGCTGAACTCCCGGGCGCAGGCCGCGAAGCGGGTCGTCGGGTACAGCCAGCCGCTCAGCCAGGCTGCCGCCGACATCCATCTCTCGCTGGCCGACGCGGACACCACCGCGGCGACCGGCTTCCTGCTGGCGGGCGCCGAGCCGAGGGCCGTCCGGGCCCGTTACGAGCAGGACCTCAGGACGGCGTCCCGGCTGATCTCCGAGGCGGCGGCCCGGACCACCACCTCCTCCCCCGCGCAGGAGTGGCTCTCCACCCTCAACCAGCAGGTCCCGGTGTACGCGGGGCTGGTGGAGAACGCGCGGGCCGAGAACCGGCAGGGCTTCCCGCTCGGCGGCGCCTACCTGCGGTACGCCTCCGAGCAGATGCGCACCGGGCTGCTGCCGGCCGCCGAGAAGCTCATCGCGGCCGAGAACGCGGCGCTGGCCGACGACCTCGCGGACGCCCGGGCCACCCCGTGGGCCGGGTACCTGCTGGGTGTGATCGTGCTGACGGCGCTGGTCTGGGTGCAGATGGCGCTGTTCCGGCGGACCAACCGGGTGTTCAACCCGGGGCTGCTCGCCGCGACCGCCGCCGTGCTGGCCGGGGTGCTCTGGCTGACCGTGGCCGCGACCGGCGCCGGCTCCACGCTCCGGCGCGCGGAGCGCGAGGGCGCGGCGCCCCTGCGGGTGCTCAACTCCGCCCGGGTGGACGTACTGACCGCCCGGCTGGCGGAGAACCTGCACCTGGTGGCGCGCGGTTCCAGCGCCAAGTACGCCGAGCTCTGGTCGAAGACCTCCGGGCACCTGGTCGCGATCGACCCCCAGCCCGGCACCGCGCCGAGCGGCACGCTGGTGGAGGCGCAGACGCTGGCACCGCCGGAGGCCCGGGGAGCGCTCGACCAGGCGCGGCTCGACTACCAGCAGTGGCGCGAGCGGCACACCGCGGCGAGCTACCTGGAGAACAAGGACGGCGACTACCAGGGCGCCCTGGACGCGACGGTGACGGTCAAGGAGGCGGACGTGCCGAAGACCGCCGACGCCTCGTTCAACGCCGTCGACCAGCAGTTGGCCAGGGCCGCCACCCTGGAGGAGGGCCGGTTCAGGGACGCGGCCCTGGGTGTCGACGGGGACCTGCGCACCGCGGCCGTGGCCGTCGCGGTGCTGGGCCTGCTCGCGGCCGCCGCGGCGGTCCGCGGGCTGGGCCGCCGACTGGCCGAGTACCGGTAGAGGGGGACGGGAAGATGAGCAGGGCAACGGTACGGGCGGCCCGGACGGCGGTGGCGCTGGCGCTGCTGGCCTCCGGCGCGGCGGTCCTCGGCGGGAGCGGGTCGCCTGGCGCGGCGCCGGCGGGCGGCGCGCCGCTGGAGGTGCAGGCGGCCTCGGCGCCCCGGCAGGAGCAGGCGGGCGCCTGCGACGTGTACAGGAGCGTGCCGCCGAGCGGCGAGGACGGGCCCGCGGTGAAGGCCATCAAGGCCAAGCGCAGCCTGGTCATCGGCATTGACCTGAACAGCTACCGCTGGGGCTCGCGCAACCCGAACACCGGTCAGATCGAGGGCTTCGACATCGACCTCGCCCGGGCGATCGGCACCGCGATCATGGGCGACCCGGAGAAGGTGACGCTCAAGGCGGTCCCGACCGCCGAGCGGATCAAGTTCATCCAGGAGGGCCGGGTCGACCTGATCATCCGCACGATGACGATCACCTGCGAGCGGATGGAGCAGGTGTCCTTCTCGCGGCCGTACTTCACCATGAGCCAGCGGGTGGTGGTGCCCAAGTCGTCCACCGCGAAGAACCTCGACGAGGCGCTGAAGGGCACGACCGCCTGCGCCGCGGCCGGTTCCTCGGCCCTGGAGGAGCTGAAGAACCGCCCGATCAAGGAGCTCGTCACCCCGGAGAACAACCTGGACTGCCTGGTGCTGATGCAGCTGGGCAAGGTCGACGCGACGATGACGGACGACGTCCTGGCGGCCAGTCAGGCGGCCCAGGACCAGACCGTCCGGGTGGTGGACGGCGAGGTCCGGCCGGGCGTGATGGGCATCGCGATGCTGAAGACCAGCACCGACCTGACGGCCCGGGTGAACCAGGTGCTCGGCGACTACCACACGAGCGGCGCCTGGCGCGGCACGTACGACCGCTGGCTCAAGCCGTACCTGCTGAACGACGCCGAGCACTACTGGCCGATGCCGCAGTGACGACCCCGAGGGCCGGGACGGCGGGCTCCCGGGAGGCACCCGCTAGGGTCGGGACGGATCTCGGCGGAGGCCCTGCGGAGCACGGGACGGAGCCGGGGACCGCGGAGCGGCGAAGCACGGAACAGGGAACCACGGAGCAGGCGGAGGAGGAGAGAGGGCGTTGGCGGCTTCTGCTGGCCCGGTGCTGAGCCGGGAGGAGGTGGACCGCGCGCTGGCGCGCCTCGGCGCGGAACGCGACGCGGTCGAGTCCGCGCTGCTCTCCCTCCAGGACCACCCCGGGCTGCGGCTGCTCGACGGCGCCGCGCTGTCCGGGCGGACGCAGGAGCGGTGGTCCGTCGCCGGGCAGGGCCTGCCGATGCTCTGGGCGCTGTTCGACCGCTACTCGGAGGCGCTCGCCTCGGCCCGCGCGGTCCGGGCCCGCAAAACCCGGCCGGGCGGGCCCGAACTCGCCGAACTCAGTGAGCTGCTCACCGGCGACGCGGTGACCGTGCCCGGCGGCGCACCGGACGGCGCGCAACTGCTCGGCGCGCCCGCCCGGCTGGTCGAACGGGTCAGCCTGGACGGGCTGATGACCCGGATGAACTCCTGGTACGCCACCGTGCTGGAGGTGGTCTCCGCCGCGGACGCGGTCTGGACGGCGCTGCCCGCCCGGATCGACCTGCTGCTCGCCGAGCTGCGCCGGGTGCAGACCCTGGCCGGCTCGCTCGGCGTGCACCCCGGCGGCCACCCGCTCGGCGACGACCTGGTCGGGCTGGAGACCGACCTGAACGCGCTGCGGGCCGAGGTGCGCAGCGACCCGCTCGCGCTCTGGCGGCCGGCCCGGGTCCCCGCCCAGCGCGGGACCGTCCCGGACGGCGGCGCGCTGGCCACCCCGTCCGGGGTGGTGGACACCGAGCGGTTCGACCGGGCCGGGCGGGCGCTGGACGGCGTCCGGCTGGAGCTGGAGAACCTGCTGCGGCTGCGCGACGACGCCGAGGAGCGCCTGCAGGGCGTCGGCGAGCTGCTGCAGCGGGCCGACGTCACGCTGGCCGAGGCCCGCCGCGCGCGCGGCGAGGTGCTGGCGAAGATCGCCGCGACCGAGGTGCCCGCCGTCCCGGGCCCGGCCTCGGCGCTGCGCGAACGGATCGTGGTCGCCCTGGAGCTGCGGCAGAACGGGCAGTGGTACCGGCTCGCGCCGCTGCTGGACGCGCTGGAGGACGCGGCCGCCAAGGAACTGGCCCGGGCCCGGCAGTCGCTCACCGAGGTGACCCAGCCGCTGGCCTTCCGGGCCGAACTGCGCGGGCGCCTGGACGCGTACAAGGCGATGGCCGCCCGGCTGCGGGTGGCCGAGGACCCGGAAGTGGTGGAGCGGTACGAGAAGGCGCGCTGGCTGCTCTGGAGCGCGCCCTGCGACCTGCGCGCGGCGGCGGGCGCGGTGGCCCGGTTCCAGCAGTCGCTGCGGCCGGCACAGGGCGAGGCGGCACAGGCGTCGGCCGGCGGGGAGCCGGTCGACGGACAGGCGGCACAGGGACAGGGACTGGGGGGCTGAGGGTGATGGGCGAGACGTGCGTACGGCCGGAGTGCACCGGCAGCGGGACGATCGACACGGACGGCTACTGCGACGAGTGCGGCCTCGCCCCGGCGGGCACCTCCTCCGTCTCCGTGAGGACCGCCACCGGCGCGGCCGTACCGGCCGCGCGGCAGGCCGTCCGGGCCCCGGCAGGCCCGGGCCTGCCGTGCCCCCGCGCCTGTTCCGGGACGATCGACGCCGACGGCTACTGCGACGAGTGCGGCCTCACGCCGCCCGAGGGCTCCGGCGGGACCACCTCCGCGCACTCCCCGACCGGGCGCGCCGTCCTCGACCCGGACGCCGGGTCCTCGCGCACCGGGTCCTCGCGCACCGGGTCCTCGCGCACCGGCTCGACCCGCACCGGCTCGTCCCGTTCGCTGTCCGGACGCTCCCGCTCGCACCGCTCGACCCGGACCGGCAGCGGCCGGTCGGTCTCGGTGCGCAGCAGCCGGGGCAGCGGCACCGTGGGCACCCGCCACCGGCTGGGCGCCGGCCTCGTGACGGTGCCGACCGTCGCCGCGGCCGACCCCGCGCAGGCGGTGCTGGTGAACCCGGAGGTGCCGGAGCGCAAGCGGTTCTGCTCCAAGTGCGACACCCCGGTGGGCCGGGAGCGGAACGGCACGCCGGGCCGCCCGGAGGGGTTCTGCACCAAGTGCGGCACGCCGTACTCATTCACGCCGAAGCTGCGCCG
Source organism: Streptomyces sp. BE20 (assembly GCF_036322525.1). Classification (NCBI taxonomy): domain Bacteria; kingdom Bacillati; phylum Actinomycetota; class Actinomycetes; order Kitasatosporales; family Streptomycetaceae; genus Streptomyces; species Streptomyces sp. BE20. The sequence goes on along the minus strand of NZ_JAQYWW010001016.1, from coordinate 32,652 downwards.
GGGCGACCTGGTCGGCGGCCAGTACGAGGTGGTGGGCTGCCTGGCGCACGGCGGGCTCGGCTGGATCTACCTGGCGGTGGACCGGCGGGTCAGCGACAAGTGGGTGGTGCTCAAGGGGCTGCTGGACACCGGGGACGAGGACGCGCTGGCGGTGGCCGTCGCCGAGCGCCGGTTCCTGGCCGAGGTGGACCACCCGAGCATCGTCCGCATCATCAACTTCGCCGAGCACCCGGACCTGCGCACCGGCGCGACCGACGGCTACATCGTGATGGAGTACGTCGGCGGCAAGTCGCTCAAGGACATCGCCAACGAGCGCCGCACCCCGGACGGCCGGCGCGAGCCGCTACCGGTCGAGCAGGCGATCGCGTACGCGCTGGAGGCGCTGCCCGCGCTGGGCTACCTGCACGCCCGCGGGCTGGTCTACTGCGACTTCAAGATCGACAACGCAATCCAGAGCGGCGACACGCTCAAGATCATCGACATGGGCGCCGTCCGCCGCCTCGACGACGACGGCCCGATCTACGGCACCATCGGCTACCAGGCACCGGAGATCGCCACCGACGGCCCCTCCCCCGCCTCCGACCTCTACACGGTGGCCCGCACCCTCGCGGTGCTCAGCTTCGACTTCCAGGGCTACTCCACCGTCCACCGGGACACCCTTCCCGGCCCGGAGTCCGTGCCGGTCTTCGCCGCCTACGAGTCGTACTACCGCTTCCTCGTCCGCGCCACCGACCCGGACCCGGCCCGCCGGTTCGCCTCCGCCGAGGAGATGGCCGACCAGCTCACCGGCGTCCTGCGCGAGGTGCTGGCCCTCCAGGACGGGCGGGCCCGACCCGCGCCCTCCACCCTGTTCGGCCCCGAACTGCGCGTGGTGGACACCGAGCTGGTCGCACCGACGGTCCGGCCCGGCGAACTGCGGCTGGCCGCTCTCGACCCCGCCGCCGCCGCGCTCGCCCTGCCCGTCCCCCGGGTCGACCCGGCCGACCCCAACGCCGGCTTCCTCGCCGCCCTGTTCGCCACCGGCCCGGGGGAGGCGCTGGCCGCGCTGGAGGGCGCGCCCGCCGACTCCGCCGAGCGCCGACTCCGCGAGCTGCGCGCCCTGCTCGAACTCGGCCGGCACACCCGGGCCGTCGAGGCCCTCGCCGCACTGGACCAGGAGTACCCGGACGACTGGCGGGTGGTCTGGTACCGGGGCCTGACCTCGCTGGTCTCCGCTGCGGCCGACCCCGGCGCGCCCGACCACGAGGCGCTGCGCGCCGCCGCCGAGGCCTTCGACGCCGTCTACGACGCCTTTCCCGGCGAGGCCGCCCCCAAGCTGGCCCTCGCCGCCTGCGCCGAACTCCTCGGCGACGGCGGCGACGCGGCCGAGTTCTACCGTCTGGTGTGGAGCACCGACCAGAGCTACCTGAGCGCCGCCTTCGGGCTGGCCCGGGTCCGGCTCGCCGACGAGGACCGGGCCGGCGCCGTCGCCGTCCTGGAGTCCGTGCCGGCCACCTCCAGCCAGTACACCCCCGCTCGGATCGCCGCCGTCCGGGCCCGGCTGCGCGAGCGGCCCGCCACCGACCCGCTCGGCGCCGACCTCGGCGCGAGCTCCGAGCAGCTGACCGCGCTGCGCCTGGACGACCGCCGCCGCGAGGAGCTCGCCGTCGAGGTGCTCGGCGCCGCGCTCGGCTGGGTCACCGCCGGGTCACCCGGCGAGACCGGCGTGGGCCGGACAACCGGCGAGGTCAGCGTGCTGGGACGGCCCGCGGTGGAACGGGAACTGCGGTTCGCCCTGGAGCAGTCATACCGGGTACTCGCCCGGTTGGCCGACCGGGCCGAGAACAGGATCGACATGGTGGAGCGGGCCAACCGCGCCCGCCCCAGGACGTGGGTGTAAGAGATGCCGCAGCAGACCGTGTGCCAGAGCTGTGCCGAGCCGATGGACCCGGGGGACGTCTTCTGCGGCTCCTGCGGGGCGAGCCGCGACGGCCGTCCCGCCCCCGGCGCGATGCCGCCCAGCTGGTCCGCAGCCCGGGACGGTGACGAGGGCCACGCACCGACCCTGCCCGACACGCCCACCGTCCCGGCGCAGAACTCCCAGGGCGCCAACGGCACGCCGGGCCTCCAGGGCGCCGCGGGTGCACCGGGCGCCGCAGCTGCGCACGGCGGACCCGCCTGCGCACACTGCGGGCTCCAGCAGGTCACCGGCGACGGCTACTGCGAGGCCTGCGGCCGCGCCCAGCCGCGCCCCCGCGACCACATGGAGAAGGCGCTCGGCGGCGTCGCCGGGGTCAGCGACCGGGGTGTCCGGCACCACCGCAACGAGGACTCCTTCACCGTCGCCGCCACCTCGCTGCCCGGCGGCGAACCGGTCGTGGTGGCCGTGGTCTGCGACGGCGTCTCCTCCTCCGACCGGCCCGACCAGGCCTCCGAGACCGCCGTCGACGCCGCCTCCGAGTCGCTGCTCAGCTCGCTGGAGGCCGGCCAGGAACCGACCGCGGCCATGCGCCGGGCGATCGCCGAAGCCGCCGCCGCCGTGGCCGCCCTGGCCACCGACGGCACCAAGCCGCTCCGGCCCGACGTCAACGCGCCCGCCTGCACCTACGTCAGCGCGATCGCGGCCGGCGGCCGGGTCACCATCGGGTGGGTCGGCGACACCCGCGCGTACTGGATCCCGGACGACCGGGTCTCCGCCGAGCCGTTCCGGCTCACCCAGGACGACTCCTGGGCCGCCCGGATGGTCGAGGCCGGACTGATGGGCGAGGCCGAGGCCTACGCGGACCCGCGCGCCCACGCCATCACCGGCTGGCTCGGCGCCGACGCCGAGGAGGTCGTCCCGCACACCCTCGACTTCACCCCGCACGTCCCCGGCGTGCTGCTGATCTGCACCGACGGACTCTGGAACTACGCCGAGGCCGCCACCGACCTCGCCTACTTCGTCCGTCCGGACGCCCGCACCGAACCGCTCGCCACCGCCCAGACCCTGGTCAAGTTCGCCGTCGCCTCCGGCGGGCACGACAACATCACCGTCGCGGTGATCCCGATCGACCCGCCCCCGGCGGCCGAACCGGCGGAGGCCGAGGACGGCCGGACCGCGACCGCGCTGGACCTTCCGGTGATCACCGCGGCCGGATCCGGGCCGGCGGGCGCGGACGACGAGGACCACGACCCGACCCTGCCGGACATCCCGGTGATCGGCTCCGCCGCCGCTCCGCTGCCCCCGGTCCCGCCCCTCCCCCCGCAGCCGCCGGCCGTCCCCCCGCGCCCGGTCCGGCCCCCGGCGGCCAGCTGAGCCCGGAGGCCGGGACGCCACGCACCGACCGGGCCGGCGGACCGCCGCCACCCGCCACCCCGCTGCACGCCCACCGACCGCCCGCACCATCCGACCATCCGACGGGAGCCACCCGCCCATGGCAACACTGGCCAAGCCGAACCTGCCCAGGTTCGACGTGGAGATCTTCCAGAACGAGTTCCTCGCGGACGGCGCCCGGGAGGTGAACGCCATCGTGACGGTCACCGCGACCGGCGGCGGCACCTCGGGCGGCCGCCCGCTCGGCACCCAGGGCGCCCGCCCGCCCGGCGTCACCGACGCCGGCCCGGGCGGCGCCGGCCCGCAGTCGGCCGCCGTGGTGATCCTGGTGGACTGCTCCGGTTCGATGGACTACCCGGCGAGCAAGCTGCGCGGCGCCCGCGAGGCCACCGCCGCCGCCATCGACACCGTCCGCGACGGCGTCGCCTTCGCCGTGGTCGCCGGCACCCACGAGGCCCGCGACGTCTTCCCCGGCGACGGCACCCTCGCCATCGCCTCGGACGCCACCCGGGCCCGGGCCAAGGAGTCGCTGCGCCGCCTCACCGCGGCCGGCGGCACCGCCATGGGCACCTGGCTGGCCAAGGCCGACCAGCTGTTCCTGACCCGCCGCGACATCGCCATCCGGCACGCCATCCTGCTGACCGACGGCAACAACGAGCACGAGACCGCCGCCGACCTGGAGCGCGCGATCGAGCGGGTCGGCGGCCACTTCACGGCGGACTGCCGGGGCGTCGGCACCGACTGGCGGGTCGACGAGCTGCGCAGGATCTCCTCCGCGCTGCTCGGCACCGTCGACATCGTCGCCGAGCCCTCCGGCCTGGCCGAGGACTTCCGCTCGATGATGGCCGGCGCGATGGGCAAGCAGGTCGCCGACGTCGCGCTGCGGATCTGGACGCCGGCCAACGCGGTCGTCAGGTTCGTCAAGCAGGTCGCCCCCTCGGTCGAGGACCTCACCGAACGCCGCACCGAGGCCGGGCCGCGGGCCGGCGACTACCCGACCGGCTCGTGGGGCGACGAGAGCCGCGACTACCACGTCTGCGTGGAGGTCCCGTCCTCCGCCGTCGGCAACGAGATGCTCGCCGCCCGGATCAGCCTCGTCCTGCCGCCGTCGGTCTCCGGGGGGACGCCGGAGGTGCTGTCGCAGGGCCTGGTCAAGGCGGTCTGGACCGACGACCTCGCCTCGTCGACCCGGATCAGCCCGCAGGTCGCCCACTACACCGGGCAGGCGGAGCTGGCCTCGTCCATCCAGGAGGGGCTGGAGGCGCACCGGGCCGGGGACGTCGACCGGGCCACCGCCAAGCTCGGCGCCGCCGTCCGGATCGCCCACGCGACCGGCAACGAGGGCACCTTCAAGCTGCTGCAGAAGGTGGTGGACGTGGTGGACCCGAAGGAGGGTACCGTTCGGTTCCGTAAGAACGTGAGCGAGGCCGACTCGATGACCCTTGAGACCCGGTCGACCAAGACCGTCCGTGTGAAGAAGTGACCGCCGACGAGCCGACCGGGCCGCAACCCCGGCCGGACACTGCCCCGGCTTGCTGGAATTGAGGGGGGACCTGATGCCGATCTGCCCGAGGGGCCATGAGTCGCAGGCCGAGGACTGGTGCGACTTCTGCGGCTTCCCGATGACGCCGCCGCAGCCGGTACCGCCGCCGCCCGGCACGCTCGCCGGCGCACCCGGCGGCCCGGGGGCGCACGGTGGCCACGGCGCGCCGTACGGCGGTCCGACAGCCCCGCCGGGGGCCGTCCCGCCCGGAGCGGTGCCGCCGTCGAACCCGCGGGGCTTCCCGGACCTCACCGAGGGCCTCGTGGTCTGCCCGATCTGCCGCAGCCCGCAGACCGGGCGGTTCTGCGAGGAGTGCGGGTACGACTACGACCTCTCCGCGCCCCAGCGCGCCCAGCAGCCCTTCGGCGTCCCCGCCCAGGCACCGCCGCCCCCGCCGGCGCCACTCAACATCCCGGCGGCGTACGGCGGCCCGCCGCAGCCGCCCGCCGCCCCCCAGCCGCCGGCGGCCCCGCCGCAGCCCGGCCCGCCCGCCGGGTACGGCTACCCGCCGCCCGCGCACGGGTCGGAGGGCCCCTCCCCCGCCCACACGGCTCCGCCGTACCAGGAGGCTCCCTACCAGGAGGCGGCCGGGTACCCGGAGCCCCCTTACCGGGAGGCCCCGTACCAGGAGCCCGCGTACCAGGAAGCCGCGTACCAGGAGCCCGTGCACCAGGGCGCGCCGTACCAGGAGCACCAAGGCGCGCCCCCGCAGGGAGCGCCCTATCAGGAGGCCGCCTACCAGGAGGCCCCGCACCAGGGCGCGCCGTACCCCGGCACCGCACCGCGCGAGGACTCCGGCCCGGTCTACGCCCAGCCCGGCCCGACCCGGCGCGGCGACGAGTTCGGCACCTCGTTCCACCTCGCCCCGCCGATGCCCCCGCAGCAGGCCCAGCCGCCGCAGGGGCAGGCCCCCGAGCAGGTCCGCAGCACCTGGTTCGCGGTGGTCGCGGCGGACCGCGAGTACTTCACCGAGATGATGGCCCGCAGCGGCCCCGAGGCGGCCGGCCTGTTCTTCCCGCCGTACTGCCCCGAGCGCCGGATCCCGCTGACCGGGCGCGGCCAGCTGCGGATCGGCCGGCGCAGCCAGCACCGCGGCACCGTGCCGGAGATCGACCTCTCGGTGCCGCCGGAGGACCCGGGGGCCTCGCACCAGCACGCCCTGCTCGCCGAACAGGCGGACGGCAGCTGGGTGCTGGTCGACCAGGACTCCACCAACGGCACCACGGTGAACGGCGGCGGCGAGCCGATCGCCCCGCACACCGCGATCCCGCTGGGCGACGGCGACCGGGTCCACGTCGGCGCCTGGACGACGATCACCCTGCACCGCGCCTGAGCCCCGCCGGCCCGCCCGGGCCGGCAGTCCGGCCACTCGACCGCCCTGGCCGGACGGACGTCACCGTCCGTCCGGCCAGGGCGGTCGGCGTTCATTGTAAAAATGATCATCAAATCAGCCCCGGATCTCTGCCCAAGGCTGCCCCGCGCCCGTACGCTCACTGCCCATGACTGCTGCAATATCCGCCGACGGAATCCGTCAGCGGTACGGGGACGTACAAGCCGTCGACGGGGTGTCACTCACCGTCGAGGCCGGCGAATTCTACGGAATCCTGGGCCCGAACGGCGCCGGGAAGACCACCACGATGGAGATCCTGGAGGGGATCCGCAAGCCCGACGAAGGGCGCGTCGAACTGCTGGGGCTGGCGCCCTGGCCGCGCAACCCGAAGCTGCTGCCGCGCATCGGCGTGCAGTTCCAGGCCTCGGCCTTCTTCACCAAGCTGACGGCCCGCGAGACCATCCGCACCTTCGGCTCCTTCTACGGCGTCGGCCCCAAGCGCGCCGACGCGATGCTGGAGCGGGTCGGCCTGACCGAGTCGGCCGGCGTCATGACCGACAAGATGTCCGGCGGCCAGGCGCAGCGCCTCTCGATCGCCTGCGCGCTGGTCCACGGCCCGGAACTGGTCTTCCTCGACGAACCCACCACCGGCCTCGACCCGCAGGCCCGCCGCAACCTCTGGGACCTGCTGCGGGACATCAACGCCGAGGGCCGCACCGTCGTCCTGACCACCCACTACCTGGACGAGGCCGAGGTGCTCTGCGACCGCGTCTCGGTGATGGACCGCGGGCGGATCCTCCGCACCGGCGCCCCGGCCGCGCTGGTCCGCGAGATCGACGACACCGTCCGGATCAGCGTGGAGTCCGGCCAACTGGCCGTGGACACCGCGCGCGAGCTGTTCACCGCCGCCGGGGCGGAGATCACCTCGCTGGAGGACGACGGCGTCTCGCTCTCGCTCTCCACCCGGCTGCCGGCCCCGGTGCTCGCCGTCCTGGCCGAGCGCAACGCGCTGCGCGGCCTGGAGGTCCGCGGCGCCACCCTGGAGGACGTCTTCCTCCAGCTCACCGGACGGGAGTACCGCGCATGACCACCGAACGCACCGGGTCCGCCGCCGTCCCGGACCAACGGTCCGCCGGTCCGGCGGGCACGCCCGCCGGACCGGGCGGGGCGGGCGCACCGGCCGAACGCGAGCGGGTCTCCGCCTTCGCGAGCCTCTCCCGGGTCATGCTGGTCTCGTTCGTCCGCGACCGCACCGCGCTGTTCTTCGTGATGCTCTTCCCGCTGATGTTCCTGCTGCTCTTCGGCACCCTCCTCAAGGGCGCCTCCAGCCCGCACGCCAAGGTGGAGCAGGTCGGCGCGGTCAAGGTCCTGGACGCGGTGCAGGGCGAGGGCCGGGCCGGGCTGGAGAAGGTCCTGACCATCACCCGGGGCGACGACGAGGCCGCCGCGCTGGAGAAGGTCCGCAAGGGCGACCTGGACGCCATGATCAAGGAGGGGCCGGACGGCAGGGTCGTCGTGCGCTACAGCGCCGCCGACCAGGTCCGCGCGGGCTCGGTCCAGGGCATCGTCAACTCCGTCGTCCAGCAGGCCAACCAGGCCGCGTCCGGCCGACCGCCGGCGTACACCCTGGACGCGAGCCAGGTCGAGGACGAGGCGCTGAAGCCGATCCAGTTCCTCACCCCCGGCCTGCTGGGCTGGGCGGTGGCCACCGGCGCGGTGTTCAGCGCCTCGCTGACCCTGGTCGGCTGGCGGCAGAAGAAGGTGCTGCGGCGACTGCGGCTGGCCCCGGTGAGCGCCGGGTCGATCGTGGCCTCCCGGATCGCGGTGTCGGTGGTGACGGCACTGGCCCAGACCGCGATCTTCCTGGTGGTGGCTACCACGCCGTTCTTCGGCCTCCGGCTCACCGGCAACTGGTGGCTGATCATCCCGCTGGTGGTCTGCGCGACCATCGCCTTCATGTCGATCGGTCTGCTGGCCGGCTCGATCGCGAAGACCGAGGAGGCAGCCAACGGCCTCTCGCAGATCATCGTGCTGCCGATGTCGTTCCTGTCCGGCTCGTTCTTCCCGACCGACGACATGCCGGGCTGGCTGAAGGCGATCTCGGAGGCGCTGCCGCTCAAGCACCTGGTCACCGCCGCCCAGTCGGTCCTCTCCCGGGGCGGCGGCGTGACGGACGCGCTGCCGGCGATGGGCGGCCTGCTGCTCTTCGCCGCCGTGCTGACCGGCATCTCGTGGAAGCTCTTCCGCTGGGAGGACTGATCCTCCGGCGGCGGCGCCGGCGCCGCGGCCACCGCCACGGCATCGGCGGCGGGGTCGTACACCTCCGGTCCTGGTCCCCAGGTCCCGGTATACGGCCCCGCCGCCGTCTGCGACCATGGTCGGGTGAAAGAGATCCGGCGTGGCACGCTCAGCGAGGAGACGTTCTTCGAGCAGGTCGGCGGCGAACCGACCTTCCGGCGGCTGGTCCACCGGTTCTACCAGGGCGTCGCCGAGGACGAGTTGCTGCGGCCGATGTACCCCGAGGAGGACCTCGGTCCGGCCGAGGAGCGGTTCACGCTGTTCCTGATGCAGTACTGGGGCGGCCCGCGCACCTACAGCGACCAGCGTGGCCACCCGCGGCTGCGGATGCGCCACGTGCCGTTCCGGGTGGACCGCGCGGCGCACGACGCCTGGCTCAAGCACATGCGGGTGGCCGTCGACGAACTCGCCCTGCCTGCCGACGCGGAGCGGCAGCTCTGGGACTACCTCACGTACGCCGCCGCCTCGATGATCAACACCGAGGGCTGACCGCACGGCCGACCCGATGGCCCGACCCGGTGGGCCGACCCGGTGGGCCGGGCCGGGTCCGGCGGACGGCCCGACCCACCTCAGCGGACGGGGCTGAGCCCCAGCCCCGCGCCCGGCGCGGCCGCCGTACGGACCGCCACCGACCCGGCCGGGGCGCTCAGCCTCAGCCAGCCGCCGGCCCGGTGCACGGTGAGCGGGGCGGTCGGGGCCAGGAACCCGATCACGTAGGCCGCGTGGGCGGCGCGCAGCGGCAGTTCGGGCAGCGCCGTGACCGGGCGGGACCAGATCTCGTCGGCCAGCGCGTCCAGCACGGCACGGGTCCGGTGATGATCCGGGACGGCCTCGCTACGCTCCCTGAACTCCCGCACCGCGGCCATCAGTTCGGGATACACCCGGGCCGCAGGCGGTTCGCCGACCGGCCGCCAGCCGGTGCGCGGCGGCAGCAGACCGGCCCAGGCCGGGCCGGTGACCGGCCCGGGCAGGGTGACGGTGCCGGCCTCCGTGTCGACGCCGTCCAGGAGCTGCCCGGCCGAGACGGTCAGGTCGACCGGCCCGCCGAGTTCGACCAGCCGCGCGGTCCGCACCGCCAGCGCGCCCGAACCGCCCAGCGGCAGCCGTCCGAAGACGGCCAGCACGCCGCCGCCGGCCCCGGGCCGCGGCACCCCCTGCAACCGGACCGCCGCCGCCCTGTCGAAACGCAGCAGGCGGACCAGGAAGGCGGCCAGGTCGGCGGCCTCCCCGGTGCCGGCGAGGGCGAGGGGGGCGGTACTGATCAACGCTTCAGCTCACATCCGGTAGCGGGGCGGGGTCCTGCGGTCCGCTCAGACCGCCGCGACGACCGGCTCCTCGTCCATGAAACGCTCCAGGAACCCCCGCTCGACCGGGCTTATCCGGCGGGGCCGGCCCTCGGCCAGGTCGTAGGGGACGACCACGGTCGACGCCCGGACGTAGACCGTCTCGGTGCCGTCCTCGGCGGTGTCCTTGATCTCGTAGCCGACCGTCAGCGAGGCGCCGCCGATCTTGGTGACCCAGGTCTCGACGGTCACCGGCTCGGGCCGGTGGACCAGCGGGCGCTTGTAGTCGATCTCGTGGCGGGCCACCACCGAACCGCCCGCGAACTCCCCCGCACCGGCCGCGGCGGCCTGGGTGAACATGAAGTCGATCCGGGCCTCCTCCAGGTAGCGCAGGAAGACCACGTTGTTGACGTGCCCGAAGGCGTCCATGTCGGACCAGCGCAGCGGACAGGCGTAGATGTGGCGTGCCACGGGTGTTCTCCTCGACGTCCGGTGACCCGGCCGGGCTTCGGTGCCGGTGGGCCGCGGCCCGGCAGGCCGCCCAGGAGGGCGAGTCTGCCGGGCCGTTGTGACGGTTGGGTGTCAGCCTCGGGTCAGCTTCTTGTACGTGGCCCGGTGCGGACGGGCCGCGTCCGCACCCAGCCGCTCGATCTTGTTCTTCTCGTACGAGTCGAAGTTGCCCTCGAACCAGAACCACTTGCTCTCGCCCTCGTAGGCGAGGATGTGGGTGGCGACCCGGTCCAGGAACCAGCGGTCGTGCGAGATGACCACGGCGCAGCCGGGGAACTCCAGCAGCGCGTTCTCCAGCGAGGAGAGGGTCTCGACGTCGAGGTCGTTGGTCGGCTCGTCGAGGAGCAGCAGGTTGCCGCCCTGCTTCAGGGTGAGCGCCAGGTTGAGGCGGTTGCGCTCACCGCCGGAGAGCACGCCCGCCGGCTTCTGCTGGTCCGGGCCCTTGAAGCCGAACGCCGAGACGTAGGCGCGGGACGGCATCTCGACCTGACCGACGTTGATCCAGTCCAGGCCGTCGGAGACGACCTCCCAGAGCGTCTTCTTCGGGTCGATGTTGGCGCGGCTCTGGTCGACGTAGCTGATCTTGACCGTGTCGCCGACCTTGACCGTGCCGCTGTCCGGGGTCTCCATGTCCTGGAGCATCTTGAACAGGGTGGTCTTGCCGGCGCCGTTCGGGCCGATGATGCCGACGATGCCGTTGCGCGGCAGGGTGAAGCTGAGGCCGTCGATCAGGACCTTCTCACCGAAGGACTTGTTGAGGTTCTCCACCTCGATGACGACGCTGCCCAGACGCGGGCCCGGCGGGATCTGGATCTCCTCGAAGTCCAGCTTCCGCATCTTGTCGGCCTCGGCCGCCATCTCCTCGTAGCGGGCCAGACGCGCCTTGGACTTCGCCTGACGGCCCTTGGCGTTGGAGCGGACCCACTCCAGCTCCTCCTTGAGCCGCTTGGCGCGCTTGGCGTCCTTCTGGCCCTCGACCTTGAGGCGGGACTGCTTGGACTCCAGGTAGGTGGAGTAGTTGCCCTCGTAGCCGATGGCGCGACCGCGGTCGAGCTCCAGGATCCAGCCGGCCACGTTGTCCAGGAAGTACCGGTCGTGGGTGACCGCGACGACGGTGCCCGCGTACTTGGCCAGGTGCTGCTCCAGCCAGTTCACCGACTCGGCGTCCAGGTGGTTGGTGGGCTCGTCGAGGAGCAGCAGGTCGGGGGCCTCCAGCAGCAGCTTGCAGAGCGCGACACGGCGCTTCTCGCCACCGGAGAGCTTGGTGACCGCCCAGTCGCCGGGCGGGCAGCCCAGCGCGTCCATGGCCTGCTCCAGCTGGGCTTCGAGGTCCCAGGCGTTGGCGTGGTCCAGGTCCTCCTGGAGCTTGCCCATCTCGTCCAGCAGCGCGTCCGAGTAGTCGGTCGCCATCAGCTCGGCGATCTCGTTGAAGCGGTTGAGCTTCCCCTTGATCTCCTTGACGCCGTCCTCGACGTTCTCCAGGACGGTCTTGGTCTCGTCGAGCGGCGGCTCCTGGAGCAGCATGCCGACGGTGTACCCGGGCGAGATGAAGGCGTCGCCGTTGGAGGGGTGCTCCAGGCCGGCCATCATCTTCAGCACGGTGGACTTGCCCGCGCCGTTGGGGCCCACGACGCCGATCTTCGCCCCGGGGAGGAAGCTGAGCGTCACGTCGTCAAGGATGACCTTGTCGCCGTGCGCCTTGCGCACCTTGCGCATCGTGTAGATGTATTCCGCCACGTGAGATCGCTCCGGCGTCGTCGGGAGTATTCGGCTTGCAGCGTTCCATTGTGCCGCACCGGCCGGGAGCCCAGAACCGCGCACCGTGCCCCCGGGGGGTATGCGGACGGCCCGCCGTGCACGCGATCCCCGCCGCCGGGGCCCCCGGACGCGGACCGGCCCGGCCCCCCGCACACGTGGTGCGGGGGGCCGGGCCGGGTGTCAGCTCCTCGGCGCCTCGGGCGGAGGAGCCCCAGGTAGAGGCGCCTCGGGTAGCAGAGGCGCTTCAGGTGGAGGTGCTTCAGGCGGCGGTGCCACCGTGGCGGCCACGACGGCGCAGCAGGAAGACCGCGGCACCGCCGGCCACGACCAGACCGCCGGCGACGGCGGCGATGATCGGGGTGGCGTCGCTACCGCCGGTCGCGGCCAGGCCACCGGTGGTGCCGGGGGCCGAGCTGGTGACCGCCGGGGCGGGCTGGGCGGCCGTGGTGCTGACGGTCGCCGACGGGGTGGGGGTGGCGCTCTTGGTCGCCGACGGGGTGGTGCTCGGGGCCGGGGTGGTCGGCGCCGGGGTCGACGGCTTGGCCGTCGGGGTGGGGGTCGGCGTGGTCACGCTGACCGTCTTGCAGTCCAGGATGCCCTTGAAGTTCTTGGTGAAGCCGTTCGGGCCGGTGACGGTGATGTCGTAGGCGGTGTCCTCGGCGACCGGGACGACGACGGTCTCGATCTTGCCCGGCTGGACGGTGAGGTCCTTGCCCGGCTTCACCGAGACGGTGGCCGCCTCGTCGCCGCCGTTGGCGACCGACACCTTGACGCCGTTGGCGACGCACTCGACCACGGCGGTGCTGTCGATCAGCGCACCCTTGGCGGCCTTCCAGGTCGCCTTGGCGGAGTCCTTGACGCTGAGCTTGGTGGAGCCCGCCAGGATCATGGTCTGGCTGTGCTTCTCCGGGGTGTAGCCCTTGCTGAGGAAGACGCGGCCGCTGGGGACCACGGTCTCGGCGGCGGCGTTGACCGTGGCCGTGCCGTCCGGGGTGTCGGCCGGGACGTCCAGCCACAGCTGGGTGTCCTTGGCGACCGGGCCGGCCAGGTCGGCGACCGGCTTGCCGTCCTTGTCGACCAGCTTGACCTTGTCGGCGGCGTCGCCGGCGAGCGCCAGCTTCACCTCGTTGGCGCTGGAGTTGACGGTGAACGGGCCGAGCTTGGTGCCGGGCTTGCCCGACACCGAGTCCGGGGTGAGGCTCAGCGACGGCTTGGGCTCCGCGGCTATGCCCTTGTTCTTCTCGCTGACCAGGTAGTCGCGGAGCTGCTTGGCCTCGGCGTCGACCGGGGTGGCGTTCTTGCCGTCGGAGAACTTCCAGATCGCGGCCTGGGTGCCGGCGGCGGCGTCCTCCTTGGTGAGCTCGCCCTTGACGCCCGCGTCGGCGGCCAGCTTCTTGAGGTCCGTCACCTGCGGGTAGGAGTTCTCCAGGATCCAGCGGATCTTGGAGGCGTCCTGAGCCTTCTCCGGGCGGCCGAGCGAGCTCGACTTCCAGTCGGACTCGCGGTACTCGATGGCCTTGGTGATGTCGACCGGGTGGTCGATGTCGATGCAGTACGTCTTGATCTCACCGTCGGCCGTCTTGAGGGTGAACAGCCCGCCCTGGATCGAGTGGCCGCCCTCGATGGCGATCTCCTCGCTCATCATGGTCGGCTGGACCACTGCCGTGACACCGTCTCCCGGCGCGTCGGCCGCAGCCGCCGCACCGGCTGCGAACAGGCTTCCGCCCAGCGCAACGCTGGTCGTGAGCATGACAGTGGTGATGCGCGGAAGACTCCGCCCATGCCTCTGGAACATCTGGGATCCCTCCGGGCCGGGCCTTGCCGATGGCAGCCCGCCTTGCTTGCCGCGCCCCCTGTGGCGCTGCTTCACGATGTGAACCAGACGAATCCTATTGAGCCCCAGGGGCCCGGAAACCCCCATGCGAAATTAGGACGATTCCGTATCTGTATCGTTATCAACACTCCCAGTATCCACACAAGCTGACGCCCTGCCAGAAAGTCTGGATCTTTCTCTTAACCGGAACGGGATTGCATGGGTGGTCCCAACAACCTTCTCGATCAACATATTTGTCGACAGTCAAGGCGCTCGCCCGCCGCCCCGCCCGCCGCCGGTGGACACCCCTGATTCCCTCGCACGACACCTGCGCGACGCCCAACACCGCCGCCATCAAGCCCCTCCCCGCCCGTAGGGCGCCCACGATCCGCCCCGGCGCGGCCTCCCCGCGACGAGTCCGAGCCCACGCTCCGCAGCCCCGGCACCACCCGCGGGCCCGCCCGGAACGCCCCTCCCCCGCGCGAACGTCACCGCCCCGCAGCTCGGATCGTGTCCGCCCGACCGTTCGGCGATCTCGCCTCCGGCCCACCGGCCGCCTCCGCCGCCCACTCCCGCCCCCTCAGCCTCCCGCCCACCACCGCCGGGTCACCCTTCGTCAGCGCGCCGGACGGACGCCCCGCCGAGGCCCGCCGGTACCCACCCGCACAGGCCGGCGCCCGCCTCGGACCGCGCCGCCACCCGCGACACCCCGCCGTCCACCCGGAGCTCTCCGGCCGGGTCGGGCCGCCGCCCGGTCGGCGCCGGTCGGACGTGCGCGGTCGCACTCCGCCGGACGCCCGGATGCGACCGGCCGCCGCCGCGGCATTCCCGATCATCGTCATGACGGTCTCGTACACAGCCACGCTCCGCTCTCCCGGTTGCACCGTACGGAATCGACCGGTGCGCGTTGAGAGTGCGCTTCTCGGGGAAATCCGTACCAGGGGGATCGGAAATCCTGTGGACAACTCGGGGCTGTGGAAAACCACTGTCACTCTCAGGGGTGAATTTCAGCCTTTGTGTGACCATCAGGCCCCCGATCTGCGGGTCCATGACAACAATCGCCCCGGATCGCCGCCCGACCCCGGACACCCCCACGGGCGGCCCGCCGACCGTCCGCGCACGTCATCCGACCGAACGAACCCGAATGCGGCCCCCCACCCACGCCGGGGCCGGCCTCGACCGCGGCGCTTTCTCCGTGCCGAATCCATAACGGGTGGGGAGACAGCCCCGTAACGACTGCACAACGTCCGGCGCGGAACACCGTCAGACCGCTGCACTCACGGTCTTCACCTGCGATTATCGGACCGCTCCACCGAGGCCGACACACCAACGGCGGTGTCGTTACGCCCGACCGAGGATCGAGACACCCTTATCCTGTCCCGACAGGGCAAGGGCCCGCCAACCCCCACACCCCACCCTCAGGCACGGGGCACGGACAACGGGCGCCACGCGCCCGCCGCCCGGTCCCGGCAACGGTCACGCCCATCAGGGTGCCGCCCGTCCCGCCCCCATAGCTCAGCGGATAGAGCACCCGCCTTCTAAGCGGTAGGTCGCAGGTTCGAATCCTGCTGGGGGCGCCACACTGTTTTTCCCGCAGGCCACCGCAGGCGCCGGACCCGTCATCGCGCCCCCCGTCGCCGTGAATCCCGGGTACCCACCGCGCATATGCCGTGACCATCCGTGTCATGACCGCGGACAAAAACACGGCGAAAAGGGGATACCCCGAACTACACCCGGCGGAATGCCCGTTTCGGGCCTTACGCCGCGGCCGGACATCACCGCCCGACCGCCGATCAGCCCCGACGAACGGCCCCGACGACCCCGCCCGCACCGCCCGCACCGCCCGCACCGCCCGCCGCACCCGCACCCGCACCCGCACCGCCCGCGGTGGCGGCACCCGCCGCCGCCGAGGCCGCCAGGCCCACCAGATAGGCGTCCAGCAGCGCCACCTGCCGCTCCGGCGGGAACTCCGCCGGAGCGAACAGCGCCTGCACCACCAGGCCCAGCGCGAAGGCCTGGGCCCCGGCCGCGAGCTGCGCCGCCGGCGCCTCCGCCGACAGCTCCCCGAGCCGCTGCGCGGCCTCGACGTGCTCCGTCATCGCCGCACGGGCCCGCCCGTACCGCGCCGCGTGCGCGTCGGCCAGGTCCGGATCGGCCAGCGCGACGTCCCAGGAACCGACCCAGATCCGGTTGCCGGCCACCGCGGCCGGGTCCAGCGGCAGGATGTCCAGCAGCGCCGCCCGCAGCCGGGCCAGCCCCTCGGGGGGCGGCGGGCTGCCGTCGGCCGGCGCGGCACGCCTCGGCCGCGCGCCCGAGCGCCGCTCCAGGACGTCGAGCGCGTGCGCGACCAGGGCCTTCTTGCTCGGGAAGTAGTGGGTCAGCAGCCCGGTGCTGGCCCCCATCTCGGCGGCCACCGCCCGCAGCGTCAGCCCTTCGAAGCCGCGGGTGGACAGCACCCCCCACACCGCCTGCGAGACCTCGGTGCGGCGGGCTTCATGATCTCCACGGGCCGGCGTCATGGGGCTATCTTACGTACCAAACGTTTGTTATGTATGGACGAAGCACGATCACCCGTACGAACGACCCGGACCGACCGCGTCCGCCCGACGCGCCACGAAAGGCCAGCCCATGTTCGCCCTTCCCCTCGCCGAGAACGCCGTGCTCCGCCCGCTGGAGCCGTGGCAGGCCCCCGAGTACCTGGCCCACATCGAGCGCGGCCGGGCGCACATCGACCGGTGGATCGGCTGGGCCGCCCTGGCCACCGACCTCGAGTCGGCCCGCGCCGTCCTGCAGCGCTACGCCGACCGGCAGGCCGCCGACTCCGCCCGGCTCTTCGGGATCTGGCTGGACGGCACGCTGGTCGGCGGCGTGATGTTCGTGCAGTGGGACACCAAGACCGGCACCTGCGAGATCGGCGTCTGGACCGAACCCGCCGCCGAGGGCCGGGGCCTGATCGGCACCGCCGTCCGGCTCCTGATCGACTACGCCTTCACCACCCGGGGCATGCACCGGATCGAGTGGCACAACCGGCCCGACAACGTCCGCAGCCGGGCGGTCGCCCAGCGGCTGGGCTTCACGCTGGAGGGCGTCATGCGGGAGAGCTACCTGCACCGGGGCGTCCACCACGACGGCGAGGTCTGGTCGATGCTCACCCACGAGTGGAAGCCCGCGGGCGGCCCGGCCGGGGCGCCGGAGGCTGCCGGGGCGTAGGGAGTTTCGGGGGCTTCGGGGACACCCGGGGTTTCGGGGACGCCCTGACCGCGCCGTCGGTCCGGGACCCCCGGCCCGGTGGGTGCACCCGTCGGGCCTGCGGCCCCGGACCGCACCGCGGCATCCGGTCCTGAGAGAGTGGCCGCACCCGTCCACCCTCCCGGAGGTGCCCATGGCCGCCAGGCCGCTGCTGACGCGGGACCGCACCCCGCTGCCCACCCACGTCGACGGCCTCAACGCCCACCTCGGCGAGGACGGCCTGGCGGTCCTGGAGTTCGACCGCCCGCACCGGCGCAACGCCGTCACCCTGGAGATCTGGCAGGCCCTGCCGAAGGTGCTGCTGCGCCTGGCCGAACAGCCGGGCCTGCGCGCCCTGCTGGTGACCGGCGCGGGCGGCACCTTCAGCGCCGGTGCCGACATCGACGAACTCGCCGGGGTCTACGGCGACCCGGACCTCGCCGACGAGTACCACGCGATCAACGTCGCCGCCGAGGAGGCGCTGGCCGCCTTCCCGCACCCGACGATCGCCGTGGTCCACGGCGCCTGCGTGGGAGGCGGCTGCCAGCTCGCGGTCGCCTGCGACCTGAGGTTCGTCGCCGAGGACGCGCGGCTCGGCATCACGCCGGCCAAGCTCGGCGTGGTCTACCCGGCGGTGCCCACGCTGCGGCTGGCCCGGCTGGTCGGACCGTCCCGCGCCAAGTACCTGCTGTTCTCCGGCGAGCTGCTGCCCGCCCCGGACGCCGCCGCGTTCGGCCTGGCCGACCGGGTCCTCCCGGCCGCCGAACTGGACGCCGCCGCGCTGGACTTCGCCCGCCTGCTGACCACCCGTTCGCCGCAGACCATCGGCGCCGTCAAGGCCGCCCTGGCCGTCGCCCCGGAGCAGGCGGCGGCGGCCCTCGCGCCCTGGGAACGCCGTTCCCGCGAGTCGCCCGACGTCCGGGAGGGGCTCGCGGCCTTCCTTGAGCGCCGGCCGCCCCGGTTCTGAGCCCCGCCGCACCTCGGTCCGCCGCCCTCGCGGCGTCACCGTGCCGCCGTGCCGCCGGACCGCCGCGCCGCCGTCGATATGATCATCCGACCGTTCCGCCGCCGAGTCCGTCCTGGAGCCCCACCGCGATGACCGAGCCCACGCCCGTGACGATCCGGGCCCGGCAGATCACCGACGGCCTGGAGCCGAAGAACGTGATCATCTGCCTGCTCCTCCTGCTCGGCGGGGTGCGGTACGGCTGGAGCGGGCTCGGCTGGGCGGCGTTCGCGGCGCTCTTCGCAGCCGTGATCCCGACCCTGTTCATCCGGCACGGCATCCGCAGGGGCACCCTTGAGGACCGGCACGTCGGCCAGCGGCAGCGGCGGCTGACGGTCCTCCCGTTCGTCATGGGCTCGGTCGCGACGGCCTTCGGCGTGATGCTCGGCCTGGACGCGCCGGCCGACCTCACCGCGATCGTGCTGGCGATGTTCGCCTCGCTGGTCCCGATCCTGGTGATCACCGTCTGGTGGAAGGTCTCGGTGCACACCGCCGTGGCGAGCGGCGCGACGGTGTGCCTGGCGATCGCGCTCGGGCCCTGGTGGCTGCTGCTCTACCCGCTGGTCGCGGCGATCGGCTGGTCCCGGGTGGTGCTGCGGGACCACACCACCGCGCAGACCGTCGTCGGCGCGGTGGTGGGCGCGCTGTCCGCCGGGCTCGCCTTCTGGGCCGCCCGCTGAGGTCCGCCCCACCGGGCACCGCGGACCCCGCAGGCACAGCGGACCCCGCGGACCGGCGGACCCCGCGGACCCCGCCGCTCAGCGGATCGGAAGTCCGGAGACCGCCCGGGCGATCACCAGGCGCTGGATCTCACTGGTCCCCTCGAAGATCGAGTAGATCGCGCTGTCCCGGTGCATCCGCTCGACCGGGTACTCCCGGGTGAAGCCGTTGCCGCCGAGGATCTGCATCGCCTGCGCGGTGACCCACTTGGCGGTCTCACCCGCGTACAGCTTGGACATCGAGCCCTCGGCCGAGGTGAACGGCAGGTTGTTCGCGGCCATCCAGGAGGCCCGCCAGACCAGCAGCCGGGAGGCGTCGATCCGGGTCTTCATGTCGGCCAGCTGGAAGGCCACCCCCTGGTTGTCGATGATCGGACGGCCGAACTGCACCCGGGTCTTCGCGTAGTCGAGAGCCACCTCGTACGCGGCCCGGGCGATGCCGATCGCCTGTGCGCCGACGGCCGGGCGGGAGGCCTCGAAGGTGGCCATCGCCGCGTTCCGCCCGCCCTTGCGGACGCCCTCCCGGGCCCGGGCGAGGCGCTCGTCCAGCTTCTCCCGGCCGCCGAGCAGGCAGTGCCCGGGCACCCGGACGGCGTCCAGCACCACCTCCGCGGTGTGCGAGGCCCGGATGCCGTGCTTCTTGAACTTCTGGCCCTGACTCAGCCCGGGGGTGCCCGGCGGCACCACGAAGGAGGCCTGCCCGCGCGCGCCGAGCGCCGGGTCGACGGTGGCCACCACCACGTGGACGGCGGCGATCCCGCCGTTGGTCGCCCAGGTCTTCGTGCCGTCGAGCACCCACTCGTCGGTGGCCTCGTCGTACACGGCCCGGGTGCGCAGCGCGGAGACGTCGGAGCCGGCGTCCGGCTCGGAGGAGCAGAACGCGGCCACCTTGACGTCGTCCGGGGTGCCGAACATCTGCGGCGCCCAGGTGCCGATCTGCTCGTCGGTGCCGTTGGCGAGCACGGCGACGGCGGCCAGTGTGGTGCCGACGATGGAGAGGCCGATGCCGGCGTCTCCCCAGAACAGTTCCTCCATGGCGATCGGTATGCCCACGCCGGAGGGATCGAAGTACTGCTGGGCGTAGAAGTCGAGCGAGTAGATGCCGAGCTTGGCGGCCTCCTGGATGATCGGCCAGGGGGTCTCCTCGCGCTCGTCCCACGCGGCGGCGGCGGGCCGCATCACGTCGGCGGCGAAGCCGTGCAGCCAGTCGCGTACGGCGAGCTGGTCCTCGCCCGGGTCCAGCGAGAAGGTGCTCATGGGTGCGTGCCTCCGGAGAAGGGTGCGGCCGACCGGGGTGTTACCTCGGGTAACATCGTCGGAGTCTGCTACTGCTTGGTAACCGGTGTCAACGCCCTAGCGAAGGAACAGCGCATGTCCCCAGAGCCCCGCCGGGAGCAGTTGCTCAACGCCGCCGACCGGGTCGTCCAGCGCGACGGGCCCGGCGCCAGCATGAACGCGATCGCCGCCGAGGCGGGCATCACCAAACCGATCCTCTACCGCCACTTCGGCGACCGGAACGGCCTGATCAGGGCGCTGACCGAGCGGCACACCGGCGGGCTGCTGGCCGCCGTCCGCGCCGCGCTCGCCGAACCGCTGGAGCGGCGCGACCGGGTCGAACACGTGCTGGACACCTACCTGGCCGGGATCGAGTCCCGCCCGCAGGTGTACCGGCTGCTCACCCACCCCGAGCCGGGCGACCCGAGCGGAGCCGGGAACGCGCTCGCGCCGGCGCTGCGCCAGATCGCCGAGGAGATCACCCGGGCCGTCGCGGGCCAGGTCGACCTCGGCGCCGACCGCGAACTCCTCGCCGAGGCCTGGGGGCGGGGCATCACCGGCATGGTGCTGGCGGCCGGGGACTGGTGGCTGGAGTCCAAGCCCTGCTCCCGGGCCCGGATGGTCCAGGCGCTCGCCGACCTGCTCTGGGGCCGGCTGGCCGCCGCGGCCGACCTGCCGACCGCCCTGTCCACCGGCTCGGCGGCGCCGGAGCCGACAGCCGGCTGAGGCCCCGCCTCCGCCCCGCCTCCGCCACACCCCGCCGGCCCGGCGCCGACTCCCCACCGCACCCTTGTGCCGGACGTGCCGGCCCCGGCATCATCGGGCCCCACCCTCCCCCGCTCCGGAGGTCCCGATGCGCCTGCGCCGCACCGCCGTTGCCCTCCTCCTCGCCGCCACCACCGCCGGCACCGCGCTGTCCGCCCCACCCGCCGCGGCCCGGCCACCGCACCGTCAGGCGGCGTTCCCCACCGCCGCCGTCACCGGCCCGGACGGCCGCACCGACCCGGTCGACGCCGACGGCCGCCGGCTCCGGCTGCGCGGCTTCAACCTCGACAAGTACGCCGAGGCCACCGAGCAGGACGTCGAGTCCCTCGCCGCCCAGGGCTTCACGCTGATCCGGGTGGCCGTCTCGTGGACCAGACTGGAGCCCCGCCGCGGCCGGCCGGACCAGGCCGAGCTGGGCCGCCTGCACCGGCTCCTCGACTGGGCCGACCGGTACGGCGTGCTCGCCCTGGTCGACTTCCACCAGGACGTCTACGGACCGAAGTTCGGCGGCGGCGACCGCGGCATCCCGCTCTGGGCGACCCGCGACGACGGCCTGCCCTTCGAGGCCGACCCCGACGACTGGTTCGCCGGCTACTTCCAGCCCGCCGTCCAGGCCGCCTTCCGCCACCTCTACGACGACCCCGACCTCCGCGCCTGGCAGGCCGACTTCTACACCCGGCTGGCCCGCGAACTCCGCGGCCACCGCTCGCTCCTGGGCTACGACCTGTTCAACGAACCGTTCGGCCCGGTGGACGGCGACCCGACCGACCCCGCGGCGCTCGCCGCCGCCTCCGCCGCGCTGGAGCAGGGCCGGCTCGCCGACATGTACCGCCGGCTGATCGCCGCCGTGCGCCGGGTCGACCGGCGCGCCTGGCTGTTCGTCGAACCGACCGTCCTGGTCGGCCAGGGCGTGCCGACCCGGTTGCCGGGCTTCACCGACCCCCGCACCGGCGCCCCCCGGCTCGGCTACGCGCCGCACTTCTACGACACCGCCGTCGAGTCCGGCGCCGACTGGGACCCGGCCGGCGGCTTCGTGGAGGACTACACCGCCGCGATCGCCGCGTACCCGGCCGCGCACCGGCTGCCGGTGCTGGTCGGCGAGTGGGGGCCGCCCGACGCCCGCAGGCCCGGGAACGCCCTGCTGGTCCGCCGCCAGGTCGACGCCATGGACGGCTTCGCCGCCGGCTGGGCGATGTGGTACTGGTGCCGGGGCGACGGCGGCTACTGCGCCCTCGATCCGGCCGGGCGGCCGGCCCCTGGCCACGGACCGGCCTTCGGCCCCTACCCGGCCGCGGTGGCCGGGACGGCCGCGCGCACCACCGCGGACGGCGCCGCGCACACCGTCCGGTGGGCCGCCGACGGCACCGGCCACGCCACCGAACTCGTCCTGCCCGCCGCCGCGTTCCCGGCCGGCGTGCGGATCACCGTGCGACCGGCCGGCGCACTGGTCGCGCTCGACCAGCCCACCGGGGAGCGGGCCGGCACCGCCCGGATCCGCCTCCCGGGCGCCCGGCCGGGCACCGCGGTCACCGTCACCCTCGAAGGGCGCTGACGCCCGGCGGCGGGTCCGCCGCCGGGCAGCGCCCCCGGTGGCGTTCCTAGGCCAGCCCGCGCCGCGCCAGCAGCGGGCCGGTCTCCGGGTCGCGCCCGACCACCGCGCGGAACGAGGCCAGCGCGTCCCGGCCGTCCCCGCGCGCGAGCAGCTCCCGGCGGAACACCTCGCCGCTCTCCCGCACGCTCCGGCCGTTCCCCTCGAACCACTCCACGGTGTCGGCGTCCAGCACCTCCGACCAGATGTACGCGTAGTAGCCCGCGCTGTAGCCGCCGGCGAAGATGTGCGCGAAGTAGTTGGTCCGGTAGCGGGGCGGCACCGCGGCCACCGCCAGCCCGGCCTCGGCCAGCGCCGCCGCCTCGAACTCCTCCGCGTCGGCCACCTCCTGGCCCTCCGGCAGGGTGTGCCAGGCCCAGTCCAGCAGCGCCGCCGCCAGGTACTCGACGGTCCGGAACCCCTGTCCGAAGGACTCGGCCGCCCCGATCCGCTCGACCAGCTCGGCCGGCAGCGGCTCGCCCGTCTCGTGGTGCTTCGCGTAGTTGGCCAGCACCTCCGGCCGGACCATCCACATCTCGTTCACCTGCGAGGGGAACTCCACGAAGTCCCGCGGCACGGCCGTCCCCGCGAAGTACGGGTACCGCACGTCCGAGAAGAGCCCGTGCAGGGCGTGCCCGAACTCGTGGAACAGCGTGCGGACCTCGTCCCAGGAGAGCAGCACCGGCTCCCCGGGCGCGGGCTTGGCCACGTTCAGGTTGTTGTACACCACCGGCCGCCGGCCCAGCAGGTGCGACTGGGTGACCAGTTCGTCCATCCAGGCGCCGCCGCGCTTGGACTCCCGGGCGTGGAAGTCGCCGAGGAAGAGGCCCAGCGGGGCCCCGTCCTCCTCGAACACCTCGAAGACCCGGACGTCCGGGTGGTACGCGACGAGGTCCGGCCGCTCGGTGAAGGTCACCCCGTAGGCCAGGTTCGCGGCGAAGAAGACGCCGTCCCGGAGCACCCGCTCCAGCTCGAAGTACGGGCGCAGCGCCCCCGCGTCCACCTGGTACGAGGCCTGCCGCACCTGCTCCGCGTAGTAGGCCCAGTCGTGCGCGGCGATCTCCTCGATGCCGTCGGCGGCGGCCAGCTTGCCCAGCTCGGCCGCCTCCCGGCGGGCGTTGGCGACCGCCGGCGGCACCAGCCGGGCCAGCAGCGCGTCCACCGCACCGACCGAACCGGCCGTCTCGTCCGCCACCACGTACGCGGCGTGGGTGTCGAAGCCCAGCAGGCGGGCGCGTTCGGCGCGCAGCGCGGCCATCCGGATCGCGAGCGGGCCGTTGGTGTCCACCGCGCGGCCGAGCGAGGCGGCGAGCAGGCGCTCGCGCACCGAGCGGTCGGTGAGGGAGGAGAGTTCGGTCTGGTTGGAGAAGTTCTTCAGGCTGAGCACGTACGTGCCGTCCAGGCCGAGCGCGCGGCCGTTCTCCGCCGCCGCGGCGACCGCGTCCGGCGAGAGGCCGGCCAGCTGATCGGCGGAGTCCAGCACCAGCGCCCGGGCCTTGGAGTCCGCCGACACGTTCTGGCGGAACGCCGAGGCGCCGACGGCCAGTTCGGCGTTGAGCTCGCGGAGCCGGTCCTGCTGCTCGGCGCCGAGCCGGGCGCCGGCCCGGACGAAGGCGGTGTGCCGGCGCTCCAGCAGGCGCAGCGACTCCTCGTCCAGTCCGAGCGCGTGGCGGCGCCCGTGCAGTTCCTCGATCCGGGCGAACAGCGCGGCGTCCAGGTGGACGGCGTCCCGGTGCGCGGCCAGCCGCGGGCTGATCTCGGCGTCGATCCGGTCCACCTCGGGGGTGGTGTCGGCGGAGGAGTGGTTGTCGAAGACCCCGCGGACCCGGCGCAGCAGCGCCCCCGAGCGCTCCAGCGCGATCAGGGTGTTGTCGAAGGTCGGCGACTCCGGGTCTGCGGTGATCGCGGCGATCTCGGCGAGCTGTTCGGCCATCCCGCGCTCGAAGGCGGGCAGGTAGTGGTCCGGCCGGATCTCGGCGAACGGCGGCAGTTCGTAGGCCAGCGTGCTCGGCCTGAAGAACGGGTTCTCGGTCATTCCGCCGACCCTACGCGGTGTCATCGGCCCTGCCTACGTCCCCGCCCGCCCGCCGGGCGCACCGCTCCCGCCGTGCGCCCGGACCCCCGGGGCCGGCCCGCGCAAGCACCTCCCGGACCCGCCGCTCCCCTCCTCCGTGGCCCCCGGACGATCCCGCGGCCGGCCGCGGGATCGTCCGGGGGCCACGCCCGGGAACCGGCCCCGGACCGCCTCGCTCCGGTTGTCACACCCACCCGCTACCGTCGAGTTCCGCCCGCCGTACGCCCCTCGTACAGCACCCGTCCCGACGAAAGGAGCCCCCCGTGACGCCCCGGATCGCCCTCGTCCCCGACCCGCACGGCCGCGGCGGCCGGCTCCAGCCGCTCGACGACGCGGGTACCCCGCTCGGCCCGCCCGTCCCCGCGCCCGACCTCGCCGCCGCCGTCGCCGCACGGGAGGCCGCCGACCACCCGCGCTGGGTCTGGGCCGCCACCGACTCCGGCTACGCGCCGCTGCTCCCACAGCTGCCCGACCGGCTCGCCCGCTGTCACGACCTGCGGCTGGTCGAGGCCCTGCTGCTGGCCCACGAGGGCCGGTTCGGCGCGCCGCGCTCGCTCGGCGCCGCCTGGGCCCGGCTCCTCGGCCGGCCCGTCCCCGCCGACCTGCCCGAGCCCGGCTCCGCCGAGGCCGGCGACGGCCAGGACACCCTGTTCGCCCCGGACCGGCTGCAACTGCCGCCCGGCGCCGACCCGCTGGCCGCCGTGGTCGCCGTGCACGCCGAGCAGCAGCGCCGGCTCGCCGCGATCGCCGATCCGGTCGCACGGGCCCGGTTCCGCCTGCTGATCGCCGCGGAGTCGGCCGGCGCCCTGGTCGCCGCCGAGATGGCGCACGACGGTCTGCCCTGGCGCGCCGACGTCCACGACCGGCTGCTCACCGAACTGCTCGGCCCCCGCCCCGCCGTGCCCGGCAGCCGGCCGAGGCTCCTCGCCGAGCTGGCCGCCGAACTGCAGCAGGCGCTCGGCGGCCGCCCGTTCAACCCCGACTCGCACAGCCAGGTGCTGCGTGCCTTCGCCGACGCCGGGATCCAGCTCGGCTCCACCCGGTCCTGGGAGCTGAAGGCCGTGGACCACCCCGCCGCGAGCCTGCTGGTCCGCTACAAGGAGCTCTCCCGGATCCACGCCGCGCACGGCTGGGCCTGGCAGGACGCCTGGGCGCGCGGCGGCCGGTTCCGCCCCGAGTACGTGGTCGGCGGCGTGGTCTCCGGCCGCTGGGCGAGCCGGGGCGGCGGCGCGCTGCAGATCCCGCGCATCCTGCGCCGCGCCGTGGTCGCCGACCCGGGCTGGCTGCTGGTCGTCGCCGACGCCGCACAGCTGGAGCCGCGCGTCCTGGCCGCCCTCTCCCAGGACGCCGGGCTGGCCCGCACCGCGGCCGGCGGCGACCTGTACGAGGCGCTCGCCGCCAACGCCTTCCAGGGCGACCGCGAGAAGGCCAAGCTGGGCCTGCTCGGCGCCATGTACGGCCAGACCAGCGGCGACATCGGCCCGCTGCTCGCCACGCTGCACCACCGCTACCCGGCCGCGATGGGCTACGTCGAGGCGGCCGCCCGCACCGGCGAGGACGGCGGCGTGGTCGCCTCCCGGCTGGGCCGGCCCTGCCCGCCGCCCTCGGCGGACTTCCTCGACCTGACCGAGGCGCCGGAGACGGCGGGCGACGCCGGCGGGCGCTCGGCCCGCGCCCGGGGCCGGTTCACCCGCAACTTCGTCATCCAGGCCAGCGCCGCCGACTGGGCCCTCGCCCTGCTGGCCGCGCTGCGCCGCCGTCTCCACGCCCTGCCGGTCGCCGGTCCGGGCGACCGGCCGCACCTGGTCTTCTTCCAACACGACGAGGTGGTGGTGCACACCCCGGCCAACCTGGCCGACGAGGTGGCCGCCGCCGTCGGCGAGGCCGCGGAGGAGGCACGGCGGCTGGTCTTCGGGGAGACGCCGGTGCGGTTCCCGCTCACCACCGCGGTGGTCGAGTGCTACGCCGACGCGAAGTAGCCCGGGGCGGGCAGGGCGACCGGGCCCGGGGCGGGCGTCAGAGCTTGCGGAAGCCGCGGGCCTCCTCGGCCGCCGCGACGACCTCGGACAGCGCGGCGCCGGTCGAGGCGGTCACCGCGGCGGAGACCGCGCCCTCCACGAACGGCGCGTCGACCAGGACGACGCCGGGTCGCGGGTCGTCCTCCAGCACGGTCACGGCGGTCAGCACCGAGCTCCCGAGATCGGGCAGCACCACCACGCCGGCCCCGGCGTCCGCCTCGG
Source organism: Streptomyces sp. BE20 (assembly GCF_036322525.1). NCBI lineage: Bacteria > Bacillati > Actinomycetota > Actinomycetes > Kitasatosporales > Streptomycetaceae > Streptomyces > Streptomyces sp. BE20. The sequence continues at coordinate 5,933 of NZ_JAQYWW010001016.1, read as the reverse complement.
CGACGGCCCGGGCGATCAGGTCGTAGCTGGTGCCGAGCCCGCCCGTCTCGGTGCCGGCCGCCACCACCACCCGCACCGTGTCCGAGGCGAGTTCCCCCAGCAGTTCCTTCAGCCCGGCGGCCAGCCGCGCGCTGTGCGAGACCAGGACGATGCCCACGTAGTCGCTCATGGCCCGACCCTACGGCGCTGCTCCACCCGGGTGAGCCGGACCGGCCGTTCCCCCGCGTGTCGGAATCCGTGCCCGCACCACCCGCCTGGCGTAGCGTCGGGTCAGCACCGTCTACCGAGGGGAGCGCAACGCCGTGAAGAAGCTCATCAACTCCGCGGAGACCGTCCTGGAGGACGCGCTGACCGGATTCGCGGCCGCGCACCCGGAGCTGACGGTGGACGTGGCCAACCGGGTGATCACCCGCGCCGCGCGGCCGGGCACGTCCAAGGTCGCCCTGGTCTCCGGCGGCGGCTCCGGCCACGAACCCCTGCACGGCGGTTTCGTCGGCCCCGGCATGCTGGACGCGGCCTGCCCGGGCGAGATCTTCACCTCCCCCGTCCCCGACCAGGTGCTGGCCGCCGCCCGGACGGTGGACTCCGGCGCGGGCGTGGTCCTCGTGGTGAAGAACTACACCGGCGACGTGATGAACTTCGAGCTCGCCGCCGAGCTGGCCGCCGAGGAGGGCCTGGAGGTCCGCACCGTGCTGGTCGACGACGACGTCGCGGTCGAGGACTCGACCTGGACGGCCGGCCGCCGCGGCACCGGCGCGACGGTGCTGGTCGAGAAGATCGCCGGCGCGCTGGCCGAGCGCGGTGCCACGCTGGACGAGGTGGCCTCCCTGGGCGGCCGGGTGAACGCGGCCTCCCGCTCGTTCGCGATCGCGCTGACCGCGGCGACCGTCCCGGCGGCGGGCAAGCCCGGTTTCGACCTGCCGGAGGACGAGATCGAGGTCGGCGTGGGCATCCACGGCGAGCCGGGCCGCCGCCGGGAGAAGCTCCGCCCGGCCCGCGAGCTGGCCGCCGAGGTGGTGGAGACGATCCTCGCCGACCGCCACCTGACCGCCGGGGACGAGGTGATCGCCCTCGTCAACGGCCTGGGCGGGACGCCGCTGCTGGAGCTGTACATCGTCTTCGGCGAGGTGGTCGCCAGGCTGGCCGAGCACGGCATCACGGTGGCGCGCAGCCTGGTCGGCAACTACGTGACCAGCCTGGACATGGCGGGATTCTCGGTCACCCTGACCAAGGCCGACGAGGAACTGCTGGATCTGTGGGACGCCCCGGTGGACACCCCGGCCCTGAAGCGCGCCTGACCCGCGGCACGGGGGAAGGAAGAGGAGGAATGCCCGGCATGGAATTCGACACCCCGCTCGCCGAGGCGTGGATCCGCGCGATCGCGGCCTCGGTCGAGGAGGAGCAGGGTCGGCTCACCGAGCTTGACTCCGCGATCGGTGACGGCGACCACGGCAGCAATCTGCAGCGTGGCTTCGCCGCCGTGCTGCCCGCCCTGGACGGCCTGGAGCCGGCCGGGCCCGGCGCGGTGCTGACCAGGACCGGCACCACGCTGATCTCGAAGGTCGGCGGCGCCTCCGGCCCGCTGTACGGCAAGGCGTTCCGGGCGGTCGGGGCCGCGCTGCCCGGGCCCGGCGGAGGCTCGGTCGACGCGGCGGCGCTCGGCGAGGCCCTGGCCGCCGGCCTGCGCGCGGTGCGGGACCTCGGCAAGGCCGAGCCCGGCGACAAGACCATCGTCGACGCCTGGACGCCCGCGCTGGCCGCCTACCGGGACGCGGTGGCCGGCGGCGCCGGTCTGCCGGAGGCCGCCGCGGCGGCGGCCGAGGGGGCGGAGCGGGGAGCCCTGGGCACCGTGCCGCTCCAGGCCCGCAAGGGTCGCGCCTCCTACCTGGGCCCGCGCAGCGTCGGCCACCAGGACCCGGGTGCCACCTCCACCGCGCTGGTCTTCCGGGCGCTGGCCGAGGCTGCCTCGCGCGCCGGCTAGGACGGCCGGCGACGAACCACGGGCGACGAACGGCGGGCGGCAGGACGGCGGGCGGCAGGACGGCGGGCGGCAGGACCGGCCTACCCGCCGTCCGTCCGGGTGATCAGGAGCAGCAGCGCGTCGTCCCGCAGCTCCCCGCCGGTGTGCTCCAGCAGGTCGGCGTAGACCCGGCCGACCGCCGCCTCCAGCTCCGCCGAGGAGCGGGCCGCGCCCCGGACCAGCGGGCCGACCCGCTCCGCCAGCGGGTAGAACTCGCCGTTGCGACGATGCCTGGCCTCGATCACGCCGTCGCTGCAGAGCACCAGCACGTCCTCGGTGCCGAACGGCTGCCCCCAGCTGGCGGGCTCACCGGTGGCGAGCCGGCCGAGGCCGAGCGGCACCCACGGGTCGGGCGCGTCCAGGACGTGCGCCCCGCCGTCCGCGTCCACCCGGATCGGCGGGACGTGACCGTACTGGAGCAGTTCCACCACCCCGGGCGTGCGGAACTCGGCGAACAGCGCGGTGGTGAACTCACCGTCCGGCACGTGCCGGTCGACGCTCGCCTCGACCCGGGCCGCCACGCCGCGCAGCCCGGTCTCGTCGTACGCGGCCTCGCGGAAGGCGCCGAGCACGACGGCGGCGGTCTGCACCGCCCCGAGTCCCTTGCCCCGGACGTCGCCGACGGCGACCCGGGTCCCGTGCGGGGTCTCCAGCACCGAGTACAGATCACCGCCGATCCCCGAGGCGTCGGCGGCGGAGACGTACCGGACGGCGAGGTGCAGCGGTCCGACGACCGGACCGGGCAGCCGGAGCAGCGCCCGCTGGGCGGCTTCGGCGACGGAGCTGACGGCCGCGAACGCCGCCGCCCGGTTCATGCGGATCTTGGCGACCAGGGCGGAGAAGAGGGTGAGGAGCAGGTAGCTGATCATCGCGCCCCAGAGGAAGCGGGCGTCGTTGAGGGTGTCGACCTCGTCGTAGTGGCTGAGGCCGAAGACGGCGAGCAGACCGAGGAGGCAGACGGCGAGCAGTTCGAGCGGGCGCAGGGTGAGGGCGGCGATGCTGGGCACGACCGTCATCAGCGGGGCGAGGTAGCGGTCCCGGCCGGAGATCAGGTCGGTGAGCCCGACCAGCAGGATCGCGATCAGCGCGGGCGAGGCGCGGCGCCAGAACGGGATGTCCTGGAGGTCGACCGCCAGCAGGACGCCGCGTCGTCGGGCCCAGGACAGCCCGCTGCCCGTCGGGACGGAGGGCGACTGGGCTCGGCGGTACGGAGACACATATCGAACATAACGGACGATCAACAACCCCACCTGCGCACCCCGGCCCGGCGGGCCCCGGCTAGCCCGACCGCACCCCTCCCACTCGTCCAAAAGGTACCAAAGAGTCCGATTTGTCATACAGTGCGACGAAAGCGGCTCACGCAAGGGAGGCCTCCACCGGTGTCCGGATACCGCCACACCCCCCGCACCTCCGCACCCCCCGCCCGCTCGGCGGCCCGCCCCGCCCAGTGGCCCAGGATCTTCCTGGTCGGAGCGCTGCTCTGGATCGCCACCGTCGCCGTCACCTTCCTCACGGGCAACAGCAACCTGGTGCCGACCGTCGTCCTGCTCGGCAGCTTCCTCGTCCCCGCCACCGTGGCGGTCTGGGCGTACGAGCGGTACGCCGCCGACCTCGGCGCCGACCGGATCTTCGCCTGCTTCGGGATCGGCGGCGTCATCGGCGTGCTCGGCGCCTCCGTCCTGGAGACGTACCTGCTCTCCCCGTCGGTCTGGATGTACGTCGGCGTCGGCCTGATCGAGGAGGCGGTCAAACTCGGCGCCCTGATCATGGTCAGCCGACGGCTGCGGGTCAGCGGCCTGCGCTACGGCCTGGTCCTGGGCGCCACCGTCGGCGCCGGCTTCGCCGCCTTCGAGAGCGCCGGCTACGCGTTCAACGCGGTGCTCAGCATCCAGGGACTCTCCCTCAGGAACCTGGTGGAGACGGAGATCCTGCGCGGCGTCCTGGCGCCCGTCGGCCACATCCTCTGGACCGCGATCCTCGGCGGGGTGCTCTTCCGCGAGCGGCGCGCCGGGCGCTTCCGCTTCACCACCCCCGTCGCGCTCACCTACCTGGGCGTCGCACTGCTGCACGCGCTCTGGGACTCGATGAGCGGCATCGCGGTCTGGCTGGTCGCGAAGACCACCGCGGCCGACTGGCAGCGCGCCCTGTTCGACCTCGGCCACATCCCCGCCCCGACCGGCGAGCAGGCCCACCTCTACACCCTCTACGACACCGCCGGCCTGGTCGCGGTCTCGCTCGGCGGGCTGCTCTGGCTGCGGCTGCTGGTCCGCGGCGAGCGACCCAGCCCGATCCCCGCCCAGTACCCGGCCGCCCCGACCAGGGGCTGACCCGACGGGCCGGCCACGGCCGCGCACGCCGGCGGCGCCCCGACGACGCCACGGTTCGAACACCCGGGCCCACGGCACTCGAATCCGCCCACGTCGCGGCGCGGATTCGGGCACAGCGTGCCCGGACGCCTACGCTCTGCTCTCGGACCGCACTCCGGGAAGATCCCGAATGCGATCCACACCACATTATCCGTATCCCTACGGAATACCCCCTGTGGGTATGGTGTCATCAGAAGCAGGACCCGGGCGTACGCTCGCGGCCGTAACGAACCTTTCGGAGGCCCCGAATGTCCAGCACCATCACCTACTCCGTGACCGGCATGAGCTGCGGCCACTGTGAGAACTCGGTCAGCAAGGAGCTCTCGACCCTGGCCGGCGTGACCGACGTGTCCGCCGACGCCAAGGCCGGCACGGTCACCGTCTCCGCGGCCTCCCCGCTGGACGACGAGCTGGTACGCGCCGCCGTCGACGAGGCCGGTTACGAACTGGTCGGCCGGTCCGTCTGAGCCCCCGCCGCGCGGCGGGCGACCCCCGCTCCCCCGCCGCGCCCCTCCCCAAGGAGCTGATCAGCACATGAGCACCTCCACCTCGGGCTCCGCATCCCCGGACGCGGCCACCGCCATAGCCGGTCAGGACGGCCCGGCAGACGTCCGGGAGCGCGTCGAACTGTCGATCGGCGGCATGACCTGCGCCGCCTGCGCGGCCCGGATCGAGAAGAAGCTCAACCGGATGGACGGCGTCGAGGCCACCGTCAACTACGCCACCGAGAAGGCGCGGGTCGACTACGCGCCCGGAGTGACCGTGGCCGACCTCATCGCCACCGTCGAGAACACGGGCTACACCGCCGAGCTCCCCCCGCCGCCGGTGGCCGCCCCCGCCACCCCGACCACCGGGACCGGGGCGTCCGCGGCCGGCGCACCGCCCCCGGCCGATCCCCTGCTCGACCGGCTGCTGATCAGCGCCGTGCTCACCGTGCCGGTGGCCATGCTGTCGATGATCCCGTCGCTCCAGTTCACCAACTGGCAGTGGCTGGCGTTCGCCCTCACCGGCCCGGTGGTGGTGTACGGCGGACTGCCGTTCCACCGCGCCGCCTGGACGAACCTCAAGCACGGCGCGGCGAGCATGGACACCCTGGTCTCGCTCGGCACCCTGGCCGCCTTCGGCTGGTCGTTCTGGGCCCTGTTCTGGGGCGACGCGGGCATGGCCGGGATGCGGCACGAGTTCTCGTTCTCGGTCGGCGACGCCGACGCCTCCTCCATGCTCTACCTGGAGACGGCCGCCGCCGTCACCGTGCTGATCCTGTTCGGCCGCTACCTGGAGGCCCGCTCCAAGCGCCGCGCCGGAGCCGCCCTGCACGCGCTGCTGGACCTCGGCGCCAAGGACGTGACCGTCCTCCAGTCGGGCCGCGAGGTCCGCCTGCCGGTGACGCAGCTCGCCGTCGGCATGCGCTTCGTGGTCCGCCCGGGCGAGAAGATCGCCACCGACGGGGTGGTGGTCGAGGGCGCCTCCGCCGTGGACGCCTCGATGCTGACCGGCGAGTCGGTTCCGGTCGAGGTCGCGGTCGGCGACGCCGTCACCGGCGCCAC
>NZ_JAQYWW010001015.1:0-264 GCF_036322525.1 Streptomyces sp. BE20 | reverse complement strand
GCGCGGGGGTCAGCCGCGCCGGTCTTGGCGGCGGTAAATTCGTTCGGCGTCCTCCCGTCTGGAGCGTGGGTCAGCCGTGGGTCTGGGTGTAGCTGCTGGCCGTGATGTTGTCCTCCCAGCTGGCGCGGGGGTCAGCCGTCCATCATGATCGGCCTCGCCACGGCGACCGTGTGTGACATCGCGGATGCCGGCGTGGGGGGGAAGAAGGGGGGGGGGGGGGGGGGGGGGGGGGGGGGGGGGGGGGGGGGGGGGGGGGGGGGGGGG
>NZ_JAQYWW010001014.1:0-85099 GCF_036322525.1 Streptomyces sp. BE20 | reverse complement strand
GCTCGTGGCGATCGCGGTGTCGTCGATCACGAAGCTGGTCTGCAGCGAGGCGTCCTCGGTGCCGGTGAACTTGATCGTCACCGACTGGCCCGCGTAGGCCGAGAGGTCGAAGGTGCGCAGCTGGTAGCCGGAGGCCGCGTCGGCGTTCGAGTACGTCTTCAGCGCCGTACCGTTCGCCGAGACCGTCAGCTTGTCGTAGGCGGTCGAGCCGGACTCACCGGTGTCGATGTGCAGGTAGAAGCTCAGCGTGGCCCTGCAGCCGGCCGGGACGGTCACCGTCTGGGAGAGCGTGTCGGTGCGGGTGGAGCCGTAGCCGTTCAGCCACGCCTTCCAGGTGCCGCCGTGCGGGGCCTGCGAGGCCGACTTGTCGACGACGCCGCTGGAGGTGGTCCAGGGTGCGGCGGTGCCGGTCTCGAAGCCCGCGTTGCCGAGCAGCTGCGCCGGGGTGCAGGTGCCGCCACCGCCGTTGACGGTCCAGCCGAAGGCGGTGCTGCCGGTCTTGTTCGCCGAGTCCTTCGCCGTCACGGTCACGTTGTACGTGCCCGCCGTCGTCGCGGTGCCGCTGATCACGCCGGTGGAGGCGTTGATCGACAGGCCGGCCGGCAGACCGGTGGCGGTGTAGGTGTAGGGGGTGGATCCGCCGCTCGCCTGGATCTGCAGGTTCGCCGAACCGCCCACCGCCGTGGACTGGTTGCCCGGGTTGGCCACCGAGACGGTGCCGCTGCCCGCGGGCTTGGTCAGCAGGCACCCGCTGACGTTGAGGTCGATGACCCGCCCGGTGCCGAGGCAGGTGGTGAACCAGTAGGTCTCCTGCCCGTAGCTCTGGCCCTTGACGGCCTTGGTGGTGCCGTCGGCCGCCACCTCGCAGGGGTTGTTGATGGTGCACATCTGGCCGTCGTCGTTGCCGGTGTTGTTGATGCCGACGACCTTCTTGGTCGCGGCGTCGACGATCGGCGAACCGGAGGTGCCGTGCGTGGTGTTGCAGCCGGAGCTGTAGCGGATCGAGTCGCGCCAGGTCCACTCGTCCTCGCGCAGCGTCCCGACGAACCCGTTGATGGAGCAGTTCCAGGTCTGCTTCCAGTACGAGGACGGTATGAACATCGCCGAGCCGTCGACCGGGTGCGTGTCGCTGACGGTCAGCGCCGTCGCACCGAACTTGGAGGTGATCGACCCGAAGGTGTCGGTGAGTTGGTACAGGGCGACGTCCGTGCCGGTCATCGTCGCGTACAGGATCCTGTCCGCCTGCACGGTGCCGAGCGAGCCGCCCGACGCGTTGAGGAGCGTGCCGCTGCGGCTGGCGCTCTGGTTCTGGATGACCTGGCCCGCCGTCGGCATGGTCGGCAGGCAGTGGCCGTTGGTGAGCATGAGGGCGCGGTCGGTGTCCACCGAGGAGGGGTAACGCACGAGCGAGGCGGAGCAGTTGCTCAGTGCGATGGTGGACGTCAGGTCACCGGCCTGTACCGCCTGCGCGGGGGTGGCAGTGACGCAGGTCAGAACCCCTGCGACGACTGCGCCCGCGGCGGACGCGGCGGCAAGTCTCTTGAACATGGCTCTCCTTGTGGGGGATGCGGGGCGTACGACCGGTTGCGGACGCCCGCGCCGCACGAAAGTGCCATGCCCACTTCAATCGGTCAACCATGCGTACGGAATTCGTCCGCCCGGATCCGCCCAGGGGCGTGGGGAGGCACCCGGAAGCGCCCGCAGGCGCACCGCCCGCCCCGCTCCGGACACCGCGAGGCCCCGATCCGGCCCGCTCCGGCCGATCGCCACCGATCGCCACCGACGACCGGGGCCGGCGATCAGGCCGACAGCCCGGCCTCGGAATTCACTCCCCCGTCAGAGCCGTCACCACGTGAGCCACGTCATACGGCATCAGCGCCACCTCCAGGGCGGCGCCCTCGCCGCGCTCACCGCCCTCGGACGCGAACTCGACGACCACCGCGTCGGATCGGATCCGGACCCGTTCGCGCCAGGTCGTCCGCCGCATCCCGACCTTCCGCAGTCCCGTCGGCAGCGGCCTCGCGCCGGCTCGCCCGCGGACCGGCCTCCAGACCACCCCGTCCGGCCCGATCAGCAGCCGACCGGTGCGCCAACGCCCCTCCTGACGAGGGTTCCTGACCATGCACATCACTCGGGCGGTCGCGCCCCCGGCGAGCTTCCGGGCGCGCGCGAGATGCCTGCGCTCGACGATCCATCCGGCCGCGAGGGCCACGGCGCCGGTGAGCGCCAGGTCGGTGAGTACGCTCACCCTCCCAGTGAAGCAAAACCCGGACCGCGTGTCCGCCGCATCGCCACGATCGAGGTCGGCGACGGCACTCGGCACCGGTCGGCACTCGACACCGGCCGACGGCCGGGCCGTGCCGCGCCGGGCCGCGGTGGCCCGCCCCGCGGTTCGACGACGAGCCGGGAGCAGCCGGGGCCGGCGGCCCGGCCACGCTCAGCGCAGGTCGAGGACCGGCCGGGTCGAGAGCTCGTCACCCATGCCCGTGTCGTCCGGCCCGTACACGAGCGCGGCCAGCTCCGTGTTCCGGTTGGCCGTGGCGAGGGGCAGCCACTCCAGGACGATGCCGTACCCGCCGCAGACCGACTCGCCGCCGTCGCCGCCGTGGATCGCGCCCGGGTCGCTGGTGATCTCGGACCGGTAGGTGTCGTAGGCGATCCGCAGCCCGAAGGCGTTCGGCCCGGTGTGCGGGCCGGTGTCGTCCTGGTACGGGCCCCGGTCGAGCGGGAACTCGTCGCCCCAGCGGAAGAGCGTCCCGGCGCCGGCGCCGCACGCGTGCTCCCACTCGTCGGGGTGCGGGAGCCGCAGCCCTTCCGCGGCCAGTGCCGCCGGGGTGTCGGCGAGCGGCTCGACGAGGTCCTCGTCCTCGACAGCCATCAGCAGCGTCGGCACGGTCACGGTCCGGTGCGGGCTGAGGTACCGGGCGAGATGGAGCCGGAGGTCGTCGTCGAGACCGAAGCCCTGACTGACGCTCTCCTCCCGGTAACAGTCGAGGAGTTCGGCCGACGGCTGCCACGCCGCCAGGTCGAACCCGACCGTGACCCGGCCACCCGGCACCAGCGCGAACAGCCGCTCCCCGCGCTCGACCAGCACCCGGTGCAGCGGCGCGCCCAGATGTTCGACCGTCTCGACCTGCTCCGGTCGACCGCCCACCACGTCGGCCGCGCGGGCGGCCAGGCGGGTGGCGGTGGCGAGGTCGAGCCGGCGCCAGGCGGCAAGGGTGAGGGAGGAGAGCGGTTCGAGGGCCATGCGCGGAGTCTGGCACACGCCACCGACAACGGAGTTGTGCCCCGGCGGGCGCCGCCGCGCGGCTCGACGGCCGGCACGCCCGGCCGCGCCGACGGGGCGCCGGGGAGGCCCCGGCGAGGCACCGGGGAGCGGGTGCTCGTGGGTGCGCGCGGAGGTCCCGGGTCCGCGAGGGCGCCGGCGGGATCGTGGACGAACCCTTTCGAGTCGGACTACCTGCCGTGTCGATCCCACCAGTGATTCATCATTTAATTAACCTCTCCCCGAGCCGAGTCATCGCTCGCAAGAGACTTCGGCCAGGACGGGCCGACGACCATCGGAGGAGCCGCAGTGGCGCAGGCAGCGAGACGGGGCCGCCCCTCGACGGGGGCGCGGGAAGCGGTGCTCAGGGCCGCCGGAGAGATGCTCGGGGACGCCGGGCTGGCGCTGTCCACCAAGGAGATCGCGCACCGCGCGGGCGTCGCGGAGTCGAGCATCTTCTACCACTTCGGCGACCGGCGCGGCTTGATCCAGGCCGTCATCGGACAGTACCTGCCGGTGTTCGCCGACACCACCGCCGTCCTCGGCGAACGGCCCGCGCCGCCGGCGGACGGCGGCCCGGCCGGCGACCCGGACCTCCAGGCCGACCTCGCCGCCATGCTCACCGGGCTGGAGGACTTCTACCGCCGGATCATGCCGATCCTCGGCGCCATGCAGTCCGGCCGCACCCTGCGCGACCTCCTCGTGGCGCACGGCGGCGAGATCGGACCGCACCTCGCACTACGACCGGTCGGCGACGCGCTGCGCGTCCACCAGGCGGCCGGACGCCTCGCCGCCGGACTCGACCCGGTCACCGGCGCACTGCTCCTGATCGGCGCCGCTCACCAGCGCGCGCTCTACCACTACCTGCTGGGCGACGACGCCGACCGCTTCGTCCCGCCGGTCGAAACGGTGGCCCGCACCCTGCTCCCGACCTTCGCCCCCTGACGGGCGGGGAGGCAGGGGCAGGAAGACAAGAGGACGGGAGACCAGGAGGGCGGGATCGTGGGAGGGCAGCCCGCCGGGCAGACGGACAACGGATCGGCGGGCAGACCGGAGGCAGTCGCCCGGGCAGCGGAGCGGCCGAGCACGCCGGAAGGGGAAGCGCCCTCCGCCGGCCCGGCGGAGGGCAGCCCCGGTCACGGCTGCGGGAAGGTCTCCTCGTCCACGTCGCTGGTCTTGGCGTTCCCGCCGACCTTCGCGGTCAGCGTGATCGACCACGTGGTGGCCGTCCGGCCGGTCTCGTAGGACAGCGTGTCGTCGAACTTCGTGTAGGAGCAGTTCTGGGTGAACATCTTCAGCGAGGTGTCCCAGTCGACGCCGTCGGAGAAGAAGACCTCGTAGGTGCCGTCCTCGATGCCGTCGATCGACGCCTTCTTCCCCTTGCCGACGTACAGCGAGTGGACCGCCTTGGTGTTCTGGGAGAGCGTCACGACCGAGTCGGAGCTGCCACCCGTGTTGTCGACCTCAAGCCCGCCCTCGCCGCGCAGGCGGCCCTTGCGGATCATGGTGCCGTTGTCGAGCGAGCGGGCCTGCAGCTGCGGGGTCTGCGGGACGTTGAAGGTCGTCGGGTAGCCCGCGGCGGTCATCTGGGCGAGCGCGGCGGGCACCCCCTTGAGGCCCTCGGAGAGGCCGACCGAGGCGAAGGCCGAGGTCGTGGTGCAGACGCCCTTCCCCTTGATGTCGGTGCGCACCTTCGTCAGGTCCGTGGACAGCTGGGAGAGCGCGGTCACCAGCTGGCGCCGGACGGTGGTGACGGTGTCCGGCTCGCCGGACAGGCCCAGCCCGCTGCTGGCGGAGTTGGCCGCGGTGGCCGCCTCCTGGAGCGAGAGGGCGAAGGCGTCGAGGCTCCCGGCGGGGTTGAGCTTGGCCAGGGCGGCGTTGACCGGGTCGATGTAGCCGGCCAGCACCGGGCCGTACGGGGGCTTGGTGGGAGTCGGCGTCGGCGTGGGGGTCGGCGTGGGAGTGGGAGTGGCGGACCGGGAGCTCTCGGTGCGGCCTCCCGCGGCGTCCGAACTGCCGGAGCTCTTCGAGCTGCCGCCGGAACAGGCCGTCAGCAGCAATGCGGTACCGACCGCCAGGCCGATCTTGGTCACGGACCTCATGCCGCTCCCCCGGAATTCTCTCGGTGCTCTCTCGTGCACGCTCCGTGCACTCTGCAATCCCCGCGCACATGATCCCGACCCGATGAGACGCGGTCAACAGGGCGCACAGGCGGCGCACAGAATCTCACAGGGAGCGCACAGGGGGCGCGCGGGCCGGACCTCCGGGTCAACTACGATCGGCTCGTGTTGAGCCTCACGGGAATGCCCCTCCAGATCATCGCCTCCGTCGTCGCGATCGGCGTCTTCGCCGCCACGATGTGGCTCTGGCCGAGATTCGGCGGGAACGGCCTCAGGGCCTGGTCGGGGCGGATCGGGGCGTTCCTCGCCACCCAGGTCACGGTCCTGGCGGCCATGGGGCTGATCGCCAACGGCTACTTCGGCTTCTACAGCTCCTGGAGCGACCTGCTGGGCACCAACGGCAAGCCCGGCACGGTCGTCGACCACCAGCCGAACGCCGCCGCGTCCCTCTCGGTCACCGGCGAGAAGAGCATGTACTCGGCGCAGGGCTCGGCCCGCGACCGCTCCGGGCTGATCCAGGAGGTCGCCGTCAGGGGAACCGCGAGCGGCCTGAGCAGCGACGCCTACGTCTACCTGCCGCCGCAGTACTTCCAGCCGGAGTACGCGCAGCAGAGGTTCCCGATGGCCCTGGTGCTGGCCGGCTACCCCGGCTCGGCGGAGAAGCTCATCACGCTGATGCAGTACCCGGCGTCCGCCCTCACCGCGATCGAGGAGAAGAAGCTGCCGCCGACCGTCCTGGTGCTGATGCGCCCGACGCTGGTCGGCAACCGGGACACCGAGTGCATGGACGTACCCGGCGGCCCGCAGGTGGAGACCTTCTTCACCAGCGACCTGCCGAAGGCCCTGGCCGGCAACTACCGGATCGGCACCGACCCGGCCAACCGCGCGGTGATCGGCAACTCGACCGGCGGCTACTGCGCGCTCAAGTTCGCGCTGCGCAAGCCCGACGCCTACCGGGCGGCGATCTCGCTCTCCGGCTACTACACCGCGCCGATCGACGAGACCACCGGCGACCTGTTCGGCGGCAACGACCGGTTGAAGCAGGAGAACGACCTCGTCTGGCGGCTGAAGAACAAGCCCGCCGAGCCCGTCGCCCTGCTGCTCGCCACCAGCTACGACGAGAACAACTACGAGGGCACCCAGGCGATGGTCGACTCCTTCAAGGCGCCGACCAAGCTCTCCACCATCACCCTGGACACCGGCGGGCACAACTTCCACACCTGGACCAGGGAGATCCCGCCCGCCCTGGAGTGGCTGGGCAAGCACCTGACGATGCCCCAGCCCGCCTAGGGCGTAGCGGACGGCGCGGGCGCACCGCGCACGGACCGCCCGAACGAGTGATCCCGCGAGGATCACAGGCGGCTCACACCCTCGTCTCACCCTTCTCTCAGCCGGGCGCCCGAACGTAGCGCCCATGACCACGACCAGCTTCTCCCCGCCGGCCGGCGAACCCTGGCCGGAGGCCGCGAACTACCCGCCGCCGCAGCTTCCGCCCGCCGGACCGGCGGGGCCGGCCGGCCCCGCCGCCGACGTCCCGCAGGCGCGGCCCGCCGAGCCCCCGCTCTACCCCGAGTTCCCGCTGCCGCCCGTCGGCCCGAAGGGCCCGGCATCCTGGGCCCACCGCCTGCGGACCCTGCCGGCCCGGACCTGGCGCGGGCGCGCGGAGGACCCGCGCTGGGTCCGGCCCGCCCTGCTCGCGCTGCTGGCCGCGACCGCCGTCCTCTACCTCTGGGGCCTGTCCGCCTCGGGCTGGGCCAACGCCTTCTACTCGGCCGCCGTGCAGGCCGGCAGCGAGAGCTGGAAGGCCTTCTTCTACGGCTCCTCGGACGCCGGGAACTTCATCACCGTCGACAAGCCGCCGCTGGCGCTCTGGCCGATGGCGCTCTCGGCCCGTGTCTTCGGGCTCTCCTCCTGGTCGGTGCTGGCCCCGCAGGCGCTGATGGCCGTCGCGACCGTCGCCACCCTGTACGCGACGGTGCGCCGCCGCTTCTCCCCGTCGGCCGGGCTCCTGGCCGGCGTCGCCCTGGCCCTGACCCCGGTGGCGGCGCTGATGTTCCGCTTCAACAACCCGGACGCCCTGCTGGTGCTGCTGCTCACCCTGGCCGCGTACGGGCTGGTGCGGGCGACGGAGACCGCGAGCACCCGGTGGCTGGTGTTCACCGGGGCGATGTTCGGGCTGGCGTTCCTCACCAAGACCCTGCAGGCGTTCCTGGTGCTCCCCGGCTTCGCGGTGGTCTACCTGGTGGTGGCGCCCACCGGACTCTGGCGGCGGGTCCGGCAGTTGCTGGCCGGCGGGCTGGCGATGGTGGTCGCGGGCGGCTGGTGGGTGGCGGTGGTCGAGCTGGTACCGGCCTCGGCCCGCCCGTACGTCGGAGGTTCGCAGGACAACAGCTTCCTCTCCCTCACCTTCGGCTACAACGGCCTCGGCCGGCTCAACGGCAACGAGACCGGCAGCGTCGGCGGCGGCAACCGGGTCCGCTTCCCGGCCGGGATGGAGGCGCCCGCCGGGGGCGCTCCGACCGTGCGCGGCGGGGGCGGCTGGGGCGAGACCGGCATCACCCGGATGTTCGACGGCAACATCGGCGGGCAGATCGCCTGGCTGATGCCGGCCGCGCTCGTCCTGCTGCTGTTCGGCCTCTGGGCGACCCGCCGGTACGCCCGGACGGACACCGCGCGGTCGGCCTTCCTGGTCTGGGGCGGCTGGCTGGTCTGCACGGCGCTGACCTTCAGCTTCATGTCGGGGATCTTCCACGAGTACTACACGGTGGCGCTGGCCCCGGCGGTCGCGGCCCTGGTCGGCATGGGCGTGGACGGGCTCTGGCGGGCGCGGCACCGGCTGCCGTACGCGGCCGTCCTGGCCGGGACGCTGGCGGTCACGGTGTCCTGGGCGTTCGTCCTGCTCGGGCGGAGCTCCGACTTCCTGCCCTGGCTGCGCTGGACGGTGCTGGTCGGCGGGCTGGTGTCGGCGGTCGCGCTGGCGGCGGCCGGGCCGCTGGCCGCCCGGCTCGCACCGCATGAGAGCGCCCGGGGCGGACAGGGCGCGCCGGACGCACAAGGCGGCGGCGCGCACGGCGACGGCGGTCCCGGGGCGGACGACGCGCACGGTGTGAACGGCGTGAACGGCGCTCCGAGGAACGGGCGCCAGGGCCACCGGCTCGCCGGGCGGCTGACCACCGTGGCCGGTCTGGCGGGTGCCGCGGCGGCGCTGGGCGGTCCGGCGGCGTACGCGGTGGACACCGTCAACACCGCGCACACCGGCTCGATCGTGACGGCCGGCCCGGCGGTCGCGGGCGGGTTCGGACCGGGCGCGATGCGACGCGGGCCCGGTGGCGGGCCGGACGGCGAGGGAATGTTCTGGATCAACGGCCAGCAGGTCGCTCCCCCGCAGGGCGGCGGCCAGGGCGGGGGTCCGGGCACCCCGCCGCAGGGCGGCCGGGGCAACCGGCCGGGCGGCGGCCAGGGCACCGGCGGCCTGCCGGGCGGCGGCCAGTCGGTCTACGGCGTCATGGGCGGCCCCGGCGGCATGGGCGGGCTGCTCAACGGTGCCAAGGTGAGCGACGAGGCCGCCGCCCTGCTGAAGCAGGACGCCGACCGCTACCGCTGGGCCGCCGCGACCAGCGGCTCGCAGAACGCCGCCAGCTACCAACTGGCTTCCGGGGTACCGGTGATGGCGCTCGGCGGCTTCAACAGCACCGACCCGTCGCTCACGCTGAGCGCCTTCCAGCAGTACGTGAAGGAGGGCAAGGTGCACTGGTTCATCGCCGGCAGCGGCGGCCCGGGCCGGACGGTCGGCACGGGCGCAGGTGGTACGGGCGCGGACGGCGCGGGCGCAGGCGGCACGGACGGCGCAGGCGCCCAGGCCCCGAACGGCACCACGCCCGACGGCACGACACCTGACGGCACTTCGCCCGACGGCACGGACGCCAACGGCAGTGGCCCCGGCGCCCCGACCGCGGGCATCGCGGCCCCGAGCGGCCCCGGATCGGCGGATTCGCCGACCGCACAGATCGAGAGCTGGGTCACCAGCCACTACACCGCCCGGACGGTCGGCGGCTCGACCTTCTACGACCTCACCCAGCCGCCCACCTCCTGACCGACCGGGCACCGGAAGGCGCCCGCGGGCACCGAGCACGACACAGCAGGGGCGCGCCACGGCACTCGGATCCCGAGCCGCCGTGACGCGCCCCTCGCGCGCGTCGGATCAGGTCATCCCGCGGTGTCGGTCGCGCAACGCGTCCCGGCGGCGGGCACCGTGCCGTCGAGCAGGAAGGCGTCCACCGAGGTGCGGATGCACGCACTCCAGCCGTAGCCGGTGTGCCCGTCGCCGTCGCGGGTCAGGAGGACGGCGTTGCCCAGCTGGGCGGCGAGCTTCTCTGCCGAGGCGTACGGCGTGGCCGCGTCGCCCGTGGAGCCGACCACGACGATGGTGGACGCGCTCTTCGAGGCGATCGGGTGCGCCTTCTCGGCCGAACGGAAGGCCCAGGTCCGGCAGTCGGGGTCGAACAGCGCCGTGTCCGGCTCGTGCCGGGTGATCAGCGGGGCCTTGGCGGCCAGGTCGGCGTACGCGGCCTCCAGCTCGGCGCCGGCGGCGACGTTGGTCGCACCGTCGGCGCAGTGGATCGCGGTGTAGGCGTCGGCGGAGACGATGTAGTGCCCGTCCTTGTCGCGACGGTTGGAACTGTCGGCGCGGGCGAGCAGGTAGTCGCCCTTGCCGCGGAGCATCGCCCAGCCGATGTCGTTGCGCAGGGAGTCCCAGCTCGGCTGGCCGCCGTAGAGGCCGTCGATGATGCCGACCCAGGCCGCGTTGGCGGTGAGAGTCCGCCCGCTCGCCGTGGTGAGCGGCTTCTGCTTGAGGCCGTCGAGGAAGTCGGCGAGCTTCTCGGCCGCCTTGGCCGGGTCCTTGCCCATCGGGCACTGGTCCTTCTTCGCGCAGGCCGTGGAGAAGTCCTTGAAGGAGCGTTCGAAGGCCGCGTACTGGGCGATGTTGTGCTGGAGCAGCGGCATGGACGGGTCCACGGCGCCGTCGAGGACGAGCCGGCCGACGCGGTCCGGGAACTCCTCGGCGTAGAGGGCGCCGACGTACGTGCCGTAGGAGAGACCGAAGTAGGTCAGCTTCTGGTCGCCGAGCACACCGCGCAGCACGTCCATGTCGCGGACGGTGTTGCGGGTGCCGAGGAAGGGCAGCACCTTGCCGTACTTGGCCTGGCACGCGTCGGCGAGGACCTTGCCGTGGTCGACGCCGAGCGCGTCGGTGGTGACCCAGCCGTCGCGGGCCTTGTCGTCGAGGCAGTTCACCGGGGCGGTGAGGCCGACGCCGCGCGGGTCGAAGCTGACGGTGTCGTAGCGGTCGCCCACGGCGCCCTGGAACTGCTGGGGGTTGCGCTGGAGGAAGCCGACGCCGGAGCCGCCCGGACCGCCGGGGTTGACGAGGACGGAGCCGATCCGCTGGTCCGGCTTGCCGGCGGGGCTGCGGACGATCCCGACGTCGATGGTGTCGCCCGCCGGGTTGGCGTAGTCGAGCGGCACCTTGAGGGTGGCGCACTGCACCGCCGACTCGTCGAGCTTGTCGGTCTTCGGGTCGTCCTTGCAGGCCGCCCAGCCGAGTTGCTGACCGTAGAACGGCTGGAGTGCCGGATCCGCCTGGCCCGTGGGCTTGACCGTCGGGGTCGGGGCCGGGGTCGGCGTGGGGCTGGGGGTGTCCGCCGGGGTCGGCGTCGCGGTCACGACGGGGGACGGCGTGCCGGAGGCCGCGTCGGTGGATCCGGCCGAACTGGTGCAGCCTGCCAGCAGGGCGGCTACGGCGACGGTGGGAAGGGCGCCGCGGGAGAACCGGGTGATCATCGAGTGCACCGCACACGAATATCATCAGGTCATCACACTGATCATCTCGCCCCCACCCCCGGCGTCCGTGGCACTGGGACAAAGTCCGGCGAACCAAGAGGAATCGTTTCCTCGGCCACGCACCTGCCGCTCAGCGGTCACGCACCCGCCCACTCTCCCGCCCGACCGGGCCGCCGCCCGACCAACCGACCGAACGGCCACGGCTCGTCAGCTCCCGTCATCCGCCGCACTGTTGCAGCATGGCGGTCTTGTCCGCCTCCGTGACGGGCAGCCGGTACTTCAACGACACCTGCGCGAACCGCACCGCGTACGCGCACCGGATCTCCGGCGCGGCGGGCAGCCAGGCGGACGGGCCGGAGTCGCCCTTCGAGGCGTTCTGCGAGCCGTCGGCAGGGATCAGGTTGAGCGGGTCGTTGGCGATCTGCACCCGCTTGGCCTTGTCCCACGTGGCCGCACCCATCTGCCAGTCGTAGGAGAGCGGCATCACGTGGTCGATCTGTATCTTCGAGGCCTGCTGCTTGGACCACTGCACCGTCCTTCCGGTGTACGGGTCGTGGATGGTCATCGAGGTGACCACGCAGGAGGACCCGTCCTTGCGCTCGACCGCCGTGCCGTCCCGGGCCAGCAGGTCGTTGCGGGTGTCGCACTTGTTGTGGCCGCCGGGGACGCCGTCCACGTTGTCGGTCCAGGCCGGGCCGAACTCGTTGCGGTCGTAGCCGTCCTTCGAGCCGGTCCTGGCGGTGGCCACCCTGGCTATCAGCTCCCGGCCGGCGCTCAGTTCCTCGGGCGAAGTCAGCGGTCCCAGACCGGGCTTGGTGCCGTCGGGGTTCTGCAGCGGGCTGGTGCCCGGGCCGGCGGCGCCCGCCGCCCCGGGGGAGCCGGCCCCCGCGGAGGCCGCGTCGGCGGCCCGCTTCCCGGCGCCGGAGCAGCCGGTCAGCGCCAGGGCGGATATCAGGAAGACGGTGGCGGCGGACAGAGCGGTGCGACGGGCGGGCACGGAGGACTCCCCAGGTGGCGGGCGACTGACGGCGCACCAGCAGACCAGCCGCCCCACACCCGGTCAAGGGGGCACAACACGGAGCATTTCGATCATGTCGAAGGTCACATCCGGAAGGTCGCGCCCGGATGAGCCGGTGCGGACCACGCAGGCGACGCCCGCACCGTCGACACGGCCGAGCCCGCCGGCCGGGCCGGTGCCGCTCAGCCGCCGATCGCCGACATCGGGCGCGCCGGCCGGACGAACCCGGCGGCGCCGATGGCGTGGCCCGGCCCCTTCCCGGCGATCGCGGCGCGCCAGGCGGCCTCGATGCGGGCGTCCCCTTCGTCGTCCCCGCCGCCGTCCCCGTGACCGCCGCCGTCCCCGTCGCGGAGCAGTGCGCGCAGGTCCGACTCCTCGGTGGCGAAGAGGCAGTTGCGCAACTGTCCGTCGGCGGTGAGCCGGACGCGGTCGCAGCCGCCGCAGAACGGCCGTGTCACCGAGGCGATCACACCGACCACGGTGTCCGTCCCGGCGATCCGCCACTCCTCCGCCGGCGGGGTGCCGCGCCGACCGGACCCGGCGGGCCCCGTCCCCTCCGCCCCGGCGGCCCGACCGGTCGGCAGCAGCTCCCAACGGGCACCGAGCGCGGCCAGGATCTCGTCGGCGGTGACCATCCGGGCCCGGTCCCAGGCGCCCTGGGCGTCCAACGGCATGGACTCGATGAACCGCATCCGGTAGCCGTGCTCGGCGGCGAACTCCACCAGCGGGACGAGTTCGTCGTCGTTGACGCCGCGCACCGGCACCGCGTTGACCTTGACCGGGGCGAGGCCGGCGTCCCGCGCGGCGGCCAGGCCCGCGAACACGTCGGCGATCCGGTCGCGGCGGGTGATCGCGGCGTACCGCTCGGGCCGCAGGGTGTCCAGGCTGACGTTGACCCGGTGCAGCCCGGCGGACTTCAGCTCCGCGGCGGTGCGGGCCAGTCCGATGCCGTTGGTGGTCAGGGACACCTCGGGTCCGAGCGCGGCGATCCGCCGGACCAGGCCGGGCAGGCCGCGCCGGAGGAGCGGTTCGCCGCCGGTGAGGCGGACGGACCCGATCCCGAGCCGGCGCACCGCGATCCGCACCAGCCGGACCACCTCGTCGTCACCGAGCAGCTCGGCCCCGGGCAGCCAGGCGAGGCCCTCGGCCGGCATGCAGTAGGTGCAGCGCAGGTTGCAGCGGTCGGTGAGGGAGACCCGCAGGTCGGTGTGGACCCGGCCGAAGCGGTCCACCAGCGGGCGCGGTGCGGAGTTCATCGGCCCAGTACAGGGGGGTCGGCGCGGAAACTCCAGCGGCCGAACCGCCGGGCCGCCCGCGCCCGGCACCCGCCCCGGTTGTGGCTTCGTCCAAGGGTCACCCGCCGGGGCTGCGGGCCGCCCTGCCGGACAGGCAGGCTGGACGCATGCAGAACGAGGACGCGGTCACCGCGCTGGTCCTGGCGGCGGGCGGCGGGCGACGGTTGGGCGGGCGGCCGAAGGCACTGGTCCCGTACCGAGGACGGCCGCTGGTGGAGCACGCGGTGGCGGCGGTACGGGCCGGCGGCTGCCGGGAGGTGACGGTGGTGCTGGGCGCGGCCGGGGAGCGGGTCCGGTCGACGGCGCACCTTCCGGGCTGCCGGCTGGTGGCCAACCCGGACTGGGAATCCGGCATGGGCTCCTCACTGCGGGCCGGGATGGCCGCGCTGCCGTCGCCGACCCGGGCCGTGCTGGTGATGCTGGTGGACACGCCGGGGGTGGGCGCGGCGGCCGTGGCCCGGCTGCTGGCGGCCCACCGGGCGGGCGCGGAGCTGGCCGCGGCGGCGTACGGCGGGCGGCGGGGGCACCCGGTGCTGATCGGGGCCCGGTACTTCGCCGAGGTAACGGCGGGGGCGGTCGGGGACGCAGGCGCGCGGGCTCTGCTGGCGGCGCACGCCGAGGAGATCACGCTGGTCGAGTGCGCCGATGCCGCCACTCCGGACGACCTGGACACGCCTGCCGACCTCGCCCGTTGGGGTGCGGGGTGACGCGGGTACCGCTGTTCCTCGAACGGATCCCCCTCCGGGGTGGAACCGCCCTCCTCCTCCCCGCCGAGGAATCGAGCGCACACCCCTGATTCCTCCCTGAGGATTGCCTCATTCCGCGCCGCGGTCCGCGGGTTTCGGGGAGCATGGGACCCGTCCCTCCTCCCCGATTCGAACGGACGGTGCCCGCGATGGCCGGACTGCCCGACGACTTCACCGGACACGACCCGGCCGGCCGCGGGCCGGGGACCGGGGGTGGCGCCCGGGCGATCCGCTGCCCCGCCTGCCGGCGCGAGCACCTGTACGAGCCGCCGTCGCTGCCCTGCCCGTGCGGAGCCTCGCTGAAGGTGCCGCTGCTGCGCGGGGGCGTGCCGGTGCAGGTGCGGTTCCGGTCCTGGGAGGACTCCTGGCTGAACATGCGCTGCCCGCACTGCGGCCGTTCCGACCAGTGGCCGCAGCCCGAGTTCACCTGCAACTGCGGGGCCACCGTCCGGCTCCCGGTGGACCGCACCACCCGGCTGGGCGGCGGCGCGTCCACCGGGCCGCTGGGCGCCGCCGCCGGACCCCGCGCCTCCCACCCGTACCCGGCGCGGCCGACCCAGCCTCTGGACGCGCCGCCCGCCCCGGCGCCGACCGCAGGGGCGAGCGGCCCCGCCACGCCGTGGCGGCGGCGGGCGCCGTTCCGTCCGCACCCGGTGCGGACCTCGCAGGACGCGGTGTTCACCGCCGCCCGCTACCTGGAGTGGCTGGGCTTCGACGACCTGGAGCTGACCGAGGCTCAGGAGCGCGACGGGGTGACGCTGCTGGGCAGCCGGATGGTTGCCCAGGTGGACACCTGGACCGAACCGGCGGACGTGAAGTCGGTGGAGTGCCTCTGGCTGCAAACTCTGCACGCCGAGGAGATGGCCGCCGCGATGTTCACTCTTGCGGGCTATTCGCACCAGGCCACGGTGCGCGGGGAGCAGCTGCTGGTGGCCCTGTTCAGCCTGGACCTGGCGGGGGTGCCGCAGCCCGCCAACGGCGCCGCCGAGGCCCTGATGGAGACCGGCTGGACGTCCTGAGCCCCCGTTCGGACCCGACCCGCCGACCGCTGATCGTTTAGACGAAAACCCGCCCGAGCGCAACAACCTCCGCTCGTGATCTGGTGCACAAGCTCGCCCCCGTGTTGAATTGCCGCCACAGCGCGGGCCCGGGGGCGTGTCATGCCACGAGGGGCAGGGTCCGCGTCCTGCTGGATGGCGCGCACAAGGAGGTGGCGTTGTCGGAGCACGGATGGGGCCCGAGCGGCCGGGACGGGCGGGGGCGGGCGACCGCACCCCAGGAGCCGGGGGACACCGTGTGGCGGCTGCGGTCCCGGGCGTGCTGGCGGGAGGCCGCGGAGCTGTTACGCCCGGCCGCCGAACGAGATCCGACAGCGGCGCTGGCCAGAGCCGAACTCCTGATCGAACAATGCCTGTTCACCGCAGCGAACTGGTCCCAGGCGGAACAGGCGCTGCGGCTCGCCGAGGCCGGGGCGACCTCCACCGAACAGCGCGCGGCGGCGGCCTGCGCACGCGGCTTCCTGGCGTACGCGGCCAGCGTGCTGAGTGCGCGGGACCGGCTCGACGAGGCACAGGCGGCGCTCGGGCGCACGTCCGCACTGCTGCCGCCGGACGCACCGGGCCGTCCGCTGCTGGACTTCCGCCGGGGGCTGGTCGCGGAGAACCTGCTGCGCGACCCGACGGCGGCCTGGATCGCCTACCGCCGGGCGCACGACGGCGCGGGCGAGCGCGGGGACGACCTGCTGCGCTCCTCCACCTGGCGGCACCTGGCGGCCCTGGCCGCAGGCGACCGCGAGCGGGCCCGCGAGGGGTTCGAGGCCTCGCTCCGGCTCCGCGAGCAGTTGGGCTTCACGGTCGGGGTGGCGCCCGCGCTGGCGGCGCTGGCCGAGGTCTCCGAACCGGCCGAGGCCGCCCGGCTCCGGGCGGAGGCGGCCCGGCTGGTGAAGGCGCTCGGGGGTGTTCCGGTCTGGCTCGCGCGCCAGCTGAGCGCGGCGCGCACGCCGGGCGCTCCCCCGGACGGACGCATCGGAAGGCAGGCTCAGGGACCGATCAGCTAAGGTGAGCCTAACTTGGCCGGGTCGAGCAGTGACCCGGCCAGGTTCGCCTTGCCGTTCCCGGGCTCCGCCAGGCCTGCGTCCGGCCGGGCCCGGACGCAGGGCGCAACGACGGCGAGGGCACCCGGGGTGCTTCGACGACGAACGCCCCCGCCGGGCACGGGACCGGGCGGTCCGGCACGGGCTCCGGTCGACCCGATGGGGCCCGCACCATGACCGTGAGCAGCACCCGGCCCGGCCCCGCGCCGCGCGCCTCCGCCGCCGTCGAAGCGGCACTCGCCCTACCGCCGTCACGGCCCGTCACCACCGCACCCGGCCCTGCGGGTTGCACCGACCCGGGAGCCGACAGCACCGCCGTCCTGGGCACCACCGTCCTGGGCACCGCAGCCCCGGGCAGCACCGCCCCGGGCGCCGCGGCCTACCAGCGGCTCGGCGGGCTCCTGCCGGCACTCCGGGTGCACTGCGCCCCGCCGCGCACCGGCCGGGGCTGGATCGCCGGGGCCGACCTCCTGACCCACCCGGAGGCACTGCGCGAACTGATCGCCCACGACGCCCGGCAGGGCCTGGCCCGGTACGGGCGGCCACTGCGTCCGGACGTGGCCGCCGGGTTCGGCCTGCACCGCTTCGTCTGGCCGGTCTCGCTCCTGTTCACCCTGCCGTGGTTCCTGGAGCGCCGGGTGCCGCTGCTCGCCCCCGCCGACATCTCGATCCGTCGCCGCACCGGCGAGCTGACGGTCCGTCCGGGCGCCTTCGTCTGCCTGCCCGACGACCCGGCGGCCGCCCCGGGCGGCGCGACGGCCCGACCGGAAGCGCCGGACGCGCCGGGCACCGCGGCCGAGACGCCGTGCGCCGTGCGCCGTCACATCGCCCGCACGGTGCCCGACGAGGCGGCGCTGGCCGGCGAACTGCGCACCGCCCTGGCCGACTTCCTGACCCCGCTGCTGGCGGCCTTCCGGCCGGAGGTGCGACGCGGTCCGCGCACGCTCTGGGCGATGGCGACGGACGCCGCGGTCGAGAGCCTCTGGCACGCCGCCGGGTTGTTCGGCGAGGAGGAGCGCGCCCGGGCCGAGTTGTCCGCGCTG
This sequence comes from Streptomyces sp. BE20, assembly GCF_036322525.1. NCBI lineage: Bacteria > Bacillati > Actinomycetota > Actinomycetes > Kitasatosporales > Streptomycetaceae > Streptomyces > Streptomyces sp. BE20. The sequence goes on along the minus strand of NZ_JAQYWW010001014.1, from coordinate 67,676 downwards.
CTCGCGCCGGGCCTACAGGACGCGCGCCCGGCGCCGGAGTGCGCGCCCTTCACGCCGGGCGCCGGATTCACCGGACCCGCGTCCGGCTCCGCAGTGCACTCCGACCGCTGCCGGGCCAGTTGCTGCCTCGTGTACACCGTCGAGGCCGAGGCGATGTGCGCGGGCTGTCCCCGCGTCACGCGAGGTTGACGGCACTCCTCCCGGCGCGGAACGGGTCGGGGGCGGAATTCCGGGAGACACCCGCCCGGAATTCATATGACGATGCGACTTATCCCCCGCCAGAAATCCCTCTCGTCAGCGCATTGACGGCAAATCAGCCATTCTCGGGCCGAGCATCGGTCATGATGGTCCCCGCCATCACGACGCAGGAATTGCGACGCAGGAAAGCGAGGCTGGTCCAGGCGATGAAATTGTCCGACATACCGCTTGGTTGGGCCGTCACCGGCGTTGCGGTGCTGCTGGTCAGCGCCCTGCTGGTGGCCCTGGTCCGGAGTCGGGGATCCACCACCGGATCGGGTGGCCAGGATTCCTGGGAGCGTTCCGAGGAACGCCGCCGCCGCAAGGAGTCCCTGTACGGCGGGGCCTCGTACACGCTGCTGTTCTGCTGCGCGGCCGTCGCCGCCGCGCTGTCCTTCCACGGGCTGGTCGGCTTCGGGGTGCAGAACCTCAACCTCTCCGGCGGGTGGGAGTACCTGGTCCCGTTCGGTCTCGACGGCGCGGCGATGTTCTGTTCCGTACTCGCCGTCCGCGAGGCCAGCCACGGCGACGCCGCGCTCGGCTCCCGCCTGCTGGTCTGGCTCTTCGCGGGCGCCTCGGCCTGGTTCAACTGGGTGCACGCCCCGCGCGGCTTCGGCCACGCCGGCGCCCCGCAGTTCTTCGCGGGGATGTCGCTCTCGGCCGCCGTGCTGTTCGACCGGGCCCTCAAACAGACCCGCCGGGCCGCCCTGCGCGAGCAGGGACTGGTCCCCCGCCCTCTGCCGCAGATCCGGATCGTCCGCTGGATGCGCGCTCCGCGCGAGACCTACGCGGCCTGGTCCCTGATGCTGCTGGAGGGCGTGCGGAGCCTGGACGAGGCGGTCGACGAGGTCCGCGAGGACAAGCGCGAGAACGCCCTGGAGAAGGAGCGGCGCAAACTCGCCGGACGTCGCGAGCGGGCCGAGATCCGGGCGATCAACCGCACCCACAGTGTCTGGCGCCAGCGCAGCGGCGGCTCGTCGTCGGGGGCCCGGCAGCTGGAACCCGGCCCGGAGTCCGCCATAGCGGGCGGCCCCGGCGGCACCGACGGGGCCGGAGCGGTCGAGGGCGCGGCCGCCGAGGGGACACCGGCGCAGCCGGGCCTCCCGGCCCGCCCGGAACGGCGCACCATCGACCTGACGACGGAGGAGGACACCGTGGCCCTGCCCCGGCTGGACTCGCTGGAGCGCAAGCTGAAGGACCTGGAACAGCAGTTCGGCTGACGCCCCGGGGAGCTGCGCGCACGCGAACCCACGGGTCGGCCGACCCGTCGGCCCGCGGGCCGACGGGTTCCCGGGCCGGGGCCGGGGCCGGGCGCAGGCCCGCCGCCGGTCAGCCCGCCGTCGCCCCGGCGGCGGCGGTCGCCGTCGCCGTGATCTCGAACCACATCCGCTTGCCCGACCCCCGGGGCTCCACGCCCCAGCCGTCGGCCAGCGCCTCGACCAGCATCAGCCCGCGCCCCGAGGAGGCCTGCTCGCCCGGCGTACGGCGGGTCGGCCAGAGGTCCGACTCGTCCTCGACCTCGACCCGCAGCCTGGCCCGGCCGCCGTCCGCCGCCGGCTCCCGGTAGAGCCGGGCGGTGAACATCGCGTCGCGGTCGGTGTGCCGGATCGCGTTGGTGACCAGCTCGGAGGTGAGCAGCTCGGCGGTGTCGATCAGCTCGGCCACTCCCCAGCGGCGCAGCGCGTCGCGCAGCTCGGCGCGGACCTCGGAGATCCGGGCGAGGTCCGCCTGCCCGATCCGGCGGCGCAGCTGCTGCGCGGCCAGGCCGCCCTCGGGGCCGTCCCAGCGCAGCAGCAGAAGCGCTATGTCGTCCTCGCGCTCGCTGGAGTCGGCGGCCTGGGAGGCGATCCGGTCGGCCAGGACCTCCAGCGGGTCGCGGCCGGCCCGCGCGGGGTCGGCGAGCGGTTCGGCGAGCACCGCGGTGAGCCGGGCCACGCCCTCGTCGAGGTCCATGCCGCGTGACTCGACCAGTCCGTCGGTGCAGAGCAGCACGGTCTCGCCCGGGTCGAGGCTGAACCGGGTGACCCGGTACTCCTCGTCCGGGGCGATGCCCAGCGGCAGTCCGCCGGCCACCGGAACGCTGGTCGCGGTGCCGTCCGCGCGCCGGACCACCGGGTCGAGGTGGCCGGCCCGGACGGCGTAGACGACGCCGTAGTCGACGTTGACCTCGGCGTAGGTGCAGGTGGCGAAGTGGTCGGTGTCGAGGTCGGCGAGGAACCGGGAGGCCCGGGCCATCACCGCGGCGGGCGGGTGGCCCTCCGCGGCGTAGGCGCGCAGCGCGATCCGCAGTTGGCCCATGATGCCGGCCGCGTGCACGTCGTGGCCCTGGACGTCGCCGATCACCAGGCCGACGTGGCCGCCGGGCAGGGGGACGACGTCGTACCAGTCGCCGCCGATCTGCAGGCCGGAGCCGGCCGCCAGGTAGCGGACGGCGGTGGTGACGCCGGGCACCGAGGGGACGGTGCGCGGGAGCATGACCCGCTGGAGGCCGGCCGCCAGCTCGTGCTCGGCGTCGTGCAGCCGGGCCCGGGCCAGGGACTGGGCGACCAGCCCGCCGAGGGTGGAGAGCAGGGTGCGCTCGTCCGCGTCCAGCTGGCGGTCGTCGTCGAAGCTGACCACGCAGACGCCGATCGCCCGGCCGCTGGCCACCAGCGGCAGGAAGGCCCAGGAGCTGCGGCTGGTCCGCCGGGTCTGTTCCCAGACCTCCGGGTAGCGCTCGCGGTACTCCTCGCGACTGGCGCAGAAGACCGGCGAGCGGTTGCGCAGGGACTCGGCGGCCGGGTGGGTCTGCGGCAGCACCGAGCGGTCGTAGCCGGCGAGCTCCTCGGCCCGGTAGCCGGAGGCGCCGAGGATCTGCACCCGGCCGGCCTCGAAGGCGGCGAGCACCAGGCCGTCCGGCGGGAGGCCGGGCAGCGGCAGTTCGGTGAAGACCCGGGCGACGTCTCGGACGGTGACGGCCTCGGAGAGGGCGCGGGCGGCCTCCTTGATGAAGCGGGAGCGCTCCTCGCGCAGCAGGGCCATCCGGTCGGCGCGGTCGCGTTTGTGCAGCTCGACGGTGGCGTCCCAGACGAAGCCGACCATCCGGGAGGCACGGCCGAAGGCGTCGGCGAGGACGCGGCCGCGGAACCGGACGGCCCGCATGGTGCCGCTGGGGCCGACCGTGCGGTAGTAGGCGCCGCACTGGCCCAGCTCGGCGACGGCGCGCTCGACGCGGCGGCGCACCACGGGGGCGTCCTCGGGGTGGAGCAGGGCCAGGAAGGAGGCGGAGGTGCGGTCGAACCGGCTCTTGTCCGCCGTGTCCAGGCCGACGATCGTGCAGGCCCGCTGGTCGCCCTCCAGGACGTCGCGGCGGATGTCCCAGTCGAAGGAGCCGATGCCGTTGGCCGCCATCGCCGGTTCCAGCCAGTCCGGCGTGGAGTCGCTCTGGACGACCGGCAGGCCGCCGGAGAGCATCGGCGCGAGGCGGCCGGCGGCCAGGCCGGGAGCTGTGCGCAGCGCGTGCCGCCGGGCCGCCTGGGCGGGGGGTCTGGTCCGGCCCGACCCGGTCGTGGACGAGCCGGACGGGAGGGCCGGCCCCGGTGACTCGGGCTCTGTGGGCATGCTGCTCCTGCCGCTGCCGTGGCGGACCGCGCCGACCGTCCGGACGGGCCGCATGGCGGTGTGATGGGTGGTGCTCGGTGGCTCGGTGCCGACGGGCGACGGTCAGTCGAGGTGAGAATTCCCCGCCGCTCCTCGCACGTGGACACACATTCCCACCATCCTGGCCAATGTTCGGCCCAGCGGCAATGGCAACGGGCCGGAAATCTTGGCTTTGCCCTTCACTTCAGGGCATCGTTCGACAGCGAACAGTGTTCGGCCGCGTCAGGCCACGGCCGAGGCCAGCTCGAACCAGGTGACTTTGCCGTCCCCTCTCAGCTGAACGCCCCAGGAGTCGGCCAGCGCCTCGACCAGCACCAGCCCGCGCCCCGAGGTGGCGTACTCGGCCTCCGGGTCGCGACGGCGACCGGGCAGCCGGGCGGCGGCGTCCTGGACCTCGATCCGCAGCCGCAGGTCGGCGGTCAGCACCGCGTCGAAGACGGCGCCCTGACCGGTGTGCTGCAGTGCGTTGGTGACCAGCTCGGAGGAGAGCAGCTCGGCCGTGTCGGCCAGCTCCGGCACCCCCCAGTGCCCGAGGGCCGCACGCAGCCGCCGGCGGACGGCGCCGACGGCGACCAGGTCGGCCGCCTCCACCGCCAGGTGGAGCCGGCGGTGCAGTGCACACCCCGGTGCCGGTACGCCGTGCAGTGCGGCGCCGGCCGCGCCCACCGAACCGGCACCTGCCGGGCCGGTGCCCGCCGGGATCGCCGTACCGCCGTGACCCGTGGGCCGGAAGGCGCCCCCCGAACCCGTCCGCTGTCGCGGGAATCGCGACTGACCGTCCATCACTCCTGCCCCCGCCCTCGCTCCGGGCCCCCGGGCCGGATCCCCCGCCGGTCGGGTGGCCCCGTGGTTCTGACCACCCATCCTCATGCCCACCTTTCGGCATTTGGAACAGTGCACGGGCGATCACCTGGGGTGAAAGGGGCACGGGGCTTTCTGCGTGATCCAACTGCCCGCACCGGACAGGTTTGCGAAGCATACGGTCCGCTTTCGAGGCCCGCCGCCCGGCCGCGTCGGCGACACGCCGGGCCCGATGGCGGCTCCCGGCGAGCCGAACGCCGCCCGAGCGGCAACGCTGGACAGGGTGGCCGGGTCCGGGTTCAATGACCCGGGATGTTTGAACGGCGTTCTAACTTCCCTCCGGAACCACGTTCACCAGCTCCCCCAGGAACCCCGGCCCCACCGCCCCACCCACCCTCCCCGGCGACCGCGAGCGAGGAACCGTGCGACTGACCCCCACCGAGCGGGACCGGCTGCTGATCTTCACAGCAGCCGAGCTGGCCCGCGCCCGCCGAGCCAGAGGCCTGCGCCTCAACATCCCCGAGGCCACCGCGCTGATCGCGGACACCGTCTGCGAGGCAGCCCGCGACGGCCGGCGCCTGGCCGAGGCCGTCGAGGCCGGCCGCTCGGTCCTCGGCGCCGACGACGTCCTGCCCGGCGTGCCCGACGTGGTCACCGTGGTCCAGGTCGAGGCGGTCTTCGACGACGGCACCCGTCTCGCCGTGGTCAACGACCCGTTCCGGGGCGCCGGCTCGCTCGGCGACGAGGCCCCCGGCGGCGCGCTGGCCGGCGACGGCGCGGGCTACGACCCGGTCGAGGAGACCGTCGTCCTGCCCGTCCACAACACCTCCGGGGTGCCGATCTCGGTCACCTCGCACTTCCACTTCTTCGAGGCCAACCCCCGGCTGGCCTTCGACCGGGCCGCCGCCTACGGCACCCACCTCGCGGTGCCGGCGGGCTCCTCGGTCCGCTTCGACCCGGGCGCCACCGTCGAGGTCGGCCTCGTCCCGATCGGCGGCGGCCGGGTCGCGATCGGCTTCGCGGGCCTGGTCGACGGCCCGCTGGACGCGCCCGGCGCCAAGGAGGCCGCGCTGGCCAAGGCCCGCGCCACCGGATACCTGACCGGCTTCGACGACGCGGAGGTCGAGTCGTGACCGCCATCACCCCGCACGACTACATCGCCGTCCACGGCCCCCGCGCAGGGGACCGGGTCCGGCTCGGGGACTCCGGCCTGATCGTCCGGGTCGAGTCCGACTCGCAGGCGCCGGGCGACGAGTTCCTGGCCGGCTTCGGCAAGACCGCCCGCGACGGCCTGCACCTCAAGCCCGCCGCCGTCCGCGACACCTGCGACGTGGTGATCAGCAACGTCCTGGTGATCGACGCGGTCCAGGGCATCCGGAAGACCTCGATCGGCCTGATCGGCGGCCGGATCGCCTCGATCGGCCGGGCCGGCAACCCGGACACCCTGGACGGCGTCGACGTGGTCGTCGGAACGGGGACGACGATCGTCTCGGGTGAGGGCATGATCGCCACCGCGGGTGCCATCGACACCCACGTGCACCTGCTCTCGCCGCGGATCATGGAGGCCTCGCTCGCCTCCGGCGTCACCACCGTCATCGGCCAGGAGTTCGGCCCGGTCTGGGGAGTGGGCGTCAACTCGCCCTGGGCCCTGCGGCACGCCTTCAACGCCTTCGACGCCTGGCCGGTCAACATCGGCTTCCTCGGCCGCGGCTCCTCCTCCGACCCGGCCCCCCTGATCGAGGCCCTCGCCGAGGGCGGCGCCTCCGGCTTCAAGGTCCACGAGGACATGGGCGCCCACACCCGCGCCCTGGACACCGCCCTGCGCGTCGCCGAGGAGTACGACGTCCAGGTCGCCCTGCACACGGACGGCCTCAACGAGTGCCTCTCCGTCGAGGACACCCTCAGGGTCCTCGACGGCCGCACCATCCACGCCTTCCACATCGAGGGCTGCGGCGGCGGACACGTCCCCAACGTGCTCAAGATGGCCGGCGTCCCCAACGTCATCGGCTCCTCCACCAACCCGACCCTCCCCTTCGGCCGCGACGCCCTGGGCGAGCACTTCGGCATGATCGTCTCCGCCCACGACCTCAAGGTCGACCTCCCCGGCGACGCCGCCATGGCCCGCGACCGCATCCGCGCCGGCACCATGGGCGCCGAGGACGTCCTGCACGACCTCGGCGTCATCGGCATCACCTCCTCCGACGCGCAGGGCATGGGCCGCGCCGGCGAGACCGTCCGCCGCACCTTCGCCATGGCCGGCAAGATGAAGGCCGAGCTCGGCCCCCTCGACGGCACCGGCTCCTACGGCACCACCGAGGGCGGCGACGACAACGAACGCGTCCTGCGCTACATCGCCAAGCTCACCGTCAACCCCGCCATCGCCCACGGCCTGGCCCACGAGGTCGGTTCCATCGAGGTCGGCAAGCTCGCCGACATCGTCCTCTGGCGCCCCGACCACTTCGGGGCCAAGCCCCAGCTCGTCCTCAAGGCCGGCTTCCCCGCCTACGGCGTCGTCGGCGACCCCAACGCCTCCACCGACCGCTGCGAACCCCTCGTCCTCGGGCCCCAGTTCGGCGCCCACGGCGCCACCGCCGCCGACCTCTCCGTCGCCTTCGTCTCCCAGGCCGCCGCCGACGGCGCCTACCTCGACAAGGCCGCCGACGGCCTGCCCACCCGACGCCGACGCGTCGGCGTCCGCAACACCCGCGGCATCGGTCCGCGTGACATGGTCCGCAACGCCAGGATCGGCCGCGTCGACGTCACCGAGACCGGCCTGGTGTCGCTCGACGGCTCCCCGCTGCGCTCCGAGCCCGCCGACAGCGTCTCGCTCAGCCGCCTCTACTTCCTCTGACCGACCTCCGACCCGACTCCCCCTCCCCCGGCCACCCTCACCCGCCCCGCAAGGAAACACGACGATGACCACCCCCACCCCCGCCTCGCTCGGCTACCGGATGCCCGCCGAGTGGCACCCGCACGACCGCACCTGGATGGCGTTCCCCACCGACAACCCGACCTTCGACACCCCCGAGCACCTGCACGCGGCGCGCGAGGCCTGGGCCGCGGTCGCCAACACCGTCGTCCGGTACGAGCCGGTCACCCTGGTCGTCAACACGGGCGGGACGGCGGAGGCGCGCAAGTACGTCGCCGAGGAGGTCGAGATCGTCGAGCGCCCGCTGGACGACGCCTGGATGCGCGACATCGGCCCGTCCTTCCTGATCGACGGCAAGGGCGGCCTGGCCGCCGCCGACTGGATCTTCAACGGCTGGGGCGCCCAGTCCTGGGCCCGCTGGGAGAACGACCAGCACGTCGCCGAGCACATCGGCGAACTGACCGGCGTCCGGCGGTTCGCCTCGCGACTCGTCAACGAGGGCGGCGGCATCCACGTCGACGGCGAGGGCACCGTCCTGGTCACCGAGACCGTCCAACTCGGCGAGGGCCGCAACGCCGACTGGACGAAGGAGGAGGTCGAGGCCGAGCTGCACGCCTTCCTCGGCACCACCAAGGCGATCTGGCTGCCGCGCGGACTCACCCGCGACTACGACGAGTTCGGCACCCGCGGCCACATCGACATCGTCGCCTCCTTCGTCCGCCCGGGCGTCGTCGTCGCCCACGTCCAGCCCGACCCGTCGCACCCCGACCACGAGGTGTGCCGGGAGCTGGTGGCGATCCTGCGCGCCGCCACGGACGCCCGGGGCCGACAGCTGGAGGTCATCGAACTGCCCGCCCCCACCGTCCTGTCGGACGAGGACGGCGAGCCGGTGGACTACTCGTACATCAACCACTACGTCGCCAACGGCGTCGTCGTGCTCTGCGCCTTCGACGACCCGCGCGACCAGGAGGCCGCCGCCGTCCTCGGCGCGGCCTACCCCGGCCGCACGGTCGAACTGGTCGACGCCCGCGAGATCTTCACCAACGGGGGCGGCATCCACTGCATCACCCAGCAGCAGCCGAAGGCGTGACGGTCCATCAGGTCGACATCATGACGGGCCGGGGCGTCGCATCGCCACGGCGGATGCCGGCGGGACGAGGTCGCAGCCCCCTGCCGTGGCCTCCTCCCGGCCCCTCCCGCTAGATCACGAAAGAGCCGGGGTCGGAGCGTCGCGCAACGGTCCGACCCCGGCGACCCCGAAGCAGGACGTTCCGGCACGACCGGCGGATCGAAACCGGGGCAACTCACGGGCCGGGACGGCCATTTACCGTTTCCAGTTTGGTCACAGCTCCGTCACACCACGTCGCGGCCCCGGTGCGCGCCGATACGGTCCCCTCACCACGACCCGCCGTGTCCCAGGGGGACCCATGCGCCGCACCACCCTCTCCATCACCGCCGTCAGCCTCGCCGTCCTCGGCCTGGCCGCGTGCGACCCCAGCACCACCACCAGCAAGCCGACCGGCCCCGCCGTCGAGGCCACCACCGCCGGAGCACCCCCCGCCCCGGGCACCCCCGCACCCACGCTGCCCGCCGCAGTGCCGACCCTGCCCACCGCCGTGCCGACCCTGCCCGCAGCACCCGGCAACGCCGACGCCACGGGCGACGTCGAACTCACCTCCTGCGACGTCGACGCCACCTTGCACTGGCCGTCCGCGCAGCTCAAGGTCACCAATCGCAGCAGCAAGAGCAGCAACTACATGATCCAGGTCGAGTTCGTCGACGCGGCCGGTACGCGTATCGGCGAAGGCCTGGCCGCCACCAACAACCTCGCCGCCGGCCAGGCCGCCACCCTCAAGGCGCAAGGCGCGGTCGAGACCAAGGGCAAGATCAGCTGCAAGGTCACCAACGTCACCCGGTACGCCTCGCTCTGATCCCCGGACGCGATCGAGCCCCCGCCGGCCGCAGCCGAGCGGGGGCCTGCCTTTCCCGGCCGCCCTCCACGGGTCCCGCTCCACAGCCGACGCGGCGCGCCGGGCACCTTGGACCGGCGCGCGCGTCCGTCGTCGGCACCAGGGCCTTGGGCGGTGGGGGCGGCTACCGGTGGTACCTCCCGATGTCGTCGGTGGTGAGCCCGTGCGTGCTGTGCATCGCGATCGAGCTGTAGGAGGAGCGGAGGGCCCGCAGCTGGGCGAGCCGCTCCTGCTCGGCGAGCAGGCCGTCGAGGTTCTCGGTGGGACGGCTGTGACGGCGGCGAAGGTGGAGCGTCAGTCCGGTCACGATCACCGCGAGCCCCGCGAACAGGGCGATCAGTGTGGCCATGGGCATCCCCTCCGATCGGGATGGTCCTGTTGATCGGCGTGGTTGGTACGTACCCGCAGGAGCGCGGGCCGAACCGGCCCTCGTCCCCCTCCGTGGCCTCCCGGACACGGCCGGTATCGTGGTGGCCTCCCGCGGGTCTCCCGTGCCGCCCCCAGGTTCCAGAGGAGCAGGACAGATGGCGGACGCCCGCCCCCGCCGACCGGCACGCCCCCGCGAGGAGGTCTTCGCCACCGCACGGGCCGCGATCGCCGAACACGGGCTGGCCAAGCTCACCATGGCCGGCCTCGGCAGGGAGCTGCGGATGAGCGCCGGCCACCTGCTCTACTACTTCGGCAGCAAGGACCAGCTCCTGCTGGAGACCCTCCGCTGGAGCGAGGACCAGCTCGGCGCCCGCCGCCGGGACCTGCTCGCCGACGGCGGCCGGGACGTCCGTGAACGGCTCTCCGGGTACACGGCGCTCTACCTGCCCGAGGGCCCGGGCGACCCGCGCTGGATCCTCTGGGTCGAGGTGTGGGGCCGCTCCCCCGCCGGGGAGGACCTGCGCCGGGGACAGCTGGAGATCGAGGCCCCCTGGCAGGCCGACCTCGTCGCCCTGATCGAGGAGGGCACCGCCGCCGGCCGCTTCGCCCCCGGCGACGCCGCGGAGCGTGCCAGCCAGATCCGCGCCCTGCTCGACGGCCTCGCCGTCCCGCTCGCCCTCGGACTCCCCGGCGCCCTCCGCCCCCGCGCCCTCCACCTCGCCGAATCCGCCTGCGGCACCCTGCTGGGCACGACGCCCGCCTGAGCGGGGCGAGCACCGGAAGCCGGGCCGGGACGGTCCGCGTCTACTCCGTCCAGACCGCGGCGGCGGTGCGGTCGTCGGCGTAGCCCTTGGCGCGGACCTGGACCTGGCGCAGGAAGTCCACCGTGCCCGGCGGGTGCGGGTGCGCCCAGTGCGAGGCCAGGAAGTGCGCGACCGCCGGCTCGTCGGCGATCGGCCGCGCCAGACCCGGGGTGCAGAGCAGCAGGATGTCGCCGGGCGTCGCCGGAACCATCCGGAAGCGGAACGGGCGCGCACCCGGCACCTGTCCCTCGGGCACCGGCGGCTGACCGTCCGGGTGGTGCAGCAGGCGCGCCGCGTACGCGTCGATCCAGTGCCCCGAACGCAACAGGTACAGCCCGCCCGGGCCGACCCCGAACGCCGCGCGGTAGCCCGCCGCCGGGTCGAGCGAGACCAGCAGGCAGTGCAGCGACACGGGGGGCGGTTCGACCTCCCCGTCCGGGCCGGTCGCGGAGGCCGGGTCCGCAGCCGGGTCCGCAGCCGGGTCCGGGTCCGGGACGAGTGCGCGCAGCGGGGCGGACGCGCCGGTGGCGAGCCGCTGGAGGCCGTACCGGAGCCGGTCCCGGGCGCCGTCGCGCAGGTCGGCGGCGAGGCCCGTCCGGCTGCGCCCGATCGAGGCGGCGAGCTGACGGCAGGCCTCGGCGGCGGCGACGGCGACCTCCTCCGCCGCCGGACCACCGGCCGGGCCTGCCCGGTCGAAGCCGCCGAGCACGGCGAGCAGCAGGCCGTCGGTCCCCTCGCCGAAGCGGGTCACCAGCAGGGCGTCGCGCCGCGGCTCGCCGCGGTAGCGGGCCGAGTCTCCGCGGACGGAGGTGGCGCGCAGGGTGGTGGTGGCGTACTGGGCGCCCTCCAGCACGGTGTCGGCGACGACGGAACCCAGCGCGCCCGGGTCCGCCTCCGGCACGGCGGTCGGCTCGGGCCCGTACGTGGGCGGCCGCTCGCCGACGTGCGGGACGGCGGGCGCGGTACCGGGCCGGCCTGCCCGCACGGCGGGACGCGGCGCGGGGGCGGGGGCGGGCGCGGCGGTGGGGGTAGCGGCAGGATCCTGCTCGGGCGCGGGGTCCGGCTCGGGCCGCTCGGCGACGGCCGGCACCGATTCGGGCACCGGCACCGGTACAGAGGCGGGGACCGGTTCCTCGGCGACGGCCGGTTCCGGCCGGGGCCGGGGTTCCGGCACACGGGCGGCCTCCGGCTCCGGCTCCGGCGGCGTGGCCGGGCGCTGCGCCGGCTCCGGCTCCGGCTCCGGCTTCCGCAGGTCGGGCCGCTCCGCGGCGGGCTCCGGCTCCGACGCCGGCTCCGGCGGCGTGGCCGGGCGCTGCTCCGGTGCCGGTGCCGATGCCCCCGGGCTCTTCACGGGCCCGTCGTCCGCCCAGGGCGGGGCGGGGAAGCGGTGCGTCTCTCCGGGGTCCGAGGGCTGCGGGCTGATCACGCCGACCGCCGTGTCGAACCAGTCGTCGATGCTGTCCCGCTCCAGCACCTGGGTGTCGGCCACCGGATCGGCCCCGACCGCCGCCTCAGGGCCAGGACCGGGTTCAGGTTCAGGTTCGGGCTCGGGCTCGGGCTCGGGCTCGGGCTGCGTGGCCGCGTCCTCCCCGCTCCGCTGGTGCCCGATCAACCCGGCCGCCGTCTCGAACCAGTCGTCGACGCTGCCCTCACCCGGCGTCGCGTCCGGAGTGTCGGGGAGGGTGCCCGCCGGGCCCGCGTAGACCGTGTCCCACCAGCCGTCGTCCGGCCGGGGCTGCTGCGCGGGTGCACCCTGCTTGGTCATCTGGCGGCTCCTGGTCGCTCCGTGATCGCGCCGCCCCCGGGCGGGCCGGGCTCGACGACATTGTCTCCAAGGGCAACGACGCTGTCCGGGTTTCGACGACAACCGCGCACACATCGACCGATATCGATCACCGGATTCGCCGTCCGTTTCGTTTCCGTTCCTCCCGTGCTCGCCCGAACCGCCCCGACCAGGGTGTTTCCGGTGGATTCCGGCCCGTCGGCCACCGAAAGTGAGAACCCGGGAGGGGGCTCGCTTCACTCGTTCGGCTGATTAAATGTGCGCATGACCGCGTCGGCCCCCAGCACATCCCGACCGTGGAGGGCCGCACTCGCGGGTCGCCCGGTCGGCGCGCTGTGGATCCTGCTGCTCGCCGGACTGCTGACGGCGCTCCCGTGCGCGGGCCACGCCAGGGCGGTCACGACCGAGCGGCCGGAAGCACCGGCGGCAGCCCCGGCCGGCCCCCCGATCGGCCCGCCGACCGGTTTCCGGGACGCACCGGCCGCCACCCCGGCGCCCGATCACGGACACCTCACCACCACCGGCCCGGCCACCACGCCGCAGACCGTCGGCGACCGCGTCCGCGCGGAGAGCCACCGGCACTGGACGTGGTGCTCGGTCGACGGTGATCCGCCGCATCGCGACAACGGCTGCTCCGGTCACCCGTACTGCGCCCAGGATGCCCAGCTCCCCAACCCGCCGCCGCACCCGCAACCTGCGGCGGCGCCCCTGCCGGAGGCTCCCGAGGCACTGCCCCGGGTGGTGCCCGCCGGGCTGCTGGTCGGCCCGAATCCCGCGCCCGACCTGCACGAACTCCAAGTACACCGGTCCTGAGCGGAACCCGCCGCCGGCCCTCCCGTGCCGCCCGCCCGCGCTCCCGTGCGGGCCGACGGACGGACGGGACCGACGGATCCGCCCCATCCCGCCACTTCTTCAGACCGCCGCGCCCGATGTGCGGTGGGGACAAGGACACCACATGGGTTCCGCCTCCAAGCAGTCCAAGGCACAGTCGAACAAGCCGGGTGCCAAGCAGGCCGGTCTCGACCGCCGCGCCCGGATCGCCGAGCTGCGCGCGGCCGAGCAGCGCCGCGACCGTCGTAACAAGGTCCTCGCCGGATCGGTCGCCGGCGTGCTGGTGATCGCCGCGATAGCCACCGGCACCTGGATCGTGGTCGACGCCAACAAGGACAAGAAGGCCAAGGAGGTCGCCGCCAGCGCCCCGATCGACGGCGTGCAGACCTTCGGCGAGCTGACCCGGAACCACGTCAAGGAGAAGGTCACCTACGCGCAGACCCCGCCGGTCGGCGGCGACCACAACGCGATCTGGCTGGACTGCATGGGCACCGTCTACGACCAGCCGGTCGAGAACGAGCGCGCCGTCCACTCGCTGGAGCACGGAGCCGTCTGGGTGACCTACAACAGCAAGGCCACCCCGGAGGACATCAAGGCCCTGTCGGCCAAGGTGAAGGCCACCCCGTACTCGCTGATGAGCCCGTACCCGGACGAGCAGGGCACCATCACCCTGAACGCCTGGTCCACCCAGCTGACCGTGGACAGCGCCTCCGACCCGCGGGTGGAGCAGTTCTTCACCAAGTACGTCCAGGGCAAGCAGACCCAGGAGCCCGGGGCCTCCTGCACCATGGGGGCGATGTGACCGCCCCCGACGTGACACCGGGCGAGGAGGAGTTCGAGGACGACGACCTCGTCCCCGCGACCTCGCGCAAGCGGCTCTGGTGGCCCGCCGCCCTGGCGGCGGCGCTCGCCCTCGCGCTCGGTGTGCCGGCCCTGGTGGCCGGCGGCACGTCCGCCTCCGGATCCTCCTCGGCCTCCGCGCCGGCGGACGACTCCCCGGAGGCCGGGTTCGCCCGCGACATGGCGACCCACCACCAGCAGGCGGTGGACCTGTCGTTCATCGTCCGCGACCGGACCACGGACGGGCACACCCGCACGCTCGCCTTCGACATCATCAACACCCAGGCCAACCAGCGCGGCATGATGATGGGCTGGCTCGACCAGTGGGGGCTCCCGCAGCACTCGCCGGCCAAGCCGATGGCGTGGATGGGCATGAAGCACACCTACGAGGCGCACGACGGCTCGCTGATGCCCGGCATGGCCACCAACACCCAGCTCGCCAAGCTCCGTTCGCTGAGCGGGCAGGACGCCGAGGTGCTCTTCCTCCAGCTGATGCTGGAGCACCACAAGGGCGGGGTGGAGATGGCCCAGGGCTACGTCGACGTGGCGAAGAACGAGACCGAGAAGCGGCTCGCCCGGTCGATGGTGGTCGGGCAGAACTCGGAGATCCAGCTGATGACGGACATGCTCCAGGAGCGCGGCGCCGCCCCCGGCGTGCCCGCCTCCTGAGCGACGGAACACCACGGCACGGCCGGGGCGGCGGACGGGGGACCCGTCCGCCGCCCCGGCCGTGCCCGTCCTCTCAGCGGCGGACCGCCGGACGGACCGGACGGGTGAGCGCCACCGCGAGAGCGGCGACCCCGGCGAGGAGGAGCAGCACCGACCGGCCGCCGAGCGCCGGGCCCGCCAGGTGGACGCCGAGCACCGGCAACGCGGTACCGAGCGCCGTACCGAGGCTGCGGGCCATGTTGACCATGCCGCCCCCGACCGCCGAGCACTCCGCCGGGATCGCCCGCATCACCAGCGCGTTGTTGGCCGGCAGCAGCACACCGAGCCCGCAGCCGACGACCGCCAGGGGCAGGGCGAACAGGTGGGCGGGCGCGCCGGCGGCCGGGAGCAGCGCGCAGCACAGCAGACCCGTCCCGGCGAGGGCGGCACCGAAGCGGCACCGGGCGACGTCCGTCCAGCTGCGCGGGAGCAGCGCGCCACCGGCCGACGCGGCCACCGCGAAGGCGGCCGGGAGCAGGGTGATCACGAGGCCGGCCCCGGCGGTCGGCAGGCCCGACTCGGCGAGCAGGACCGGGCCCAGCACCAGCGGGCAGAACAGCAGCAGGTACCCGATCAGCGAGACGGCGAGGCCGGGCCGGACTCCGGGGGTGTTGACCAGGCCGGGCGCGAGGATCGGCCGGGTGGCCCGGCGCTCCTGGCGGACCAGGCCGAACGCGAGCAGGACGGCGGCGAGCAGCAGTCCGATCACCGCCCAGCCGGGGAGCGGCAGGCCGGAGGCGGCGGAGAGGGCCAGCAGCAGGGCGGTGGACGAGCCGGTGAGCAACAGCAGACCGGGCAGGTCGAAGCGGCCGGCGCCACCGTCGGAGTCGGGGGCCCGGCGCGGACGCGGGAGGCGCGCGGCGGTCCGGGCGCCGGGGAGGACACCCGGGCGTGGGGCCGGACGTGGCAACGGACGCGGGCCCGGCGTGCCGGGGCGGGCGGCGGACGGGGCCGCGGCGGGAAGGACGTCGGGGCGGGTCCGGGGCAGCAGGAACCAGCCGGCGACGATGCCGACCAGACTGATCGGCACGTTGACCCAGAACACCCAGCGCCAGGACGCGTGCTCCACCAGCAGCCCGCCGAGGCTGGGCCCGAGCGCCAGTCCCAGTCCCTGGGCGGTCGCCTGGACGCCGAGCGCCCGTCGCATCGCGTGCCCGGGCACGCCGCGCGCGACCAGGGCGACGCTGTTGGCCTGCATCATGGCGCCGCCGACCGCCTGCACCGCCCGGCACGCGACCAGCGTCCCGAGTCCGCCGGCGAACCCGGCGCCCAGCGAGGCGAGGCCGAAGACGGCGAGCCCGCCGAGGTAGACGGTCTTGCGGCCGACCAGGTCGGAGAGGCGCCCGACCGGCGCGAGCAGGGCCACCAGGACCAGGAGGTAGGCGAGGGCGACCCACTCGACGGCGGCGAATCCGGTGTGGAAGTGGCGCTGGAGCTCCGGGTAGACGAGGGCGGTGACGCTGGCCGTGAGCTGGCCGAGGAAGGCGCCCAGGCAGACGGTGGCGACGGCGAGCCAGTGAGCGTGCCGTCGGCGGGCTATGCCGCGCGGCCGGGGGTGCTCGGTGAGCAGCCGGGTGGCGAGGGTGGACGCGGCGTTCATACGGCGAAATATATCGGATGCAGATATGTTCTCTCTACGAGATGATCGGTGTGCGATCTGGCAGCCGACGACCGGGATCGATCGCCGTCGACCGGATCAAGGCCGTCGGAGACCGTCCGCACCAGGCGCTACGCTGTCCGCCATGCCGTCGTCACCACCCGTTCCCGAACCCGCCTCCGGGCCGGCCGTCGTCGGCCCCCAGGACCCGGAAACCGCGGCGGTCGAACGCGCCCGACGGCTCACCGACGTGGTCACCCGGCTCCGCCGCACCCTGCGCAGCAGCATCCGGACCGACTACCCCTGGGAATCCCTGCCGATGGCGCAGGTCGAGCTCCTCCAGACGCTCGCCGCCGCCCCGCTGCGCGTCGGCGAACTGGCCGCCCGGCAACGGCTCGCCCCGAACACCGTCAGCGGTCTGGTCGGCAAACTGCTGGAGGCCGGTTTCGTCGACCGCCAGGCCGACCCCGGCGACCGCCGCACCGCCCGGATCGCCCTCACCCCGGCCGGTCGGCGCCAGCTCGACGACTGGCAGCACGCCCACGAGCGCCGCATCGCCACCGCGCTCGACGCCCTGTCCCCCGCCGACCGCGACGCCGTCATGCACGCCCTGCCCGCCCTGGAGAACCTCGCCCGGGCGCTCGCCGAACCCGTCCTCTGAGCAGCGGGCCCCGCGAAAACCGGTCGCCGGAGGCCGCACCGCCGACTACCGTCCGGCCATGGACCCCTCCCTCGTCCGTCTCGAACCCTGGACCGACGTGGACCTCGGGCTGCTGCGCCGGATCAACACCCCGGACATGCGCGCGCACGTCGGCGGCCCCGAGAGCGAGGAGCGGATGCTCGTCCGCCACCGCCGCTACCTGGACCTCGTCCCGTCCGGCATCGGCTGCATGTACCGCATCGTGCTGGAGCCCGAGGACGAGGCCGTCGGCTACGCCGAGCGCGACTGGCAGGGGGCGACCGTCTACGAGATGGGCTGGAACGTCCTGCCGGGCCACCAGGGCCGGGGCATCGCCGCGGCGGCGGCCCGCGCCGCCGTACGGGCCGCCGCCCGCACCGCCAGCCACCCCTGGATGCACGCCTTCCCGTCCGTCGGCCACCCCGCGTCCAACGCGGTCTGCCGCAAGTCGGGTTTCACCCTCCTCGGCGAGACCGACTTCGAGTTCCCGCCCGGTCGCCGGATGCGCAGCAACGACTGGCGCGTGGCGCTGACGGCCGACGCGGCCTGACCGGCTCCCGCGGCGGGCCGCCGACCGTCCGCGTACCGCACCGCCGGCCGGGCCGGTGCAGCCGGGCTCAGAACAGGGCGCCGCTCTCCAGGTCCAGCAGCCAGCGCTTGCGGTCGGTCCCGGCGGCGAAGCCGGTCAGGGCGCCGTTGGCGCCGAGGACGCGGTGGCAGGGGCGGACGATGAGCAGGGGGTTGGCGCCGACCGCGCCACCGACCGCGCGGACGGCCTTCGGGGACTCGCCCGCCAACGCGGTGAGCCGGCCGTAGGTGACGGTCTCGCCGTACGGGATCCGGTCGAGGGCGGCCCAGACCCGGCGGCGGAAGTCGGTGCCCACCGGGGCGAGCGGGAGGTCGAAGTGGGTCAGCTCCCCGGCGAAGTAGGCGGTCAGCTGGGCCACCGGCTCGGTCAGCGCGTCCGGATCGTGCACCCAGTCGTCGTCGGGCTCGGCGAGCGCGTACTTCTGGCCGGGGGCGGTGACGGTGGCCAGCGCGGCCGGACCGCCGTCCACGGGGCGGACGCCGCTGAGCATCAGCCGCCCGAACGGGCTCTCCATGAAGGTGAAGACGGTGGTGCCGGCGCCGGCCGTGCTCGGCTCGGTGGTGGTCTGCTCGGTGGTGGTCGGCTCGGTGCCGGTCTGCTCGGTGGTGCTCATCGTCAGGTGTTCTCCGTTCCAGTGCTGGGGTCGGTGGCCGGGCCCGCCCAGAGGCGGTGGAGGGCGTAGGAGCGCCAGGGGGCCCAGGCCTCGGCCGTGCGGGCGGCGGACTTCGGGTCGCCGTCGGCGCCGAGCCGGAGCAGTCCGTGCTTGACGCCGATGTCGGTCGGCAGGAAGACGTCCGGGTCGGCGAGGGCCCGCATCCGCAGGTAGCCGACGGTCCACGGGCCGATGCCGGGCAGGGCGAGCAGCTGCGCGGCCGCCTCCTCCCGGTCGACCCCGCCGTCGAGCCGGACGACGCCCTCGGCGAGGGCGGCGCAGAGGCCGGTGAGGGCCCGGCGACGGGCGGCCGGCATCGCGAAGTCCTCGGGATCCGCGACCGCGAGGGCGGCGGCGGTCGGGAAGAGCAGCCGCAGCCCGCCGCTGGGCTCGGGCAGCGCGCAGCCGTACTTCACGGCGAGCCGTCCGGCCAGGGTACGGGCCGCGACGACGGTGACCTGCTGACCGAGGACGGCCCGGACGGCCAGCTCGTGCGGGTCGACGTGGCCGGGCGAGCGCAGGCCCGGGCGGGCCCGGACCAGCGGGCCGAGCAGCGGATCGGCGCCGAGCTGGTCGTCGACCGCGAGCGGGTCGGCGTCCAGGTCGAACAGGACCCGCAGGCGCTGGACGGAGGTCGGCAGGTCACGCAGGTCGGTGAGGAAGAGCCGGCAGTCCAGCCAGCCGCGGGCACGCGGCTCGCCGGGGGCGAGGCCGTCCACCTCGGCGATGCCGTGGCCGTACGGGAGCGCGAGGGTGCGGCGGTAGGTGCGGACGCCCGGCCGGGAGCCGGGCACGACCTCCTCCACGCCGGGGACGGCGCGCAGGGCGAGGAAGTCGATCAGGTGGTCGCTGTCGAGGGCGCCCCGGTAGGCCAGCCGCAGGGCGAGGCCGCCCGCCGGGGTGGCGGTCCGCCGGCCCGCCGTGACCTCGGCGCGCAGGCCGCTCGGCGTGCGGTCGTACACCTCGCGGACGGTGTCGTTGAACTGCCGCACGGAGGCGAACCCGGAGGCGAAGGCGATCTCGGTGACCGGCAGCTCGGTGGTCTGGAGCAGGAGCCGCGCCGTCTGCGCCCGGCGGGCACGGGCCAGCGCGATCGGGCCGGCGCCGAGTTCGGCGGTGAGCTGACGCTGGAGCTGGCGGGAGCTGTAGCCGAGGCGCTGGGCCAGGCCGGCGACGCCCTCGCGGTCCACGATGCCGTCGCCGATCAGCCGCATCGCGCGGCCGACCAGGTCGGCCCGGTGGTTCCACTCCGGCGAGCCCGGGACGGAGTCGGGGCGGCAGCGGCGGCAGGCCCGGAAGCCCGCGCTCTGGGCGGCGGCGGCGCTGGGGTAGAAGGTGCAGTTGACGCGTTTGGGGGTCACGGCCGGGCAGCTCGGCCGGCAGTAGATCCCGGTCGAGGTGACAGCCGTGAAGAAGACGCCGTCGAAGCGGGCGTCCCGGCTGTCCACGGCTCGGTACCGGATGTCGTCGTCGATCACGCTGTCCAGTCTGCGGCACCGGAGGGGGCTCGACTGGCGGAAATCGGACGTGACCGTCCGGACCCGTGGGGACGCCGGGGCGGCGGGCGGGACGGGCCCGCCGAGCCGCCGCCCGACCGGCCGGTAAACCGCGCGCCACCCGACGGTGGAACGGCTACGCTGCGCTCGATCCCGCCCCGGCCGACCCCGGCCGACCCGTGTCCTGAGGAGCCCCGCATGCCCGAGCAGTCCTACACCGGCCCGGACGACCCTCGGATCGCCGGGCTGCGGGTGGAGGAGTTCGCGTTCCCCGGACCGCTCCGGGACAAGCTGGTCGCGGCCGTGCTCTCCGGCGCCAAGACCAGCACCACCGGGCTGGTCGTCGAGTACGAGCACGAGGGGGAGCCGCTCCCCAGGGCCGGTAGCCGTGGCGCGGTGGTCGACTCGGCCGGGCGGGTCGTCGCGGTGACCG
This sequence comes from Streptomyces sp. BE20, assembly GCF_036322525.1. NCBI lineage: Bacteria > Bacillati > Actinomycetota > Actinomycetes > Kitasatosporales > Streptomycetaceae > Streptomyces > Streptomyces sp. BE20. The sequence goes on along the minus strand of NZ_JAQYWW010001014.1, from coordinate 47,380 downwards.
AGACGACGGACGTCCGGGTCGTCCTGCTCGGCGAGGTCGGACTGCAGCACGCCCTGGACGAGGGTGAGGGCTATGCGACGGTCGCGGAGTGGCGGGCCGCGCACGAGCGGTTCTGGCACGGCGACGAGCTGCGCGCGGCCCTCGGCGACCCGGACTTCACCGTGGACGACGTCACCCCGGTCGTGCTGGAGCGTTTCCGGCTGGTGGCCGACCTCCGTTGACGCCCGCCCGCCTGGCCGGCCTGGCCGGCCGGGCGGGCGTCAACGGGGCAGGCGGGCGGCTGGGCGGCCACGGTCGGCGGGGCGGAGGGACGAGCCCCCAAGGGACCCGCCGCCCGCCACCACCACCGACCGACCGGCCGACCGGCCGCAGAGCAGGACGTCACCGCTTCACGGGACCTCCCGCCGCGCGCATCGACTTGGTGATGGTCTTCCACTTCTTCAGCCGGGCCGACGCGAGCCGGGCGTCCGAGCGGGAGGCGATCCACTCGCCCTCCCGCTGGAGCTTGCGGTAGCTCTCCAGCCGACGCTCCGGGAGGCTCCCTTCGGCCAGCGCGGCGATCACCGCGCAACCGGGCTCGGTGTGGTGGTTGCAGTCGTGGAAGCGGCAGTCCTCGGCCAACTCCTCGATGTCGGCGAAGGCGAGTGCCACGCCCTCGCCGCCGTAGAGGCCGACCTCGCGGAGACCGGGCGTGTCGATCAGCACGCCGCCGCCGGGCAGCGGGACCAGTTCGCGCGTGGTGGTGGTGTGCCGGCCCTTCTGGTCGACGGCGCGGGCCTGCTGGACGGCCATCACGTCGGCCCCGGCGAGCACGTTGGTCAGGGTGGACTTGCCGACGCCGGACTGTCCGATCACGGCGGTGGTGCCGGGCGTGCAGGCGCGCAGCACGTCCACCCCCTCACCGGTCTCGGCGCTGACCACCAGCACGGTGACGCCGGGCGCCGCGGCCTCGACGTCGGCCCGGATGAAGTCGGCGTCGTCGACCAGGTCGGCCTTGGTGAGCGCGACCAGCGGCTCGGCGCCGGACTCCCAGGCGAGGGCGAGGAAGCGCTCGATCCGGCCCAGGTCGGGCTCGGCGGCGAGCGACGCGGCGATCACCACGGTGTCGACGTTGGCGGCCAGCACCTGGCCGTCGGAGCGCTTGCCCGCGACCTTGCGGATGATCGCGGTGGACCGCGGCAGCAGCGCCACGACGGTGGCCATCGGCCGGGCCGTGAGGTCGACGGCGGCCCAGTCCCCGGTGCAGGGGCAGTTGATCATGTCGGCGTCGCCGACCGGCCGGGTGTCGGCCCGGACGGTGCGCAGCGTGCCGGTCTCCGGGTCGGTCAGGACGGCGTCGCACTGGCCACGGTCGACCCGGACGATCCGGGCAGGCGTCAGACCGGCCTCGGCGAGGGGCGCGAACAGGTCGTCGAGCTCGGCCGTCCAGCCGTACCCGGCCAGCGTGGAGTCCTCGTGGGAGGAGGAGACGGGAAGAGAAGAGGAAACGGAAGCGGAGGCAGCGTTGAACAACGCAGTGGGCCCTTCGGGAGGAAAGTGATCCCGCCGGGCTGCGGCTGCACGTGCGAGGGGCTACGTCAGCCGACGGCCGGCAGGGAGAGGTGGATGCGGGCGCTGCCCAGGGCAGCCGTCATGACAGTCGTGGCCATGGGACCCACCTCCTGCTTTCTCTCCTCGGACCGGCATCGGCACGGCCCGAACCGGACGACTCACACCGTAGCCAAGCCGCCCCCGCCTGCCAACCGGTTTTTCACCGGCGGATTCACCGCGACGGCCCCGGCCCCGACCCTGCCCCGAAGCCGGTCCCGGACCCGGCCGCGAGCCCGGCGCCGTCCCGCCCCCGCCGCCGTCCCGCCCCGGGTCCGGCCGCGTCCCGGGACCGGATCCGCCTCAGCGCCGGTCCCACGGCGGGCGGGGCGGGTGGCTGGGCAGCGGGTACTCCGGGGGCGGGGCGACCGGCCGGTCGCTGTCCGGCGGGGGTGGCGCGGGCCGGTGGTGCGGACCGCCCCCGCGCGCGGCGATCCGGCCGCGGACGTTGTCGGCGGCCAGCACGTCGGCCCACCGCTCGGGGTACTCGGAGGGGACGTCGACCTCCTCGCCCTCGTCCTCCCAGTGCTCCTCCTCGCCGCCCTCGGCGAGGCCGAGCTCACGCGCCCGGCGGGCCCGCTCGACGGCACGGCGGGCGGCCACCTCGCGGACCACGGCGGCGGCCGCCTCCTCGTGGGCGCGCTCGTTCTCGGCCCGGGCGTCGGCCGTCTCCAGGGTGGGCCAGCGGCGGTCTATGGCCGCGTTCATCGCGGCGCCGATGAGCACCGCGAGCGCCACCACGAAGATCCAGAGCAGGACGGCGACCGGGGCGGCCAGCGAGCCGTACACCGAGTGGCCCTCGATGGAGCTGACCAGGTAGAGGCGGAGCGCGACGCTGCAGAAGACCAGCACCACCAGCGCGACCAGGGCCCCGGGGATGTCCTCCCGCCAGGGCGTGGAGACCGGCACGGCGAGGTGGTAGAGGGTCGTCAGCGAGACGATCAGCAGCAGGATGGCGAACGGCCAGTAGGCGGCGTTGACCAGCCCTGCGATCCCCGGGACGGCGTTCATCACCAGCCCGGGCCCGGCCATCAGCAGCGGCAGCACCAGCGAGCCGATGACCAGGGCGCCCAGGTAGAGGCCGAGCGACATCAGCCGGGTCTTGACGATGCCCCGCTTGCCGTCGAGCCCGTACATCACGGTGATGGTGTCGATGAAGATGTAGAGCGCCCGGGATCCGGACCAGAGCGAGAGCAGGAAGCCGATCGAGATCAGGTCGGGCCGGGTCTGGTCGAAGACCTGGCCCAGCAGCGGCTGCACGACCTCGGTGATCGAGGAGTCGGAGAGGACCGTCCCCGCGGCCTTGACGATGTCGGCCTTGAGGTTGTCGATGGTGCCGGCGCCGAGGAAGTCGTCGAGGTAGCCGAGGGTGCCGGCGAGGCAGAGCAGCAGGGGTGGGATGGAGAGGAGGGTGAAGAACGCCGCCTCCGCCGCGAGGCCGGTGACCCGGTACTCGACACAGGTGTTGGTGGTGTCCTTGACCAGGGCCCAGGTGGTGGACCGCCAGGTGACCTGTCTGGCCGCCCGCCGGGAGCCCTTGCCCCGACGACGGGAGGGCCGCTCGGGGTTCGGTCTGGTCGTTTCGCCTGCTGCTTGCACAGGGCTAACGGTATCGGGCCGTGGCCGGTCCACTGATCTCCTGTGGCGCGGAGCCGCCGTTCGACCCGTCGTCCGACCCGCGGCGGCCGCCCGCCGGACACTTCCCGAACACCCGCCGACCACCCGCCGACCATCTGCCGGCCTCGCGCCGGCCCCGGGGCGAGGCCGTGCCGACCGTCTGTCGACGATCCGCCGAGGGACCCGGAACGGGGAGCGGCGGGAACGCTCCGACATCTCAGCATTCGAAACCTTCTGGTCCAGAATACGGACGTTAGTGGACCGCGAGTCGTGCTCCGTGCGAATCTCTTGCCATGCCGAGCGCCGGAACCACCCTAGTAGGTCGACTTCACGTCGATCTCCTTCGCGTGTCCAGCGCCATCTGTCCGGTGACCTGAGCCCCACCCCGCCGCCACCCACCGCACCCGGCGCCACCACCTCGCCGTCCCCGCCGCAGCGGACGCGCAGGCGCCCGCCCGGTCAGCCGGTCACTGCATCGCAGGCCTTGAGAACCCGCAGGTCACAGCAGCACCGAACCGCCGAGCCCGTCCAGCGACCCACCCGGCGTCAGAGCCACCTGCCCCGAAGGACTTCACCATGGCCACCACTCCCGAGACCGCCGAGCCCACGGCCGACGCCGCCCCCGCGCGACGCCCCGCCGCGCCTCGCAAGGTGACCCGTCACCGCGGTGAGGGCCAGTGGGGCATGGGCCACTTCACTCCTCTGAACGCCAACGAGCAGTTCAAGAAGGACGACGACGGTCTCAACGTGCGGACACGTATTGAGACGATCTACGCGCACCGGGGCTTCGACTCGATCGACCCGGCCGACCTCCGCGGCCGGATGCGCTGGTGGGGTCTCTACACCCAGCGCAAGGAAGGCATCGACGGCGGCAAGACCGCGATCCTCGACCCGCACGAGCTCGACGCCGAGTACTTCATGCTCCGCGTCCGCATCGACGGCGGCCGGCTGACCGTCGCCCAGCTCCGCGCCGTCGCCGAGGTCTCGCAGGAGTACGGCCGCAACACCGCCGACCTGACCGACCGGCAGAACGTCCAGTACCACTGGATCCGGATCGAGGACGTCCCCTCCATCTGGCAGAAGCTGGAGGCCGTCGGCCTCTCCACCACCGAGGCCTGCGGTGACACCCCCCGCGTCATCCTCGGCTCCCCGGTGGCCGGCATCGCCGAGGACGAGATCATCGACGGCACCTCCGCCATCGACGAGATCCAGCGCCGGTTCATCGGCAACAAGGACTTCTCCAATCTGCCGCGCAAGTTCAAGTCCGCCGTCTCCGGCTCCCCGCTGCTGGACGTCGCGCACGAGATCAACGACATCGCCTTCGTCGGCGTCGTCCACCCCGAGCACGGCCCCGGCTTCGACCTCTGGGTCGGCGGCGGCCTCTCCACCAACCCCAAGCTCGGCGTGCGGCTCGGCGCGTGGGTCCCGCTCGACGAGGTCGCCGACGTCTACGGCGGTGTGATCGGCATCTTCCGCGACTACGGCTACCGCCGGCTGCGCAACCGCGCCCGGCTGAAGTTCCTGGTCGCCGACTGGGGCGTGGAGAAGTTCCGCCAGGTGCTGGAGGACGAGTACCTCAAGTACCAGCTGGTCGACGGCCCCGCCCCGGCGGAGCCCGCCGGCCGCTGGCGCGACCACGTCGGGGTGCACCGGCAGAAGGACGGCCGCTACTACGTCGGCTTCGCGCCGCGCGTCGGCCGGGTCGACGGCAAGCTGCTCGGACAGATCGCCGACCTCGCCGAGGCCCACGGCAGCGACCGCCTGCGCACCACCGCCGAGCAGAAGATGCTCGTCCTCGACATCACCGAGGACCGGGTCGAGTCGCTGGTGGCCGGCCTGGAGGCGCTGGACCTGCGGGTCACGCCCTCCCCGTTCCGCCGCGGCACCATGGCCTGCACCGGCATCGAGTACTGCAAGCTCGCCATCGTCGAGACCAAGGAGCGCGGCCGCACGCTCATCGACGAGCTGGAGAAGCGCCTCCCCGACTTCGAGGAGCCGCTGACCATCAACATCAACGGCTGCCCGAACGCCTGCGCCCGCATCCAGGTCGCCGACATCGGTCTCAAGGGCCAGCTGGTGACCGACGAGCAGGGCAACCAGGTCGAGGGCTACCAGGTCCACCTGGGCGGCGCGCTCGGGCTGGAGGCCGGCTTCGGCCGCAAGGTCCGCGGCCTCAAGGTCACCAAGGACGGCCTGCCCGACTACGTCGAGCGCGTCCTGACCCGGTACCAGGCCGACCGCGCCGAGGGCGAGCGGTTCGCCCAGTGGGCGGCCAGGGCCGGCGAGGAGCAGCTGTCGTGAGCGAGCGCGCCGCACCGTTCTTCTGCCCGTACTGCGGTGACGAGGACCTGCGCCCCTCCGAGGTCGGACACGGCGCCTGGGAGTGCCACGGCTGCCGCCGGGCCTTCCAGCTGAAGTTCCTCGGCCTGCTCTCCCCCGCCAACGGGGCCCGGGCCAACGGCACCCAGACCGGTGGGAACCAGACCGGTGGGGCTCAGACCGGTGGGGTCCAGGGCGGCGGCAACCAGGACAACGCGAGTCGGACCAGTGGGGGGAGCGCACCGCATGACCACCGCGACCACTGATGACTACCGGGCGCTGGCCGAGCAGGCCGGCCGGGAGCTGGAGGAGGCCGCCCCGCAAGAGATCCTGCGCTGGGCCGCCGACACCTTCGGCAAGCGGTTCTGCGTCACCTCCTCCATGGAGGACGCGGTCGTCGCCCACCTCGCCTCCTCCGTCTTCCCCGGCGTGGACGTGGTCTTCCTGGACACCGGCTACCACTTCCCGGAGACCATCGGCACCCGGGACGCGGTGGCGGCGGTGATGCCGGTCAACGTCATCACGCTCACCCCGGCCCTGACCGTGGCCGAGCAGGACGCCCTGCACGGGCCGCACCTGCACGACCGCGACCCGGACCTGTGCTGCTCGCTGCGGAAGGTCGAGCCGCTCAACCGCGGCCTCGGCGGCTACGACGCCTGGGCCACCGGGCTGCGCCGCGACGACTCACCGGCCCGCGCCGGCACCCCGGTGGTCTCCTGGGACGCCCGGCGCCGCAAGGTCAAGATCGCCCCGATCGCCCGGTGGACGCAGGAGGACGTGGACGCCTACGTCAACGCCAACGGCGTGCTGCTCAACCCCCTGCTGTGGGAGGGCTACACGTCGATCGGCTGTTCGCCGCTCTCCTGCACCCGCAAGCCCGGGGAGGGCGAGGACGCCCGGGCGGGCCGCTGGTCCGGCACCGGCAAGACCGAGTGCGGCATTCACCTCTGAGCCACCTCCGGGCATCCTCCGTGCCACCCCTGCCGCACATGATCGATCGTCAACACCCCTTCCGTCTGGAGAAGTCACCGTGAGCACAGTCCACACCCCGGTCGCCGAGAGAGCCGCAGAGGCGGCCCGTGCGGCCGCCCCCTGCGAGCGCGGCGCCACCGTGTGGCTGACCGGGCTGCCGAGCGCGGGCAAGACCACGCTGGCCTTCGCCCTGGCCGAGCGGCTGCGCGCCGAGGGCCACCGGGTGGAGGTGCTGGACGGCGACGAGATCCGCGAGTTCCTCTCCAAGGGCCTCGGGTTCTCCCGCGAGGACCGGCACACCAACGTCACCCGGATCGGCTTCGTCGCCGAGAAGCTCGCCGCCAACGGCGTCAAGGTGCTCGCCCCGGTGATCGCGCCGTTCGCCGACTCCCGCACCGCCGTCCGCGAGCGGCACGCCGCGAACGGCACGGACTTCCTGGAGATCCACGTCGCCACTCCGGTCGAGCTCTGCGCCGAGCGCGACGTCAAGGGGCTCTACGCGAAGCAGGCCGCCGGCGAGATCTCCGGCCTGACAGGGGTTGACGACCCGTACGAGGCGCCGGAGCATCCGGAGCTGCGCCTGCAGACGCAGGGCCGCGCGGTGGCCGAGTCCGCCGCGGAGCTGCACGCCTTCCTGACCGAGAGGGGCCTCGCATGACCACCGCGACCCAGAGCCCGGTGCAGGCCGACGACCCCGACCAGAACGCCGGGGGGGCCTTCACGCTGTCCCACCTGGACACGCTGGAGGCCGAGTCGGTGCACATCTTCCGCGAGGTCGCGGGGGAGTTCGAGCGCCCGGTGATCCTGTTCTCGGGCGGCAAGGACTCCATCGTCATGCTGCACCTGGCGCTCAAGGCCTTCTGGCCGGCCGCCGTCCCGTTCTCGCTGCTGCACGTCGACACCGGCCACAACTTCCCCGAGGTCATCGCCTACCGCGACCGCGTGGTGGCCGAGCACAACCTGCGCCTGCACGTCGCCCACGTCCAGGACTTCATCGACGACGGCCGGCTGCGCGAGCGCCCCGACGGCACCCGCAACCCGCTGCAGACCGTCCCGCTGCTGGACGCCATCGAGACGGGCCGCTTCGACGCCGTCTTCGGCGGCGGACGCCGCGACGAGGAGAAGGCCCGCGCCAAGGAGCGCGTCTTCTCGCTGCGCGACGAGTTCGGCGCCTGGGACCCGCGCCGCCAGCGCCCCGAGCTGTGGTCGCTCTACAACGGCCGGCACGCGGTCGGCGAGCACGTCCGCGTCTTCCCGCTCTCCAACTGGACCGAGCTGGACGTCTGGCAGTACATCGAGCGCGAGTCCATCGAGCTCCCGGAGATCTACTACGCCCACGAGCGCGACGTCTTCGCCCGCGACGGCATGTGGCTGACCGCCGGCGAGTGGGGCGGCCCCAAGGAGAGCGAGCCGGTCGAGCGGCGCCTGATCCGCTACCGGACCGTCGGTGACATGTCCTGCACCGGCGCCGTCGACTCGGACGCGACCGACATCCGGGCCGTCATCGTCGAGATCGCGGCCAGCCGCCTCACCGAGCGCGGCGCCACCCGCGCCGACGACAAGCTCTCCGAGGCCGCGATGGAAGACCGCAAGCGCGAGGGATACTTCTAATGAGCACCACCCAGGAAACCACCGCCACCTCGCTGCTGCGCTTCGCCACCGCCGGCTCCGTCGACGACGGCAAGTCCACCCTGGTGGGCCGCCTGCTGCACGACTCCAAGTCGGTGCTGGCCGACCAGCTGGAGGCCGTCGAGCACGCCTCCCGCAGCCGCGGCCAGGAGACGCCCGACCTCGCGCTGCTCACCGACGGCCTGCGCGCCGAACGCGAGCAGGGCATCACCATCGACGTCGCGTACCGCTACTTCGCCACCCCGCGGCGGCGGTTCATCCTCGCCGACACCCCGGGGCACGTGCAGTACACCCGGAACATGGTGACCGGCGCCTCCACCGCGGAGCTCGCCGTCGTCCTGGTGGACGCCCGCAACGGCGTGGTCGAGCAGACCCGCCGGCACGCCGCCGTCGCCGCGCTGCTGCGCGTGCCGCACGTCGTGCTGGCCGTCAACAAGATGGACCTCGTCGAGTACGCGGAGCCCGTGTTCGCCGCCATCGCCGAGGAGTTCACCGCCTACGCCGCCTCGCTCGGCGTCAAGGACGTGGTGGCCGTCCCGATCTCGGCCCTGGCCGGGGACAACGTCGTCGAGCCCTCCGCGCACATGGACTGGTACGGCGGTCCGACCCTGCTGGAGCACCTGGAGACCGTCCCGGTCGGCAGCGACCCGAGCATCGAGCCGGTCCGCTTCCCGGTCCAGTACGTGATCCGCCCGCAGACCGAGGACCACCCCGACTACCGCGGCTACGCGGGGCAGTTGGCCTCCGGCGTGCTGCGGGTCGGCGACCCGGTGACGGTGCTGCCCTCCGGCCACACCACCACGGTCGTGGGCATCGACGCGCTCGGCCGGGAGACCGACGCCGCCTGGGCCCCCCAGTCGGTGACCGTCCGCCTCGCCGACGACCTCGACATCTCCCGCGGCGACCTGATCGCGGCCGGCCCGGCCCCCGTCCCGACCAAGGACATCGAGGCCACCGTCAGCCACCTCAGCGAGCGCCCGCTGCGGGCCGGCGACAAAGTGCTGCTCAAGCACACCACCCGCACGGTCCGCGCGCTGGTCAAGGAGATCTCCTACCGGATCGACATCACCGCGCCGATCCGCGACGGGAAGCTCGGACAGGGCTCCGGCGCCGACGGCCTGAACGTCAACGACATCGGCCACGTGGTGCTCCGCACCGCCGAACCGCTGGCGCTCGACGGCTACTCCGACAACCGTCTGACCGGGTCGTTCCTGCTGATCGACCCGGCCGACGGCACCACCCTCACCGCCGGCATGGCGGGCGAGGCGTTCGACACCGTACGCAGCAACGACGCTTCCGACACACCGGACGAGGAGGACTGGGTCTGATGCCCAGCGAGGCGTTCTCGGGCATGGACAAGGAAGGCGGCCGCATAGGCAGCGGCGTCCTCGGCAGCGGCCAGGGCGGCCTGACGCGATGTGTGAGCCGACAGGGCTGACAACAGCCCTGTCACCGGGCCGGTCACTGTTCCGCCCCACAGCCGGAACAGCAGTGCCGACCCGGCTTGCCCCGCATCACTCGATGCCGCAAGCACCACCCTGACCGTTGTCCGCCCCGAGACCGCATCCCGGCGGTCCGTCCGCGAGAAGGACTTCCACCATGGCACCGCACCAGGCGCTCCCGCACGCCCACCAGCCGCATAGCCCGGCACATCCCGGCGCCGGCCGGATCAGACGCTCCGCCGCCGCAGCCGTGGCCGGGCTGACCGCCGTGACCCTGCTCTCCGCCTGCGGCTACGGCTCGAAGAGCGACGACAGCAAGCCCAGCACCGCTGCCGCCGGTTCCGCCAGCGCCGCCAAGCTCTCCGCCGACTCGGTGAAGATCGGCTACTTCGCCAACCTCACCCACGGCACCCCGCTGGTCGGTCTCCAGGAGGGCATCCTCCAGAAGGAGCTCGGCGCCACCCAGATCAAGACCCAGGTCTTCAACGCGGGCCCGGCCGAGATCGAGGCGCTCAACGCCGGCTCCATCGACATCGGCTGGATCGGCCCCTCCCCCGCGATCAACGGCTACACCAAGTCCGAGGGCAAGTCGCTGAAGATCATCGGCGGTTCGGCCTCCGGTGGCGTCAAGCTGGTGGTCAACCCGGAGAAGATCGCCACCCTGGACGACCTCAAGGGCAAGAAGATCGCCACCCCGCAGCTGGGCAACACCCAGGACGTGGCGCTCCTCAACTACCTGGCCGGCAAGGGCTACAAGGTCGACGCCCAGTCCGGCGCCGGCGACGTCAGCGTGGTCCGCTCGGACAACAAGGTCACCCCGGACGCCTACAAGCAGGGCTCGATCGACGGCGCCTGGGTGCCGGAGCCGACCGCGTCCAAGCTGGTCACCCTCGGCGCGAAGGTCCTCCTCAACGAGAAGGACATCTGGCCGAACAAGCAGTTCGTGATCACCAACATCATCGTCTCGCAGAAGTTCCTGGCCGAGCACCCCGACGTGGTCGAGGCCGTCCTGCGCGGCTCGGTGACCACCAACGCCTTCATCAAGGCCAACCCGGACAAGGCCAAGGCCATCGCCAACGAGGCCATCAAGAAGGAGGCCGGCAACGCCCTGGAGGCCGCCATCCTCGACCCCGCGTGGGCCGACATCGACTTCCTGGACGACCCGCTGGCCGCCACCCTGCAGACCGAGGCCGACAACGCGGTGACCGCCGGTCTGCTCAAGAAGCCGAGCCTGAGCGGGATCTACGACCTCACCCTGCTCAACAAGGTGCTCAAGGAGAAGGGCCAGACCACCGTGGCGGACGCCGGACTCGGCACCAAGTAACACCCCCCACGGCACCGGTGGGCGCGCCTGCAGCGTGCCCACCGCGTTCAAGCCCCGCGGTCCGGACCCCCGCCCGCCCAGGCCCCGTGCCCGCTCGATGCCCCGAGCACGGTGCGGGCGGGGGCCCGGACCCCGGCTCCCTTCGCCACCACCCCTCCACGGCCCGCCGGCGGGCCGGAGGGGCCCATGACCACACCACGCAGGAGGTGCCCGGATGACCCCGGCACTGACCACCTCGGACGACGCCCCCGGCGTCGGCACCCGGAACGGCACGCCCGCCGTCCGGATATCGCACGTGCACAAGTCCTTCGGCCGCCCCGGCGCGCAGACGCACGTCCTGGACGACATCACCCTCGATGTCGCACCGGGCGAGTTCGTCACGCTGCTCGGCGCCTCGGGCTGCGGCAAGTCCACCCTGCTCAACCTGGTCGCCGGCCTCGACGCGCCCACCGCGGGCACCATCGAGGTACCCGGGGGACGCCCCGCGCTGATGTTCCAGGAACACGCGCTCTTCCCCTGGCTCACGGCCGGAAAGAACATCGAACTCGCCCTCAAGCTCGCCGGTGTCCCCCGGGCCGAGCGCCGCGCCGAGGCCGAGCGGCTGCTCGAACTCGTCCGCCTCCAGGGCTCCCACGGCAAGCGCGTGCACGAGCTCTCCGGCGGCATGCGCCAGCGCGTCGCCCTGGCCCGCGCGCTCGCCCAGGGCAGCTCGCTGCTGCTCATGGACGAGCCGTTCGCCGCCCTCGACGCCATCACCCGCGACGTCCTGCACGACGAGATCACCCGCATCTGGGCCGAGCGCAAGCTCTCCGTCCTCTTCGTCACCCACAACGTGCGGGAGGCCGTCCGGCTCGCCCAGCGCGTGGTGCTGCTCTCCTCGCGCCCCGGCCGGGTCGCCCGCGAGTGGCGGATCGACCTCCCGCAGCCGCGCCGGATCGAGTCCTCCGGCGTGGCCGACCTGTCCATCGAGATCACCGAAGAACTGCGTGGGGAGATCCGCCGCCATGGCCAGCACTGACACCACGCCCACCAGCCGGGCCACCCTGGACAAGGCTCCCGGTGCGGACAGTGCCGACGTCGGCGCCGGCCTCGACGCGCTCGACGCCGTCAGCACCCAGGGCAGCTCGGTCGCGGACACCCTGCGGCAGAAGGCGCTGCCGCCGCTGCTCGGCGTGCTCCTGGTGCTCGCCCTGTGGCAGGGCGCCTACAGCCTGGAGATCACCAGCTCCTACAAGCTGCCCAGCCCGTCCGACGTCTGGCAGGCCGCCACGGACCTGTGGTCGGCCGGCACGCTGTTCTCGATCATCTGGACCAGCGTCTGGCGCGGCCTCTCCGGCTTCGTCGTCGCCGTCATCATCGGCACCCCGATCGGCCTGCTGGTCTCCCGGGTCAAGCCGGTCCGGGCCGCTCTCGGACCGGTCCTCTCCGGCCTCCAGTCACTGCCCTCGGTCGCCTGGGTGCCGGCCGCCGTCATCTGGCTCGGCATCAACGACTCGATGATGTACGCGGTCATCCTGCTCGGCGCCGTCCCGTCCATCGCCAACGGCCTGGTGGCCGGCATCGACCAGGTGCCGCCACTGTTCCTGCGGGCCGGGCGCACCATCGGCGCCACCGGCCTGACCGGCGCCCGCCACATCCTGCTCCCCGCCGCGCTCCCCGGCTACCTGGCCGGACTCAAGCAGGGCTGGGCGTTCTCCTGGCGCTCGCTGATGGCCGCCGAACTCGTCGCCTCCTCCCCCGACCTGGGCCTCGGCCTCGGCCGGTACCTGGAGAACCAGCGCGAGTTCTCGGACATGGCCGGCGTCCTGCTCGGCATCATCCTCATCCTGTTCGTCGGCATCGCCATCGAACTCCTCGTCTTCACCCCGGTCGAGCGCCGGGTCCTGCGCAACCGCGGCCTGCTGGCCGCCGTCAAGTAAGGCCGCTCCGCATGAACGAAGGCCGGCTGTCCGCCGCCCCCGCCACCCCGGTGGCGGCGGGCAGCCCCGCCCTGCTGCTGATCGCCCACGGCAGCCGCGACGCCCGGCACGCCGCCACCGTCGCCGACCTGGTCGCCCGGGTCCGCGCGCTGCGCCCCGGCCTCGACGTCGCCACCGCCTACCTGGACCACTGCGCCCCGCGGATCCCGCAGGTCGTCTCCCGGCTCGGCTCCGCCGCGGTGGCCGTGCCACTGCTCCTCAACCGCGCGTTCCACGCCAAGCACGACATCCCCGCCGCCCTGCGCGCGGCCGGCGCCGGACTGCCGACGGCCGACGTCCTCGGCCCGTCCCCGCTGCTGCTCGCCGCCCTCGACCGCCGGCTCACCGAGGCCGGCCCGGAGCTCGCGTCCGCCGCCGTCCGGGCCCGCACCGGCGTCGTCCTGGCGGCGGCCGGCTCCTCCGACCCGGCCGCCGACGCCGCCACCCGCGCCGTCGCCGCCGAGTGGCGCCGCACCCGCGGCTGGGCGGCCGTCGAGGTCGCCTACGCCTCCGCCGACGGTCCCCGCGTCCCCGACGCCCTGGCCGCGCTGCGCCGCGCCGGCGCCCGGCGGACCGCCGTCGCCCCCTACCTGCTCGCCCCCGGCCGTCTCCCCGACCGCATCGCCGGGGCCGCCGACGGCGCGGACCTCCTCGCCGACGTCCTCGGCGCCGCCCCCGAGGTCGCCCGTCTCCTCCTCCACCGCTACGACGCGGCCCGCCGGACCGCGTCGGCCGCCCCTGCACTGACCGCCTGATCCGGAGCGCGGCTCGGGCTCAGGCGTGGTCCAGGATGCTGTGCTCGCCGAGGTCGGGGGCATGGCGGGCCACGGTGCGGTGGTCGGCGGCGTCGTGCAGCACGGTGAGCCCGTGGTGCGCGGCAGTCGCCGCGATCAGGAGGTCGACCGCGGAAGCGCTCCGGTGCCGGCCGGTGAGAGCCGTCCGACGCTGCGCGCGCTCGAAGTGCCGACCTCTACGCGCCGCGCGCTCCTGCTGCTCGGCGTAGAAGCGCAGAGCCAGGTTGACGGCGTCCTTCGTGGTTCGCACGCCGGCAAGAGCCATCACGCGCTCCGATGCCTCTTCATCGATGTCGATCTGCGTCACGGACATTCACGCCTCCGCTGTATCGATGTTGGTTATGTACATGGGACTATGCGCCACCACCATCGATCCGGAGGCCCTGGCTCAGTCGGTGGTGCCGAGGTGGACGGTGACCAGGCCGGTGGTGATCAGGGCGAGGCCCGCGAGGGCCGCCGGGGACGGCGTCTCGTGGCGCAGGACCAGCCCGGTCAGGACGGCTCCGATCGTGCCGATGCCGGTGAAGACGGCGTACGAGGTGCCCACCGGCAGGTCCTGGAGCGCGCGCGACAGCAGGTAGACCGCACCGAGCATCAGGACGAGGCAGAGCGCGGTCTGCGGGAGCCGGGTGAACCCCTCGGTCGGCTTGATGGACTGCGCCCAGGCGACCTCCACCGCTCCCGCCAGCAGCAGCCAGATCCACGGCACGGCGTCAGCCCGCCCGCGGGATGCGGTGGCCGACGAGCTTGTTGCCGAGCTCCTGGGCCCGGTACAGCGCGTCGGCGGCCGACTCCCGGTGCTGGGCCAGCCGGCCGGCCAGCGCGGGGTCGACCAGCGAGTTGACCAGTTCGGCGGCGATGACCTCGCCGTCCTCGACCGCGTAGTGGCCGCGGAGGAAGTCGAGCAGGTAGCGGCCGTTGTGGTCGAAGGGCGCGCGCGGGGTGCCGGGCCCGTAGGCGCCGCCGCGGGCGGCGACGACCACGAACTTCCGCGGGGCGAGGACCATCTTCGGGAACGTCACCTGGTCGATCCAGGACTTGAGCGCGGCGGGTATGCCGAAGTTGTACATCGGCGCCCCGATCAGCACCACGTCCGCCGCGACCAGTTCGTCGAGCAGCGGCCGGACGACCGCCCAGGCCTCCTGCTCCTGTGCGGTGCGGACGGCCTCGGGGTAGCGGTCGGTCTCGGTGATGCCCTCGCGCAGCAGGGTGTCGCAGATCCGGGTCCAGCCCTCGCGGATCGGGGGCAGGGGTTCGGCGGCGAGGTCGCGGTGGGTGACCTCGCCCCCGCCCCCCAGCCAGGCTTCGGCGAAGGCCTCGCCGAGACGGCGGGTGAAGGAGTCGGAGCGCGCGCTGCTGTCGAGGTGCAGGAGGTGGGACACGGTGAACCCCCGGGTGGAGACGGGTACGGAAGGGCCTGGGCATTAAGTGGACACTCCGTCCACTTACGTCCGCCGTCCACCGTAGAGCGAAGTGGACCAGGTGTCCACTTCGCTCTACGGTGAAGCCATGACGGAACTCCCGATGGCCGACGGCCCCCCACCGCGCGAGCGGGCCGACGCCGCCCGCAACCGGGCCAAGGTCCTCGCCGCCGCCGAGGGGCTGTTCGCGGCGGGCGATCCGGCCGCCGTCACCATGGACGACATCGCCAAGGCGGCCGGCATCGGCCGCGGCACCCTCTACCGCCGCTACCCGGACCGCGCGTCGATCGCCCGCGCCCTGCTCGACGAGCACGAGCGGGCCCTCCAGGAGCAACTGCTGCGCGGCGCCCCGCCGCTCGGACCGGGCGGCGGGGCGGGTGAGGCGCATCCGACGCCGGCCGACCGGCTGGCCGCGTTCTACCGGGCGATGGTCGACCTCCTGGAGACCCACGTCCACCTGGTGCTGGGCGCGGAGACCGGACTCGCCCGCTTCCGGACCGGCGCCTACGCGTTCTGGCGGCTGCACGTCACCCACCTCGCCCGGCAGGCCGGCCTGCCGGACCCGGAGACGCTCGCCGACCAGCTCCTCGCCCCGCTCGCCCCCGAGCTCTTCCGCCACCAGCGCGACAGCGGCCGCACCCCCGGGCAGATCACCGCCGGCCTCTCGACCCTCGCGCACGGCACCCTGGGCCGGTGAGGCCCGGGCGCCCGGTCAGGCGGGGACGTGCCAGATCTGGTTGTCCGCGCCGTTGCAGTCCCAGATGCCGAGCTGGTTGCCGCTGGTGGCGACGAAGCCCAGGTTGTCCAGGCAGCGGCCGGACTGCGGGTTGAGGATCGAGCCGTCGGCCCGGACCTGCCACTGCTGGGCGCCGGTGCCGTTGCAGGTGAACAGCTGCACCTTGGTGCCGTTGGCCGTCGCGGCGCCGGTGACGTCCAGGCACTTGTTGAGCGCCCGGACGGTGCCGTCGACGGCGATCTTCCACTGCTGGGCGTTGGTGCCGTTGCAGTCGTAGATCTGGACGGGAGTGCGGTCGGCGCTGCTCGCGCCCTTCACGTCCACGCACTTGCCGGCGTACCCGGAGATCTGACCGATCGGGCCGGCCGGCTGCGGCGGGAGCTTGGGGCCGGCGATCACACCGGCCGCCATCGCGGTCTCGTTGACGTTGCACGACAGCGAGACGGAGCCGTCGCCGACCCAGCTGTAGCTGCTGACGAACCGGTTGAAGGGGTGGCCGTTGGAGAGGTACTGACAGGTGGCCGTGATGTACCAGGTCTGCAGCGGGTCGATGCCGGAACACTGGCCGTACGCGTTCCAGCCGGAGGTGTAGGCGTAGCAGGTCCCGGCGAGCACCTCCGCACCGGCCGGCGCGGCCTGCGCGGTGGGTGCGGTGGGTGCGGCCTGGGCGGTGGCGGCCGGCGCGACGATCGCGGCGGCGGCTCCGAGCAGAACGGTGCTGAACAGGGCGGCGGTACGGCGCATCGGAAGGTCCTTCCGGAGACGGGTGGGCCGGTCAACCCGCCGGCGGCAGCCGTGTGGTGACGGTGCGCCAGTTGTGCGGGTCGCGTGAAAGCCTCAGCGGATACCGGACGGCCGTCAATGACCGCCGTCCGATATCCGCCAACCCTCCGTCCACGGAGCGGCCCCGGTCACGGGTGGACGAACCACCCGGGACCAGCAGCCGCGAGGAGCCGGACCCGCCACCGGACCGCGCCCACCGGACCGGCCGATCCGTCCGGAAAGCACCCGCCCCGCACCCGCCGCCACCCCCGGGTACGCACGTGTCACGTCGGCAGCCACCGCCCGCACCGCGTCAGCGGGGGCAACGCCGGACGGCCCGGCTCCCCCGTTCACCGGGGGAGCCGGGCCGTTCACGGTCGAGTCGCTCAGTCGGCCTGGCGGCGCTGGCGGCCGGTGCCGTAGTTGGAGCCGGACTTGGCGCCGCTGCCGGGCTTGGCACGGCCGGAGGAGCGGCCGATGAATCCGGCCGCCTGGCGGGAACCGCCGCCGCCCTGGCCGCCCTGGCCGCTGCCGGAACCTCCGGCACCGAGCCGCTGCTTCGGACGGGGGCGGCGCGGGTTGCCGTTCATGTCGACGTCGGCGGGCAGCGCGGAGCGCTTGCCGGGGCGACGGCGCGGGGCGGAGGACTTGCCCTCGGCCGCCGGGGCGGCGGCCGGGGCGGGCACCGCCAGGGTGACCGGGACGCCACTGGGGGTACGGGCGCCGGTGATCCGGGTCAGCTCGGCGTCACCGGGACGGATCCTGGTGGTGGTCGGGCGGATGCCGGCCACCGTCATCAGCCGGTTGACCTCGCGGCGCTGGTCGGGCAGCACGAGGGTGACCACGGTGCCGGACTCGCCGGCCCGGGCGGTGCGGCCGCCGCGGTGCAGGTAGTCCTTGTGGTCGATCGGCGGGTCGATGTTGACGACCAGGTCGAGGCCCTCGATGTGGATGCCGCGGGCGGCGACGTTGGTGGCGATCAGCGCGGTGATGTGACCGTCACGGAACTGGTCGAGCACCCGGTTGCGCTGCGGCTGGGACTTGCCGCCGTGCAGGGCCGCGGCCTTCACACCGGTGGCGAGCAGCTGCTTGGCGAGCCGGTCCGCGCCGTGCTTGGTGTGCACGAACATGATCACGCGCCCGTCGCGGGAGGCGATGTGGGCGGCGGCGGAGGCCTTGTCGGCCTGCTCCAGCTGCAGCAGGTGGTGGTCCATGGTGGTGACGGCACCGGCCGAGGGGTCCACCGAGTGGGTGACCGGGTCGGTCAGGAAGCGCTTGACCAGGCGGTCGACGTTGCGGTCCAGGGTGGCGGAGAACAGCATCCGCTGCCCGCCCTCGGCGACCTGCTCCAGCAGCTTGGTGACCTGCGGCAGGAAGCCCATGTCGGCCATCTGGTCGGCCTCGTCCAGCACGGTGATCGCGACGTCGGAGAGGTTGACGTCGCCGCGGCCGATCAGGTCGTCCAACCGGCCGGGGGTGGCGACCAGCACCTCGGCGCCGCGCCGGACGGCGTTGGCCTGCCGGGTGATCGACATACCGCCGACGACGGTGGCGATCCGCAGGTTGACGGCGGTGGCGTACGGCGTGAGCGCCTCGGTCACCTGCTGGGCCAGCTCGCGGGTGGGCGTCAGCACGAGCGCCAGCGGGTGGCGGGCGTCGGCGCGCTTGCCGGCGGTGCGGGCGAGGACCGGCAGGCCGAAGGCCAGGGTCTTGCCGGAGCCGGTACGGCCGCGGCCGAGCACGTCGCGGCCGGCGATCGAGTCGGGCAGGGTGGCCGACTGGATCGGGAACGGCTCGGTGACGCCCTCGCGGGTGAGCGCGCTCAGGATGCCCTTGGGGAGCTCCAGCTCGGCGAAGCTCGCCGCCGGGGGCCGGGCCGGGGTGCCCTCGACGACGGTGAAGTCGGCGGCCTCGGCGACGCGGGGCGCGTTGCGGCGAGGGGTGCGGGGGGCGCCGCCGCGGGGGGCACCGGAACGGGCGCCCTCGGTGCGGGGCGCGCCGGTGCGCGGGGCGCCGCCGGTACGGGTGGTGCGGGGCTTGCGGGTGCGACCGCCGTCGCGGGGCGGCTGGGCAGGGGTGGTCACGGTTTCTCCATCCGTCGGTCAACAGCCCCGTTCAAAGGGCTGCCCGGCCGTCGGGAAAGGAGTGCGCCGCCCCGGCCGTTCGGCGGCATGGACGAGGGCCCGCACCGTGCGGTACGGGCCCTCGCTACGCGAGATCGCGAGTCAGCTCGGAAGCCGGACTCAGATGACGCGGATGTTCTCGGCCTGCGGGCCCTTCTGGCCCTGGGTCACGTCGAACTCGACCTTCTGACCCTCGACCAGCTCGCGGAAGCCCTGGGCGCTGATGTTCGAGTAGTGGGCGAACACGTCCGGGCCGCCGGTCTCCTGCTCGATGAAGCCGAAGCCCTTTTCGCTGTTGAACCACTTCACGGTGCCGGTAGCCATAACCGTCTCCTCTAACTGGGGCATCGGAGCCCACACCTCGTGGACCCCGTGTAGCCGCGATCCCCATCCGGAGGCTGAAACACCGGACAAAACAAATGCGCCTGTTGGTTGGAACCAGCAGGCGCACACAAGCGTTCATGGGAACCAAAACTGCAACTGGTTCGACTGTAGCACGGCCGCACCCCGATTGACCGGGGATTTTCTGCTCTACAGATCACGTTTGCAGCCCTCGGGAAAGGGGCAACCCGGCGGCGAAAAGCGCACACGGCGCCCGCCGGAGCGGGCGCCGTGTGCGCGTGCGTGGTGCGTGGTGACGGATACGCCGTACGTGCTGCGCCGTACCCGCCGGGTGACCGGTCGGTCAGCGGCGCCCGGCCGCCTCCGGCAGTCCGTGCGCGTCCTGCGCGCCGCCCACGGGGGCGTGGCCGGCTCCCGGGGCGTCGCCGTGGCCGGGCCACCAGGCCGCCCGGCCGATCAGCGCGGTGAGCGCCGGGGTGAAGAACATCGCCATCACGAAGGCCGCCAGGATGATGCCGAAGGCCATCGCGAAGCCGAACTCCAGCATGAAGATGTTGCCCGCGAGCATGAACGTCCCGAACGACGCCGCCAGGATGAAGCCGGCCGCGGCGACGGTCGGACCGCCGTGGCGCAGCGCCTCCCGGGCCGCCTCGCGCGGGGAGCGGCCCTCGCGGGCCTCCTCGCGCAGACGGGCGATGATCAGGATGTTGTAGTCGGTCCCGATCGCCACCACGAAGAGGTAGATCAGGATCGGCAGCATGAACATGATGCCGTGCTCGCCCTTGATGTTCTGGAAGAGCAGGGTCGAGGACCCGAGGGTGGCGGTGAAGCCGAGGCCCACCGAGGCCATCAGGTACCAGGGGGCGACCACGCTGCGCAGTTGGAGCCCGAGGATCAGCAGGATCAGCAGACCTGCGATCGGGAACACCAGCTTGTAGTCGTGGCTCATCGCCAGGTTGATGTCCTTGTAGACGGCGGTCAGGCCGCCGACCTTGGTCTCGGTGCCGCCCGGCGCCTGCGCGTGGGCGACCTCGCGCAGCTTCGTGAGGGTGTCTATCGCCTCGTTGCTGGACGGCTCGTTCTTGAGCAGCACGGTGAAGTCGGCGGTGGCGCCGTCCTCGCTGAGCTGGGGCTTCGACGCGGCGGTGGCCACGCCGGGAACGCCGCCGAGCTTGGCGGCGAAGCCCTCGAACGCACCCGCGTCGAGCTTGCCGCCGCCGGTGGTGGTCAGGTAGACGTGGCTCGGGTCGGCGGCGCCGGCCGAGAAGCCGTTGACCAGCTTGTCCTGGACGACCATCGACTCCTTGTCCTTGGGCATGGAGCTGCCCGCGAGGTCGAAGGTGCCGTTGTAGCCGAGGGCGCCGGCCGAGAGGGCCAGCAGCACGCCGCCGGAGGCTACGGCGACCAGGGCGGGGCGCTTCTGCACCAGGCGGCCGAGGGCGAGGAAGCGGGCGTCCTTGGGCTCGTTCATCCACTTCTTGCCGGGCCAGAAGACCGCGCGCGCCGGGATGACGGCGAGCAGGGCCGGGGCCAGGGTGAGCGAGGCGAACGCGGTGACGACGACGGCGATGGCCAGGGCCGGGCCGAGCGCCTTGAACATGCCGAGGCTGGAGAGGATCAGCACCGCGAAGGCGACGGTGACCGCGCCGGCCGCGGAGGCGATGGCCTCGCCGACCCGGCCGACCGCGTTGGCGACGGCTTCCTTGCGGTCGTCACCGGCGCGCAGCCGCTCGCGGTAGCGGAACGCCAGGAACAGGAAGTAGTCGGTGCCGACACCGAGCACCACGACGATCAGGATCGCCGACAGGACCGGTGTGCTCTCCAGTTTGAACGCCTTGGTGGCGTAGGCGATCAGGCCGTTGGCCGCCGGCATGGCGATGATCAGCGAGACCACGATCGGCAGCAGTCCGGCGAGGACGCTGCGGAAGATGATCCCGACGATGATCACGACCAGCACCAGGGTGGCCAGCGCGATCACGGCGTCGGCGGCTCCGGAGGACTCCTTCTGGTCCAGCGCCTGGGCGGCTGCGCCGCCGAGCTGGAACTTGAGGTTGGTCCCGGAGGTGAGGGACTTGCCCTCGTCCCGGAGCTTCTTGGCGGCCTCGCCGAACTCGTCGGACTGCTGGGTGGCCTTGTCGATGGCGATCGGGGCGAGCGCGTACTTGCCGTCCTTGGAGGTCGACTGCTCGCTCGCCGGGACGATCTTCTCGACGTGCTCGATCTTCTTGTCGGTGAGACCCTGGACGATCTTGGCCATGGCGTCCTTGTCGGACGCGTCCATCGGGGCACCGTCGTTGCGCTCGAAGAGCGCGAGTGCGGACGGCGTGAAGTTGGCCGGGAACGCCTTCTCCTGGAGCACCGAGGCCTGGATCGACTCGTAGTGCTTGGGAAGGAACGAGGCCTCGTCGGTCTGCGCGGTGATCTTCGGGGCCGATGCGGCGATGGCGATCATCGCGATGACCCACGCCGCGATCACCCACCAGGCGCGACGGACGACGAAATGTCCTAGTCGGTGGAACATGCTCGTGATGCCTCCTGGGCATGGTTCACCGCAGCCCTTGGGGGACGGGACGCCGGGCGACGGATCGAGACCGGCCCGGGCCGTGCAGGGGCACAGCACCTAGCCGGTCGGCAGGTAAGTATTCAGGGAGCATCATCCTACGACCGCTTGTTTGCCGGCCGGCAAACAACCCCCGTAACCCTGTAGCCGATCCCCCTGAGGCCGCCGTACGGAGGCCGCACCCATCTTCGCGCGCGTAGGACACCCGTGACCTCGTGCTCCGGGTGGAGACCGATCCCCCTCAGGGTGGACTTTTTACCCTCCCGCAGGGAGGAGAAGTCAGGGTTCCCTGGTAGGGAAAACCCCACCCCTCCCCCGAGGAAGACCACAGGGGGAACTCCCCCGCCAGCCGGATACTCCGTCAACCTCCGTCTCCCTAAGGTCGATTGCGACGCCGGATCCGCAGCCGGCTTCCGCTCCCGGCGGCCGACCACCGCCGTACCACCGGCCGCACCCGCTCACCGGGGCTCCGGCCGCTCTCCCAGGGGGACCTCGTGAAGACCAAGCTCGGCATGGCCGCCGCGATGGGCGCATGGAGCGCCCGGCACAGAAAGACGGCCGTCTTCGGCTGGCTGATCTTCGTCGTCGCCGCCGCGTTCCTCGGCGGCCTGCACGGAAGCACCCAGGTCAAGGAGTCCGAGGCGATGCCCGGCCAGGTCTCCCGGGCCGCCAAGATCCTCGACGACGCCGGACTCAAGTCCCCGGCGAGCGAGACCGTGCTGATCCAGAGCGCCACCCTGACCTCCGAGGCCCCCGCCTTCAGGACCACCGTCGAGCAGGTGATCAAGGGCGTCGACGGCACCGGCAAGGCCGACGGCATCCGCTCCCCGTACGACACCCGGGCGATCTCCGCGGACGGCCACTCCGTCCTCGTCCAGCTCACCGTGAAGGGCGATCACGACGAGGCGGTCGAGAACGTCACCGCCGTGGTGGACGCCGTCGCCGCCGTGCAGAAGCAGCACCCCGACCTCACCGTGGTCGAACTCGGCGACGCCAGCTCCGGCAAGTGGATCGACCAGCAGTTCGCCGACGACTTCGCCCGCGCCGAGTGGACGGCCGTCCCGCTCGCCCTCGGCATCCTGCTGATCGCCTTCGGCGCGCTGGTCGCCGCCGTCCTCCCCGTGGTCCTCGCCATCACCGCCTTCGTCGCGGCCGGCGGGCTGGTCGCCCTCAGCAGCGGGTTCCTCCACACCAGCAACAACGCCAGCTCCGTGATGCTCCTCGTCGGCCTCGCCGTCGGCGTCGACTACTGCCTGTTCTACCTGCGCCGCGAGCGCGAGGAGCGGGCCGCCGGCCGCGACCTGGACACGGCGCTGAAGGTCGCCGCCGCCACCAGCGGCCGGGCCGTCCTGGTCTCCGGCGTCACCGTGGTGGTCGCCATGGCTGGCATGTTCCTCACCGGAATCGCCGAGTTCCAGGCCATGGCCTACGCCACCATCGTGGTCGTCGTCACCGCGGTGCTCGGCTCGCTCACCGTGCTGCCCGCCCTGCTGTCCATGCTCGGCGACCGGGTCGACAAGGGCCGCGTCCCCTTCCTCCGCAAGCTCCGCCGCGCCGACGCCGCCACCACCGGCGGCCGGTTCTGGAACGCCGTCCTCACCCCCGTGCTGCGCCGCCCGCTGGCCGCCACCGTCCTCGCCGGCGCCGTCCTGCTCGGCCTGTCCGCGCCCATGCTCACCATGCACACCGCCAACCTCACGTTCCAGCAGCAGCTGCCCGAGGGCAACCGGCTGGTCGCCGTCTCGCAGAAGATCGAGGCCGCCTTCCCCGGCAGCCCGGCCCCCGCCTCCGTGGTCATCAAGTCCACCGACATCGACTCCCCCGCGATGACCGCGGCGATCGCCGACCTCAAGGCGAAGGCCCTGGCCAGCGGCCGGATGCACGGTCCGGTGGACGTCACCGTCCACGCCGAGCAGAACGTCGCCACCGTCGACATACCGCTCAACGGCACCGGCAACGACGACGTCAGCAACGGGGCGCTGAAGGCCCTCCGCGAGGACCTGGTGCCCTCCACCGTCCTCAAGGTGCCCGGCACCGAGGCCCCGGTCACCGGTCGCACCGCCGGCTCGTACGACTTCAACGCCAAGATGACCGGCTCGATGCCGCTGGTGTTCGGCTTCGTGGTGGCCTTCGCCTTCCTCCTGATGCTGACCTCGTTCCGCTCGCTGGCCGTCGCCGGCACCGCCGTGGTGCTCAACCTGCTCTCGGTCGGCGCCGCGTACGGCGTGCTCACCCTGGTCTTCCAGCACGGTGTCGGCGCCTCCCTGCTCGGCACCGCCGGGGTCGGCGCGGTCGAGTCCTGGGTGCCGCTCTTCCTCTTCGTGATCCTCTTCGGCCTCTCGATGGACTACCACGTCTTCGTGGTCTCCCGGATCAAGGAGGGCCACGACCGGGGCATGCCGACCCGGGCGGCCGTCGCGCACGGCATCCGCTCCACGGCCGGGGTGGTCACCAGCGCCGCGGTGATCATGGTGGCGGTGTTCGGGGTCTTCGGCACCCTCTCCATGCAGGCGATGAAGCAGATGGGCGTCGGCCTCGCGGTCGCGGTGCTGATCGACGCGACGATCATCCGCGCGGTCCTGCTGCCCGCGGTGATGACCCTGCTCGGGGACCACAACTGGTACCTGCCCCGCTGGCTCGGCCGGCTGCCGAACCTCTCGCACGGCGAGACCTTCCCGCCGGTCGGCGCCCCCGCCGCGACGACCGCCCCGCCGGCCCCCGAGCCGGCCCTCCAGGCCCGGCACCGCCGGATCGAGGTCTGACCTTCCCCTCCGACCTCACACCCGCCGGGCCCCGCGACACGCGGGGCCCGGCACCTCTTTGCCAGAATGATCGCCGTCTCCCCCCGGAGCCCGCCCTCACCCCCGCCCGCACACCCCCGCCGTCCGTCCGGAGCCCGGCAGGCCGCAGGACGAAGGCGGGCCCCGACCGCCACCACGGAACGGACCCCCATGCTCCCCTTCGACGAGAGCCGGGCCCGGCTGATCCTCGCCCACGCCTGCGAGTCCGCCGGCCTTCCCGCGCCCGACGGCGCGCGGCTGCTCGCGCTCGGCGAGAACGCCGTCTTCGACCTCGGCGACCCGGCCGTGGTCGCCAAGGTCGGGCGCGGCCCCGAACTGGCCGAGCGCACCCGCCGTGAACTCGCCGTCGCCGACTGGCTGGCCGGCCGGGGCATCCCCGTGGTCCGCCCGTACGACGCGCTGCCCGCCGAACCGCGGCACACCCTCGGGCACCCCGTCACCTTCTGGCACCGGCTCCCGCCCGCCGGGCGGCCCGCCCGCCCGGCCGACCTCGCCCCGCTGCTGACCGCCCTGCACCTGCTGCCCGACCCGCCGTTCCGGCTCTCCCGGCGCGACCTGCTCGCCCCCGTCGAACGCTGGCTCGCCTCCGCCGAGGGCCACGTCGACCCGGCCGACGTGGACTTCCTGCGCCGCCGCCGGGACACCTTCGCCGCGGCCCTGCCCGACCTCCACCCGCACCTGCCGACCGGGGTGATCCACGGCGACGCGTTGCCGCGCAACGTCCACATCGGGCCGGACGGACCCGTCCTGCTCGACCTGGAGACCGTCTCGCGCGACCTGCGTGAGCACGACCTGGTGGTCCTGGCACTCAGCCACGACCGCTACGGCGTCCCCGCCGAGGAGTACCGGGCGTTCACCGACGCGTACGGCTGGGACGTGCGCGAGTGGTCCGGCTTCACGGTGCTGCGCGGGGCCCGCGAGACGGCGAGCGCCTCCTGGGTCGCCCAGCAGGTGCCGGGCAACCCGGCCGCGCTCGCCGAGTTCCGGCGGCGGGTGGACTCGCTGCGCTCGGGGGCGACGGAGGTGCGCTGGTACCCGTTCTGACCCGGCGGCCGGTCCGGCGGGCGGGCGGGGCGGGCGGGCGGGCGGCGGACCGCGCGTGGCGGCGGCCCTGAAAGGCCGTCGGGGCGGGGTGTCCCCCGAGGAGGGCGCAACCGGGTCGATGCCATCGGCGTCCTATCCGACAGTCATCCCGACCGAGGATCGGCATCCGCCTCTGCACCTCAGGAGCCGCCGCCATGCCGCAGCACTCCGCCCCGCCGCGCCCCTCGCCCTCCGCCCGGCGCCGCCGACTCGTCACGGGCTGCGCCGCGCTCGCCGCCTCGCTGGCGCTCGCCGCCTGCGGCACCGCCAACGGCGCGCTCCGGCCCGAACCGGGCACGACCACCGCCGCGCCCTCCTCGCCGACGGGCCCGGCACCGACCGCCCCCGCGTCGCCGTCCGCGCCACCGCCGTCCGGACCGCCGTCGTCCGGCCCTCCGGTGTCCGGCTCCGTCCCGGCCACCCCTCCGGTCACGTCACCGCCCACCCGCACGCCCGCCCCGAAGCCCACCACCCCCCGCCCCCCGACCGCGAGGCCGACGACACCCCCCGCACCGGCGCCGTCCCCCACCACCACCGCGCCCGGGACTCCGGCGCCCCCGGCGCCCTCCACCGGGGTCTCCACCACGATCGCCGGTTCCACCGCGTCCGGCGGCCGTACGGTCGCGCTCACCTTCGACGACGGCCCCGGCCCGGCCACCGGCCAGGTCCTGGACCTGCTCGCCCAGTACCACGCCAGGGCCACGTTCTGCCTGGTCGGCAAGCAGGCCGCCGCCGATCCGGCCGCCGTCCGGCGGATCGTGGCGGCCGGCCACCGGCTCTGCGACCACAGCGTCGACCACCCGCAGCCGTTCGCCGCCCTCCCGCACGACCGGGCGGTCCGTCAGATCGCCGACGCCGAGGCCATGATCGTCCGGGCCGGCGGCCCGGGCACCGCGGTCGGCTGGTTCCGCGCCCCCGGCGGCGCGTTCACCGAGGACAACCGGCGGATCGCCGCGGACAACGGCCTGCGCCCCCTCGGCTGGTCGGTCGACCCGCGCGACTGGTCCCGCCCCGGCACGGCCGCGATCGTCTCGGCCGTCCGGACCCGGCTCAGGCCCGGCGGCGTCGTACTGCTCCACGACGGCGGCGGCGACCGCAGCCAGACCGTCGCCGCGCTCCGGCAACTGCTGCCCTGGCTGGTGGCCCAGGGTTACCGCTTCGACGTCCCGGCGAGCTGATCCGGTCACCCGGGCACCGTCCGTCCCGTCACCCACGCCCCCTAGAATCCGGCCCATGGCCACCGATCACCCCACGGAACTCGGACCGCTCGGACCACGCCTGAGTACCGGTCGGGTCCTCGGACTGCTCGCGCTCGCCACCCCCGTCGCGGCGGCCGGCTGGATCACCGGCACCGGCTTCGTCCGGGCCTTCGTCGAGGACGCCTGCGGGCCCGAACGGTCCTGCGGCGGCCTCGACGTCGCCGTCCACCTCGCCGGTGGCCTCCTGTGCTGGCTGGCAGCCCTGGTGGGCACCGCCACCACCGCGCACGGGGACGGTCCGCTGGACGGCGACTCGGCCACCTCCGACCGCGGCGTCCTGCTCGGCTGCGTCGCCCTCGGTCTGGTCGGCGCCTCCTTCGCCGACAACACCTTCCACCCGTGGCTGCTCGCCCCGGTCGCCCCGCTCGCGCTGGCCACGATCGGACTCGACCGCTTCGGCGCCCGGCGGTGGCGCACCACGCGGACGGAGCAGCTCCGCGCCGCCGAACAGGAGCGCAGGCTGGCCGAGTCCGGTGTCACCGCCGCCGGCACGGTGGTGGGCGTCGCCGGTGACGGCAGCACTCACGACGGCGACCCCGTCCTTCGGCTGACCGTCGAGTTCACCACCCCGGCCGGCACCGTCCACACCACCACCGTGACCGGCGCCTTCCCCGCCCCCGGGGGCCCGCGCCGCGGCAGCCCCGCCGAGGTCCGCTACGACCCGGACGACCCGTCGGTGGCCCGGGCCACCGTCACGGACCCCGGCCCCGACGACGCCGTCCCCACCACCACCCCCGGAGCCGCACCGCCGGAGATCGTGGACGGCCTGGAGCGCCTCGCCGCCCTGCACCGTCAAGGGGCCCTGGACGAGGTCGAGTTCGCCCTGGCCAAGGCCCAGCTGCTCGGACGCGCCCCCGAGGACCGCCGGCCCGCCCTGCCGTAGACGCCGCACCGCCGACGCCTCCCGTTCACCCGGATCTTCCCCCGCGGGCCGCCCCGGTTCACCCCGGGGGCGGTCGAACGGCACTACCGTCCGCGCATGACGACAGAGCGCCGGATCACCGGACCCCGTCTGCTGGCCCTCGTCCTCCTGTGCGGCCTCGCCGTGGCGGCCGGTCGGCTCGGCACCGCCGGACTGGTGCGGGTGCCCGCCGCCGACCCCTGCGGCCGGGAGACGGGCTGCGACGCCAACGCCATGGTGCTGGAGATCACCTGCGGCCTGGTGTGCTGGCTGCTCTCGATGGTCTGCGCGGCCGTCCTGGCCAACAACGCCGACGAGGACGACCGCTGCCACCGCATGTCGGGCGGCCTGATCCTCCCGGTCTGGCTCCTGCTCACCCTGGTGGGCGCCTACGGCGCCGACGGGGCCCCTCGCCCCTGGCTCCTGGTCCCGATCGGTGCGTTTGCCCTGATCGCCCTCCTGGCGGGCGTCCCCGCGGAACGGCGGGTGGCCCGCGAGACCGCGGTGCACCGTCGGGCACGGGCCCTCGCCCGACGACTGGCCGACCACGGCGTCACCGTCGCCGGCACCGTCACCGTGCTCACGGAAGCGGCCACCCCCGCTCCTCGCCGGGTCGGTCTGCGGCTCACCGTGAAGTACCGCACCCTCGACGGCGAGGAGCGCGCGACCACCCAGCCGGGGGCGTTCCCGGCCTACGCGCTGCCCCGGGTCGGCGACCGGGTGACCGTCCGCTACGACCCGCGGCACCCGGACGGTGCCGAGATCGCCGTCCGCCCGCCCGACGAGCAGTCCGGCGACGCCGTCTCCGTCCTCGCCCGGGAGCTGGAGCGAGTGGCCGTGCTGCACCGGGAGGGCCTCCTGGACGGCGCCGAGTTCGCCCTCGCCAAGGCGCGCCTCCTCGCTCCCGCGCCGGAGGCCGGCTACTCCACGGCGAGCCGGTAGACCTGTCGCGAGCCGCCCTCCGGCCCCGGCGCGGCGGGCTCGCCCGGGGCGAAGCCGAGCCGCTCGTAGAAGACCCTGGCGCCACTGGCCACCGCACCCGGGTGGTCGGCGCCGAAGGTGATCACCTCCACCGTCGCGGGGCCGCGGACGTACCGCCGCAGCGCGTCGTCGACCAGGGCCCGCCCGACGCCCGTCCCCCGGGCCCGCTCGGCCACCACCAGCCAGTGCAGGTGGTGGCGGCCGTCCGGGCCGGTCCCGAAGAGCAGCCCGCCGAGCGGGCCGTCCGGGCCGTCGGCGACCAGCGCGAGCCCGCGCTCGGCGTGCCCGGCCACCGCCCGGTGGAACCCTGGCTCGGCCACCATCGGTCCGAACCACTCCTCCACCTCGGCCGCGAGCCCGAGGAAGGCGGGGAGGTCGTGCTCGGCCAGTCTGATGATCATGGCGGCAGTGTCGCAGACGGACCGCCGGACGGCAGGCTGCCGGGCGGCCCGGCGGCGGATCGGCAACGCGACCGCACCCGGCCGCGTTCCGGTCACGGGCCGGGTGTGCCGCCGGGCACCGGTGCCCGCACCGCCGCCCGCACCGCGTCGGGCGGGCGCGGTGCGATCACCGGCCGCCGGCCGCCTCAGCGCAGGGGCCAGCGGGGGTCGATGACGGCCTGCGGGTCCTTGCCGCGGCGGAACCACGCCTGGAGGTCCTCGGCCCAGACCCGGTACCAGCCGATCTGGCGGGTGTGGAGCTCGGCGGGCGGGACGGCGCCGACCTCGGCCGGGTAGCGCTCACCCAGCGCGACGGCCACCCGGACGGCGGCGAGCGCGTCGCTGCCGGCCTCGTGCGCGTCGGTCAGCTCGACGCCGTACACCTCGCAGACCCGCTGGAGCGTCCGGGAGCCCTTGCGGTACTTGTCCACGGCGCGGTCGATGACCAGCGCGTCGAGGACCGGTCCGACGGGGCCGCCGAGGCGCTCGGCGAGCGACGGCAGTCCGTGCCGGCGCAGCTCCGCGTCGAGCAGCGAGAGGTCGAAGGTGGCGTTGAAGGCCACCACCGGACGCCCGGCGGCGAGCCGCTCGCAGAGGGCGGCAGCTATCTCGTCCACCGCCTCCTTGGCCGGGCGGCCCTTGGCGCGGGCGAGGCCGTCGCCGATGCCGTGGATCGCCTCGGCCTCGGCGGGGATCGGGACGCCCGGGTCGAGGAGCCAGCCGGTGGCGCTCAGCCGGCGGGCCCCGACGGTGTCCACGAGGGCGGCCGTGACGATGCGGTCCACGGCCGGGTCGGTGCCCGTGGTCTCCAGGTCGAAGCCGACCAGTGGCTGCTGCCACCAGCTCATAGGGGTGTGTCCTTCCGTCCTACTGGTCGAAACAGCCCCTATCATCGCCCGCCCCTCCGACAATCCGGCCGGTGGGGCGGGCGGGGGCGGCGCTCAGGCCGCGTCGAGCAGGGTCCGGCCGAGCCAGTCGGCGGCGTCCCGGACGCCGGGGAGGACGTAGAAGTAGCCGCCTCCGGTGGGGCGGAGGAAGCGGGCCAGCGGCTCGTCGGCGAGCCGGGTCTGGACCGCCTCGAACTGGCGGACCACGTCCTGCTGGTAGCAGCAGAACGCCAGGCCGTGCTCGGGGACGCCGTCCGCGTCGAGGCCCCGGTCGTAGGTGAAGGCGCGGCGCAGGATGCGGCTGCCCCGGGCCGCGTCGGTGCGCGGGTTGGCGAGCCTGATGTGCGAGTCGAGGGCGATCACGGCGCCCTTCGGGTCCTGGCCGTAGTCCGGTTTGTCGTTCTCCTTGGCGCGGCCGAGCGGGGCGCCGTCGGACTTGCGGCGGCCGATCATCCGCTCCTGGTCCGTCAGCGGCACCTCGTCCCAGGGCCCGGTCAGGGTGCGGACGGCCCGGACCACCTGGTAGCTGCCGCCGACCGCCCAGGCGGGTTCGCCGCCGCCCGCGCCGACCCAGACCAGCTCGTCCATGTCCCGGGCGGAGCCGGTGTCGGGGTTCTCGATGCCGTCCTTGAAGCCGAGCAGGTTCCGCGCGGCGCCGGACGGACGGGCGCGGTTCTGGAAGCCGTCCAGCTGCCAGCGCGGCCGGACCGCGCCCCGGAGCGCCCGCAGCAGGTCGCGCACGGCGTGCTCGACGGTGTCCCGGCTCGTGGCGCAGACCTGGAGCGAGAGGTCCCCGTGGCACTCGGCGGGGCGCAGCGCGTCGTTGGGGAAGGTCCGCATCGCGGTGAGCTTGCGGGGGCGGGTGTCGGCGAGGCCGTAGCGGGCGTCGAAGAGGGAGGCGCCGACGGCGACGGTGACGGTGAGGTCGTCGGTGGGCAGGGCGGCGGCGGTGCCGAGGGTGCCGCTGTCCGCGGGCGGGGCGTCGGGGCCGAGGTCGGGCGGGGTGCCGCCACCGGTCAGGAAGCGGATCCGGTCGGTGAGGGTGCGCAGCAGCGCCCCCAGCGCCGTGCGGTCGGCGACGTTGACGTCGACGGCGAGGAAGGTGCCGTACCCGGGTGGGGGGTTCAGGATGCCGGCCTGGTGGAGGCCGTGGAACGGGATCAGGCCGGTGGTCGCGCGCGGCCCGGGGGCTGCGGGCGCGGCGCCGCCGGTTCCGAGGGTGAGCGCCCCGGCGGCGCCGGCCCCGAGGGCGGTGCGGACGAAGCTGCGACGGGAGGCGCCGGGGGCGCCAGGGTCGGTCGTGTACTGACTGGACAACGGCGGGCCTTCCGGATCGACGGGCAGGGGTGCGCGGGCAAGCCGAAGGGGGGCTCGCGGCAGCCGGGGGGACGCGCGGCAGGCCCGGAACCGGCCTGCTGATCATGAAATCGACGCTAGCAAGCCCCGGCCCGGCCCGCCCCCGGAACGTGCACCCCGGCTGACCGTCCGTCGGCCGATCAGCCGCCGGTCGCCATCCGTCCGGCCTACGGCCCGTCCGCCGCCCTGCCCGCACCCGTCGCGAGGCCCCTTGCCGAGGCCCCGTCACGAGGCCCCGTCACGAGGTCCCTTCGCGAGGTCGCCGCAGCGGGGTCCTTTCGCGAGGTGTCCCGTCACGAGGTCGCCGCGGTGAGGCCCCGGGGCGCGGGCTCCCCGCTCGGGGAGACGGGCGTCAGGAGACCGGCCGGGAGTCCGCCCAGATGCCCTCGAACTCCTCGCGGTAGACCTCCAGCAGTCCGGCGTCCGTCCCGCCCGGCTGCTGGCCGGCACCGCCACGCAGCACCAGCGCGGGCGACTCCATGCCGCGCGCGCGGCGCAGGTAGGGCTGGACGACGCCGAGGTCCCGGGTCTGGCGGCGACCGCCGGCGCCGAGCTGCCCCGCACCGGCCGGGCCCTCGACCAGGTAGGCGGTGAACCGGGGGGTCTCGTCGAAGACCCTGATCTCGAAGCCGCCCTGGTCCCGCAGCCGGGCGCGGACCCGGCGGACGTGCAGGATGTTCATCTGGATCGAGCGGGCCAGCTCGCCGCGCCCGAGGCCCAGCTCGCGTTCGCGGCGGCGGACGGCGCTGCTGGTCGGGTTGAGGAACAGCAGCCGGACCCGGCAGCCGTCGGTGGCGAGCCGGACGAGCCGCTTGCCGGTGTAGTTCTGGCAGAGCATGCCGAGGCCGATGCCCAGCGCGTCGAGCCGCCGGGCGCCGTCGAGCAGGTCCTCGACGGGCAGGTCGCGCTGGAGCCGGACCCGGTCGGGGTGGACGGCGACGACGTCCGCGTAGCGGCCGGCGACCAGGGACTCGACGACGTCGGCGGGGACGCCGCCGGCGCCGCCGTCGAGCAGGGCCAGCAGCCGGGCGGCGGCGCGTTCGGTCTGGGCGAGGACGGTGCCGGTGAGGACGCGGTTGCGGGAGACGACGTGCCGGGCGACCTCCAGCTCGTCCAGCGCCAGTTCTATCTCCCGACGGTCCGCCAGGTAGGGCTCGAAGCAGGGCCAGTGCTGGACCATCAGCTCCCGCAGCTGGGGCAGGGTGAGGAAGACCAGCGGGTCGTCGTCGGCCGGGTCGAGCAGGTAGCCCTTGCGGCGGCTGACCTCGCGGACGGCGCCGGCCCGGTGCGCCCACTCCTCGCCCGCCGGGCCGGCTGCGGCCGTGACCCAGTCCTCGCCGTGGGCGGGCGCGTAGATCGGGTGCAGCACCTCGTCGACGAGCGAGCGGAGCCGCTGCTCGACGAGGTTGAGCCAGACGTAGGCGCGGCCGGACAGCCGGACCCGCTGGTAGGCGTCCTCCCACTCGGCGCCGGACCAGGCCAGCGCGGGGACCTCGACCGGGCCGCCCTGCGCGGGCACGACCGCCCGGCCGGTCAGGGCGGGGCGCATGACGACCGTCTGCGCCTCGCTGCGGGCGCTGCCCCGGTCGGGGCCGCCGGGCCCACCGCCACGTCCGCCGGCGGGGAACACCATGCGCCACCTCACCTGGTTCCTGCTCGGAGCTGCCTGCTCGCTGTACGGCTCGCCGTACGGCCGGCTCTGCTGCTGTCTGTGTGCTGCCCGTCCGGCTCGTCCGGAACGGCTCACCGCCGGGCCTTCTGATACTGCGCCACGAGTGCGGGGCGGCCGGACGATCAAGAGTACTGCCCGCCGCGAACCGTCCGCAGCCGGTTCGGCCACGGCGGCGCCCCGACCCCCGCCCGCCCCAACCGTCTCACCTGCCCCGCCCGCCCGGAAGCCCCCGGACGGCACCGGGACGCGCCGGATCGCGCAGGGCCGCGCACGGGCGCCGGAACCGCTCCGACCGGGTCCCCGACGCACCCCGGACCGGCCGCGGACCGGCCCCGGGAGTCCGGGCGGACACCCGTTCGGGCGAATACGGCACAAATGGCCCCGCCCTCGGGGGACGCGTCGGGGAGTATGCGGACTGTGCCGTGCGTCACGGCACACGACCGTCGCACATGCCCGGCCGCCCGGCCGGGAAGAGAGCGTCGGGGTCCGGCCCGACCATCGGACTATCTGTCAGTTCTCCTTCTAAGCAAGGAAGTTGAGGAGCCATGCAGGTCTGGCCAGGGAAGCCCTACCCCCTCGGTGCCACCTACGACGGGGCCGGCACCAACTTCGCGGTGTTCTCGGAGAGCGCCGACCGGATCGAGCTCTGCCTGCTCGGCGAGGACGGTGCGGAGACCTCCGTCGAGCTGCGCGAGACCGACGCCTTCGTCCGGCACGCCTACCTCCCGGGCGTCCAGCCCGGCCAGCGGTACGGCTTCCGCGTCCACGGCCCCCACAACCCGGGGCTCGGTCAGCGGCACAACAGCGCGAAACTGCTGCTGGACCCGTACGCCAAGGCGATGAGCGGGAACATCGACTGGGACGAGTCCGTCTACGGCTACCACTTCGGCGCGCCCGAGCGCCGCAACGACCTCGACTCGGCGCCCCACACCATGCACTCGGTGGTGATCAACCCCTACTTCGACTGGGGCACCGACCGACCGCCGCGCACCGACTACCACCGCACCGTCCTGTACGAGGCCCACGTGAAGGGCCTCACCCGGCTCCACCCCGGCATCCCGGAGGAGATCCGCGGCACCTACGCGGGCGTCGCCCACCCCGCCGTGATCGAGCACCTGGCCAAGCTCGGCGTCACCGCGATCGAACTGATGCCGGTGCACCAGTTCGTCCGTGATCACCGGCTGCGCGACCTCGGCCTCTCCAACTACTGGGGCTACAACACGATCGGCTTCTTCGCCCCGCACTCCTCCTACTCCTCCACCGGCGACCGCGGCCAGCAGGTGCAGGAGTTCAAGTCGATGGTGAAGGCCCTGCACGCGGCCGGCATCGAGGTCATCCTCGACGTGGTCTACAACCACACCGCCGAGGGCAACCACCTCGGTCCGACGCTGTCGATGCGCGGTCTGGACAACGCCTCCTACTACCGGCTGGCCCGGGACCAGCGGTTCTACGAGGACACCACCGGCACCGGCAACAGCCTGCTGATGCGCAGCCCGCACGTGCTCCAGCTGATCATGGACTCGCTGCGCTACTGGGTCACCGAGATGCACGTCGACGGCTTCCGCTTCGACCTCGCCGCCACCCTCGCCCGGCAGTTCCACGAGGTCGACCGGCTGTCCTCGTTCTTCGACCTCGTCCAGCAGGACCCGGTGGTCTCCCAGGCCAAGCTGATCGCCGAGCCCTGGGACCTCGGCGAGGGCGGCTACCAGGTCGGCAACTTCCCGCCGCTGTGG
Organism: Streptomyces sp. BE20; assembly: GCF_036322525.1. NCBI lineage: Bacteria > Bacillati > Actinomycetota > Actinomycetes > Kitasatosporales > Streptomycetaceae > Streptomyces > Streptomyces sp. BE20. The sequence goes on along the minus strand of NZ_JAQYWW010001014.1, from coordinate 12,681 downwards.
ACCGAGTGGAACGGCATGTACCGGGACACCGTCCGCGACCTGTGGCGCGGGGAGAACGCCACCCTCGCCGAGTTCGGCTCCCGGCTCACCGGCTCCTCCGACCTCTACCAGGACGACGGCCGCCGCCCGATCGCCTCGATCAACTTCGTCACCTGCCACGACGGCTTCACCCTGCGCGACCTCGTCTCCTACAACGAGAAGCGCAACGAGGCCAACGGCGAGGGCAACCGGGACGGCGAGTCCTTCAACCGCTCCTGGAACTGCGGCGCCGAAGGGCCCTCCGACGACCCGGCGGTCGAGGAGCTGCGCGCGCGCCAGCAGCGCAACTTCCTCGCCACCCTGATGCTCTCCCAGGGCGTACCGATGCTCTCGCACGGCGACGAGTTCGGCCGCACCCAGCTGGGCAACAACAACACCTACTGCCAGGACAACGAGCTGAGCTGGGTGCACTGGCCGGACGGCGACGGGCCCGGCGCCCGGCTGCTGGAGTTCACCCAGGGCATGGTCTGGCTCCGCCGCGACCACCCCGTCTTCCGGCGCCGCCGCTTCTTCCACGGCCGCCCCGTCTCGGGCCCCGCCCTCTCCGGCCGCCCCACCGGGGACGGCACCGGCGGGTACGAGGACCTCACGGACATCGCCTGGTTCACACCCGGCGGGGAGGAGATGACCAAGCGCAACTGGGGCGCCAGCTACGCCAAGTCCCTCACCGTCTTCCTCAACGGCTACGCCATCTCGGAGCCGGACCGGCGCGGCGGGCGGATCGTCGACGACTCCTTCCTGCTGCTGTTCAACGCGCACTTCGAACAGCTGGAGTTCACCGTCCCGGCCGGGCACGGGCAGGAGTGGCAGGTGGTGGTGGACACCGCGCAGCCGCGGCTGCCCGCGCCGGGGTCGGGCGCCCGGGTCAAGGCCGGGGACACCCTCTGGCTCACCGACCGCTCGCTGATGGTGCTGCAACGGCCCGCGTGAGATCCCCCGGGGGTCCGGCGCACCGCCTCCCCCACAGGAAGGACGGTGCCCGCCGCCGGCCGGCGAGAGACCAGCCGGCCGGTGGCGGGCACCGGGCGGCAGGGGCCCGGGCCGCGAGGGCGCGGCCGGCCCCGGCGGGAGCCTCCGGGCCCGGCCGTCCACCGCGCCGCTCACCTGTTCGGGTCAGCAACGGGTCTTGCGTACCGGCCCGGCCGGGTAGGCATGGACACATGACCAACGCCGCCGAGCCCGCGCAGCCCCGCCCGGCCGTCGTCCCTCCCGCCGGCGTCCCCACCGCCAGCTACCGCCTCCAGCTCCAGCCGGGCTTCACCCTGCACGACGCCGCCGCGGCCGTCCCCTACCTGGCCGCCCTCGGCGTCTCCCACCTGCACCTCTCCCCGCTGCTGGAGGCCGTCCCCGGATCCACCCACGGCTACGACACCGTCGACCACGGCCGGATCGGGGAACAGCTCGGCGGTGAGGACGCCCTGCGCGCTCTGGCCGCCGAGGCGCACCGGCACGGCCTACGGCTGATCGCCGACGTGGTGCCCAACCACATGGCCGTCCCCGCACCCGAGCACCTCAACCGGCCGCTCTGGCACGTCCTGCGGGACGGCCCCGACTCGCCGTACGCGCGCTGGTTCGACATCGACTGGAGCGCCCAGCCCGGCCCGCCCGACGCCCCCGGGCGCGGACGGGTCCTGCTGCCGCTGCTCGGCGACCGGCTCGGCGCCGTCCTCGGCGAACTGGCCGTCGACGGCGACACCCTCCGCTACCACGACCACGCCCTCCCGCTGCGCCCCGGCACCGAGCGGCTCCCGCTGCCCGAGCTGCTCGCCCGGCAGTGGTACCGGCTCGCCTGGTGGCGGCTGGCCCGCACCGAACTCAACTACCGGCGGTTCTTCACCGTCAACGAGCTGATCGCCGTCCGGGTCGAGGAGCCCGAGGTGTTCGAGGCGACGCACGGCGTGCTGCTGCGGCTGCACCGCGAGGGCGTCCTGGACGGCTTCCGGATCGACCACCCGGACGGTCTGGCCGATCCGCGCGGGTACCTGGAGCGGCTGGCCCGGGCCACCGGCGGGGCGTACACGGTGGTGGAGAAGATCCTCACCGGCGACGAGCGGCTCCCCGCCGACTGGCCGTGCGCCGGCACCACCGGGTACGACGCGCTGCGCCGGATCGACGGGGTGCTCACCGACCACGCGGGCGCCTGCCGGCTGGCCGGCGCGTACGAGGCGTTCGTCACCGGCGCGTCGCCCGCCGACGGCGCGGCCCCGGCCGGCGAACCCTGCGCCGACCCGCACCCGGCGCTCGCCGCCGCCCGGCGCGGCCGGGCCGACATGGTCGCCCCCGAGGGGGAGCTCGCCGCCGAGGTCGAACGGCTGGTCCGGCTGGCCGTCCGGCTCGGCGCCGCCGAGCCCGCGTACGCCGACCACCCGCCGCAGCGGCTGCGGGCCGCGCTGCAGCGCCTGCTCACCGGCTACCCCGCCTACCGCCCGTACGTCCGGCCCGGCGAGCCGCTGCCCGCCGCCTCCGCGGAGCAGCTGGACGAGGCGCTCGACGGCTCGGCCGACCCCACCGACCGGCTGGTCGCCGACCTCGCGGCGGGCCGGCTCGGCCGCGGTCCCGTGCAGGACGAGTTCGCCGCCCGGTTCGCCCAGACCGCCGCCGCGGTGGCCGCCAAGGGCGTCGAGGACACCGCCTTCTACCGCTGGAACGCGCTGCTGAGCCTCAACGAGGTCGGCGGCGAGCCCGCCCGGCCGGGCCTGCGGCCGGAGGACTTCCACGCCTGGTGCCACTACGTCGAACGGCACTGGCCGCACACCATGACCGTCCTCTCCACGCACGACACCAAGCGCAGCGCCGACGCCCGCGCCCGGCTCGCCGTCCTCGCCGAGCAGCCCCGGTCCTGGGCCGCGGAGGCCGCCGCCTGGTCCACCGCGGCCGGCCCGGGCGGGGACCGGGACAGCGACTGGCTGCTCTGGCAGACCCTGGTCGCCGCCTGGCCGGTCACCCCGGAACGGCTGGTCACCGCCGTCCTCAAGGCGGCCCGGGAGGCCAAGGTCCACACCTCCTGGACCACCCCCGACGTCCGCTTCGAGCGCGCCCTCGCCGACCGCGCCCGCGCCGTGTTCGGCCACCCCGGGCTGCTGCCCCGGGTCGAGGGGTACGTGAGCGCCCTCGCCCCGTACGCGCGGTCCAACACGCTCTCCGCCGCGCTGCTGCACCTCACCGTGCCCGGCGTGCCCGACCTCTACCAGGGCAGCGAGGAGCCGCTCCACACCCTGGTCGACCCGGACAACCGGGGCGTCGTCGACCTCGGGGCGCTGGCCGTCCGGCTCACCGACTCGCCCACGACCCGGCCGGGCGACCCGGCCCGGGAGAAGCTGCACCTCACCACGACCGCGCTGCACCTGCGGAAGACCCGGGCCCTCGGCGCCCACCGGCCGCTGACCGCGGTCGGCCCCGCCGCCGACCACCTGCTCGCCTTCGGGCGCGGGGCGGACGTGGTCACCGCGGTCACCCGGCTGCCGTACGGCCTCGACCGGGCCGGCGGCTGGCGCACCACCGAGCTGCACCTGCCGGCCGGCGGCCGGTGGACGGACGAGCTCACCGAGCGCCACTTCCCGCCCGGCCCGGTACCGGTGGCCGACCTGCTGGCGGCGTACCCGGTGGCGCTGCTGACCAGAAGGAGCGAGGCATGACGCCCGACCACCCGGCCGGCCGCGCCGCGACCCACCGTGAGGCGACCGGACATGCCGGGGCACCGCGTGACGGGACCCCGCGTGAGGGGGCCCGCTACGAGGTCTGGGCCCCGTCGGCGGACGAGCTGGTCGAGGTGGCGGTCGACGGCACCCGCCACCCGCTGACCCGCGACACCACCCGCGCCGGCTGGTGGCACGGCGACGCACCCGCCGGGGACTACGCGTTCGTGCTCGACGACGGCCGCCCGCTGCCCGACCCGCGCTCCCCCCGGCAGCCGCACGGCCCGGACGGCCCCAGCCGGGCCGTCGACCACACCGGGTTCCGCTGGTCACGGACCGACTGGCGCGGCCGGCCGCTGCCCGGCGCGGTGCTGTACGAGCTGCACGTCGGCACCTTCACCGCCGCCGGCACCTTCGAGGCGGCGACCCACCACCTCGACCACCTCGTCGACCTGGGCGTCGACTTCGTCGAACTGATGCCGGTCTGCCCGTTCCCCGGCAAGCACGGCTGGGGGTACGACGGCGTCTCGCTCTGGGCCGTGCACGAGCCCTACGGCGGACCGGAGGGCCTGAAGCGGTTCGTCGACGCCGCGCACCGCAAGGGCCTCGGCGTCGTCCTCGACGTCGTGCACAACCACCTCGGCCCGTCCGGCAACTACCTTCCCGCGTACGGCCCGTACTTCACCGACCGGCACCACACCCCCTGGGGCGCGGCGGTCAACCTCGACGCACCCGGCTCCGACGAGGTGCGCGCCTACCTGATCGGCAGCGCGCTCGCCTGGCTGCGCGACTACCGGATCGACGGCCTGCGGCTGGACGCCGTGCACGCCCTCGCCGACGACCGGGCCGTCCACTTCCTGGAGGAACTCGCCACCGAGGTCGACCGGTTGGCCACGGCCACCAACCGGCCGCTGTTCCTGGTCGCCGAGTCCGACCTCAACGACCCGCGCACCACCACCCCGCGCGAGGCCGGCGGCCAGGGCCTCGCCGCCCAGTGGAGCGACGACTTCCACCACGCCCTGCACTGCGCCCTGACCGGCGAGTCCCGGGGCTACTACGGCGACTTCGCCGAAACCCCGCTGGCGGCGGTCGCCCGGACGCTCACCCGGGGGTACTTCCACGACGGCACCTGGTCCTCGTTCCGCGGGCGCCACCACGGCCGCCCGTTCCCGCCCGCCCACGGGCACCGGCTGCTCGGCTACCTCCAGACCCACGACCAGGTCGGAAACCGGGCGCTCGGCGACCGGATCTCCGCCGCCCTCTCCCCCGGCCGGCTCGCCTGCGGCGCCGCACTGGTGCTCACCTCGCCGTTCACCCCGATGCTGTTCATGGGCGAGGAGTGGGGCGCCGCCACCCCCTGGCAGTACTTCACCGACCACACCGACCCGAACCTCGCCGAGGCCGTCCGCCGGGGCCGCCGACGGGAGTTCGCCGAACACGGCTGGGCCGCGGAGTCCGTACCGGACCCGCAGGAGCCCGCCACCGTGCTGCGCTCCGTCCTCGACTGGACCGAACCGCGAAGCGGACCGCACGCCGGACTGCTCGACTGGTACCGGACGCTGATCCGCCTGCGCCGCAGGACGCCGGAGCTCTCCGACCCCGATCTCGCGGCGGTCCGGGCCGAGTTCGACGACGCCGCGGGGTGGCTGGTGGTGCACCGGGGCCGGTACCGGACGGCGGTCAACCTGGGCACGGCGCCCGTCGCGGTGCCGCTCGGCGGCGAGGCGGAGGTGGTGGCCGGCTACGGCGGGTACGCGGTGGCGGGCGACGGCCTCACGCTGGAGCCCGACTCGGTCGCGCTGCTCCGCCTGTGACCCGGCCTCACCAGAGGAACGTGCCGATCCGCTCCCGCAGCGAGGCCGCGTCCAGGCCGTAGGCGGCCAGGTGCTCCGGGATCGACCCGTACTGCCGGTGCTCCCTGCGCGGCACGCCGAGGGCCAGCACGCGGTGCGGGCGGTCGGCGAGCGCGTCGTGCGCCTCGTTGGCGGAGGTCCCCGCCAGGTAGGGCTCGACCAGCACCACGTCCGCGTACTGCTCGGTGGCGGCCCGCAGCCCGGCCGCGTCGAACGGCCGCACGGTCGCCGCGTACAGCACGGTGACGTCCAGGGTGGCGGTGGCCGCCAGGACCGCGTCCAGCATCGGGCCGACCGCGAGCACCACGCCCTTGGTGCCCCGGCGCACGGTGGTGAAGCGGCCCGGTTCGACCGCCACCGCGTGCTCGTTGCGGTGCCCCGAGAGCCGGACGTACACGTTGCGGTCGCCGTCCGCCACCGCGTGCCGCAGCAGCAGCTCCGCCTCGTCCGGGTGGCCGGGCACGTGAACCGTCCAGCCCGGGAGGGTGTCCAGCAGCGCGACGTCGCCCGGCGCCATGTGGGTACGCCCGCCGGCCGGCCAGTCGTACGAGCCGGCCGCGCTCACCAGCACGGCCCCGACGCCCTGGTGCACCAGGTCCAACTTGACCTGCTCGAAGGGGCGTTCCACCAGGAAGCTGGCGAAGGTGTGCGCGATCGGCCGCATCCCGGCGAGCGCCAGGCCGCCGGCCGCGCCGATCAGCAGCTGCTCCCGGATGCCCACGTTGATCACGCGGTCGGGGTGGCGCCGGGCCGCCCCGGTGAAGCCGGCGGCGCTGACGTCGGCCAGGACGACGGCCAATCGCGGATCGTCCTCCAGCAGACGGGCGGTGAGGTCGACGAAGCGGTCGCGCATGGTGTCCATCGGTCGGGATTCCTTACCGTTCGGGGTGGTGCGGGGCGGGGTGGTGCGGGCGGGGTGCGGGGAGGAGGGCCGGGGCGGCGGTCAGGAGTCCTTCGGCTCCACCCGGGCCACCACGACCCGCGGGCGGCCGGGGTGTTCGGCGGTGTACGCCGCGTACAGCGCCTCGTGGTCCCGCCCGTCCACCGTCTCGGCCGACCAGCCCTCGACGGCGAACCGGGCCGCGATGCCGCCCTCCCAGCCGTGCGTGGCGGAGGAGTTGTCGATCACCAGGACGTTCAGCCGGTCCAGCCCGTACGCACCGGCGAAGGCCACCGCCTCGTGGTTCGACCCCTCGTCGAACTCGGCGTCCCCGATCAGCACCCAGACCACCGGGTCGGTGAGCCCCTGGGCACGCAGCCCTAGCGCCGTACCGACCCCCAGCGGCAGCCCGTGCCCGAGCGACCCGGAGCTGATCTCGACCCCGGGGATCAGCATCCGGTCCGGGTGGTGGCCGAGCGGCGAGTCGTACGCGCCGAAGCTCGGCAGCACCTCCGGCGCGACGAACCCCTTGGCGGCGAGCACCGCGTAGTACGCCATCGGGCCGTGCCCCTTGGAGAGCAGGAAGCGGTCGCGGTCCTGCTCCTCGGCGGTGGCCGGGGAGACCCGCAGCACCCGGTCGTAGAGCACCCAGAGGGCGTCGAGGGTGGAGGTGGCGGCCGGCCCGTGCTTCTCGTCGCCGGTCATCAGGGCCATCAGGCCCGGCAGGTCCGCGAAACCGGCGGTGGGAGTGGTGGTGGCGGTGGGGATGGCGGGGAGGGTGCTCGTCGTCATGACCACGATGCTCCAACTTGAAGTCGACTTCAAGTCAAGCCGCTACAGTGATCCCATGACCGCCAACCCCCCGGGCCGCCACGACCTCCTCACCATCGGCCAGCTCTCCGAACGCAGCGGCCTCGCCACCTCCGCCCTGCGCTACTACGAGCGGATGGGGCTGATCCACGCCACCCGCACCACCGGCAACCAGCGCCGCTACGCCCGCGGCGCCCTGCGCCGGATCGCCTTCGTCCGCGCCGCCCAGCGGGTCGGCCTCTCCCTCGACGAGGCCAAGGTCGCCCTCGACCGCCTCCCCGAGCGCCGCGCGCCCAGCGGCGCCGAGTGGGACGGCGTCGCCCAGTCCTGGCAGAGCCGGATCGACGAGCAGATCGCCGAACTGGAACGCCTGAAGGCCAAGCTCACCGGCTGCATCGGCTGCGGCTGCCTCTCGCTCACCCGCTGCTCCCTCTACAACGCCGGCGACCGCGCCGCCGCCGGCGGCCCCGGCGCCCGCTACCTCCTCACCCGCGACCCCGCCACCGGCCCCGAGCCGGCCGCGCGGGAGCTCACGGAGTGACGGCCGCAGGTCGGCCCGCCGACGTGCGGCGCCGCCACCCCGAGCGGGGCGGCGGCGCAGACCGGCCCGGGCGGGCCCGGTCGCCCGGGCCGGTCCCGGGTCAGGCGGTGTAGGTCACCCAACCCTGGATCGGTGTGGTGTTCGGCGGGCAGTAGACCCGCACGTTCATGAAGACCGTGTTCGGGCCGGAGGTGCGGGTGGTGCCGTCGGAGCAGCTGATGTTCACCCACCACTTGCTCGTGCCCCAGGCCGAGCAGGAGATGTTGTAGTACCACTGGTTACCGTCCGAGCCGAAGCTCCCGGTGCTGCAGTTCACGCCCTCGGTCCGGGTCGGGGACGCGGTCCGCGCCTCGGCAGCCGGGGCCGTGACGACGGCCGCCGCCGCGATCCCGGCCAGCAGACAGCCCGCGATCCCGACCCTCTTGCCCCTGGTGTTCCCACGCACGATGGTTCCGCCCTCGCTTGTCGGTGGTGATGTGCCGCTGCGACCCGCGGCCGGACGGCGCTCCGGCGAGGGCACCCCGCCAAAGACGCCTCGGCGACTATAGGGAGGGACCGTGAAGTTCCGCATATGACAGGGGAATTGTCGCCAGCACCCGCCGCCGGCTGCCGCGTTTCCCGGCACCGCGCCGCACGGCGGGAACGGGCGGGACGCACCGGGCCGGGCGGGTCGCGCGGGTCGCGCATCCCACGCCCCGCCGCCCGCTCATCGACCGGAAGCCGCCACCGCCCCGGGACCGGCCGCGCGGACGGAGGAACACCCGGATCCGCAGGACCACCCTGCGCCACGGGAGCCCGCGCAGCCGCAGTCCGGGACGCGCCCCGTGCCCCCGGTCAGGCGCGCAGCTCGGCCAGGTCCTCCGCACCGAGCACCAGACCGCCCGCCGCGAGGTTCTCCTCCAGGTGGTCGAGCGACCCTGTACCCGGAATCGCCAGCACCGACGGCGAGGACGCCAGCAGCGCGCCGAGCGCCACCTGCGACGTGGTCGCGCCCACCCGGGCGGCCACCCGGCCGAGCCGTTCGAGGTCGAGCGGGACCCAACCCCCGCCGAGCGGGAAGTACGGCACGTACGCGATACCCGCCGCCTCGCAGGCGGCCAGCAGTCCCGGGCCGTTCTCGAACGAGTTCTGCACCGCCGCGACGGGCGCGACCGCCCGCGCCTCGGCGAGCTGGGCGGCGTCGACGTTGCTCACGCCCAGGTGCCGGATCAGCCCCTGCTCGCGGAGCCCGGCGAGGACCGCGAACCGCTCCGCGATCGACTCGGTGCCCGGCCCGGTCAGCCCGCCCACCCGCAGGTAGACCAGGTCCAGCCGGTCCAGCCCGAGGGCCCGCAGGTCCGCCTCCACCAGGCCGCGCAGGTGGCCGGGCCCCGCCTGCCCGATCGGCACGCCGTCCGGACCGGGCAGCGGACCGACCTTGGTCGCGATCACCAGGTCGTCCCGGTACGGGGCCAGGGCCCTGCGGATCAGTTCGTTCGCGCGCACCGCTCCGCGGTTGTAGAAGCCGGCCGTGTCGATGTGGTTCACGCCCAGCTCGACGGCGCGCCGGAGCACCGCGACACCGGTCGCCGGGTCTCTCGGCGGGCCGTCGAACGTGCCGGCGGCGAGGCGCATCGCGCCGAAGCCGAGCCGGTTGACAGGGAGGTCGCCGCCGAGCGGGAACGTCGTGGTCGTCATGCGTGCCATGCTGTCCGCCGCCACGAACCCCGGCGAGACCGTGGCCAGTTGCTGCCAGACTGGACGGATGCGCAACGAGCAGGTGTTCTCGGTCCACGGCGACGCGGAACTGACCGCGCGCGCCGGCCATCTCTTCGAGTCCGCGCAGACGGAGTTCCTGTGCGCGGCCAGGGACCTCCGCACGTGGTCCCGGCCGGAGGCGAGGGCCGAGGTCCGGACCCGGCCGAGGGACACCGCCGCACCCGGCTTCACCACCCGCAAGCTCCTCAGCCCGGTCGCCCTCGCCGACGAGGAGGCCCGCGTCCACCTGCGGCTGGTGCAGGACGCGGGCGCCCTCGTCCGGATCAGCGGCTCACCGCTGCCGCACGAGACCATCCTCATCGACCGGCGGGTGATGATCCTGGCCGGACGGCAGACCCCCGCCGGCCGCGAGTACACCGTGACCACGTCGCAGGCCCTGATCGACGGCGTGCACGCGCTGGTCCAAGCGGTCTGGGACAGCGCCGTCGACCTCGACGCCTACCTGTCCGGCGACGTCCCGCACCTCGACGCGGACGGCCGCACGATCCTCCGCTCCCTGGCCTCCGGGCTCACCGACGAGGTGGCGGCCCGGCGGCTCGGCCTCTCGCTGCGCACCTACCGGCGGCGGGTGGCCGAGCTGATGGCACGGCTCGAAGCCGGCTCCCGCTTCCAGGCCGGCCTGCGCGCGGGAGAGTTGGGGCTGCGCCGGGCGTAGCCGCCGACATGCGGCCCCGGCCCACCCCGGAGTGTCGTACCCGCCGCCTAGGCTCGGACGTACGGCCACCGAGCTTCCGACGGCGGTCGGGCACTTCCCGGAGAGGCCCCGCATGATCGTCGAACGCCTACGCGTCCACCCGCAGCTGCTCGGCGCGGACGACCGCGACGCGTGGCCGTGGACGGTCCCGTGCGTGCGCGCGCTCGTCGGGGCGGGGGTCACCCTGCCCGCGCCGGTGACGTTCCTGGTCGGCGAGAACGGCAGTGGCAAGTCGACCGTCGTCGAGGCGGTGGCCGAGGCGTTCGGCCTCGACTCGTACGGCGGGCGCGGCGGTTCCCGGTACGCGTCGCCGCGCGAGAGGAGCGCCCTCGGCGAGCGCCTGCGCCTGGAGTACACCCCGCGCGGCCTCGCCATGGCCTCCGGCCCGCGCTCCGGGCGGCGCGGGTTCTTCCTGCGGGCGGAGTCGGCGATGCGGATGATGGCCGAGAAGCAGGGATGGCCCGGCTACTGGGAGGAGCGCACCGACCTGATGAGCCACGGCGAGGGGTTCCTCACCGTTTTCGAGTCGATGTTCCGCGGGCCCGGCCTGTACGTGCTGGACGAACCGGAGGCGGCGCTCTCGTTCACCTCCAGCCTGCGGCTGGTCGCCCTGCTCCAGGAGTTGGGCCGGTCCGGCGCGCAGGTGGTCTGCGCGACCCACTCCCCGATCCTGGCCGCCACCCCGGACGCGGCGGTCCTGGAGGTCGGCGAGCACGGCATCCGGCCCACCCGCTGGCAGGACCTCGCCCTCGTCGACCACTGGCGCCGCTACCTCGAACGCCCGGAGTCCTACCTGCGGCACCTCACCTGAAGCCCTCCGCCCCGCTGCCTCACCGCCACACGGCCCCACCGCGCCGCCTCGGCCGTCCGTGCACGGCGGGTGTCCGGGTACGGTGATCGCGCGGGCTTCCGTCCGCGTCGACCACGTGACCTGCCGCCGGGGGGCTGCCGATGCTGATGACCGTCTGGAAGCGGCACGGGCCGATCTTCGGTGCGGGGGCGGTCTGCGTCCTGGTGAACGGTTCCGGCATCGGACCGCTGTGGATCACCGGCGTCGCCCTGCTAGCCCTCGGCGGACTGCTGCACTGGCTGCTGGTCCGACGCCAACGACCGGTCGCCGCACGGGAGCCGGTGGCGGTGGGTGTGCCCGTGACCGGTCGCTGGACGGCCCTCAACGGGCCCGCGACGAAGGTGCCGAGTCACACCCACAGCCACGCGCAGACGTACGCCATCGACCTCACGTACGCCCCGGACGACGGCGAGGACCAGGGACCGCAGTTCGCCACGGTCTGGCCGTTCGGACGCCGCCCGGAACGCTTCCCGACCTTCGGCCGGCCCGTCCTGGCACCCGCCGACGGAGTGGTGGTGGCGGTGGAGGACCGGATGCGCGACCACTGGTCGCGCACATCGCTGCCCGGCTACGGGTTCCTCTACCCGGAGGGGTTCGTCCGCGGGCTGGGCCGGCCGCGCCACCTGTGGGGCAACCACGTGCTGCTGGACGTCGGAGACGGGGTGGTGGCCGGCTTCGCCCACCTGCGGCGCGGTTCGGTCACGGTCGCCGTCGGGGACCGGGTGCGGGCCGGGCAGCCGATCGGCGCATGCGGGAACTCGGGCAACTCCTCCGAACCGCACCTGCACTTCCAACTGATGGACGGCCAGGACCCGGTGACCGCGCGCGGGGTGCCGTTCCGGTGGGCCTACCTCGACGAGACCTCCGGCACCGAGCGCACAGGGGTGCCGGAGGACACGATGCTGTTCAGTGGCCGTGCCTGAACCTTGCGTGCCTGGTCAGCGAGGGTGCGGAGGTCTGGATCCGAAAATGCCGTTCGGTTTGCCGTCACGGTGACGGTGAAACGAACGGCAGGTGAGCGTCTGGCCGGCCGAGTAGCGAACTGAACGTTCAGGTCCGCGCGTTCCCCGCTCCCGTGCCCCGGGCCGGGCACGGGAGCGGGACGGCGTCACCTGCGGCCGGTGAGCGCCATCGGCTGGTAGGTCGACGACTTCGGGGTGGTGCCGGCGCCCACAGCGGTCAACCGGCCGCCCGGCCCGGCCACCACCGCCTGGTAGGACAGGTCGGCGTAGCCGGGCACGGAGAGGTCGAGCGTCTCCCAGCGGCCGTGGGTGAAGCGCAGGCCGAGCGGCCGGTCCGGCCCGCCGCTCGTGTCCCAGCCGACGGCGGCCATGCCGCCCGGGACGGCGGCGACCGACCACAGCTTGCCGGCCACGCCCTCCGGGGCGGCCACCGTGCTCCAGGAGCGGCCGTCGTAGTGGGCGACCAGCGGGTGGCCGCGGTCCTGGTCAGTGAGGACGGCCCGGCCCACCACCCATATGTCGTCGGGCCCGTTGGCCGCAACGCTCTGGTACTCGCCGTAGAGGCCGGTGAAGGCGGGGGCGGTGACCCTGGTCCAGTCCCGGCCGTCGTAGTGCAGCAGGACGGGCTGGTCGTCGGGGTAGGCGGTGTTCCCGACCGC